>NZ_CAXBIB010000022.1:0-49091 GCF_963975745.1 uncultured Parvibaculum sp. | reverse complement strand
TCAAATGTTCAACAGACTCTACTTCCAACTGGATGAAACTTGGGGCTCAGGTCACGCGGTAGCGATTATACAGCTGATGTATTTGTTGTGCGGACAGAAGGCCGACGTATGATCTAATTCCGTTCGGATTTTCAAACAACAGATACGGATGTTCGCTTTCTTCGTTTTTTCCCGGTTGCGACAATCGTATTTCTACCGTCGGAGACGAACCGGCCCGCTGTCCTATAACATCGCGCCATTCCTTGTTTAGTTCGTCTTCGCTGAGATACAGGAGCTCCGATCTGCTACTTATGTCCTTGAGTGAAGAATTTGGAATGTCGGCAAGGTCTGCTTCTGCGCTGTTTGCGATCGGCTCGGAATGTCGAGCAAGCGACAAATATATAAGGGTGAAGGAATCGGTGTCCCAATCAATGTCGGACATCACATCAAGTAGCTTTTGATTAATTTGGGTTTTTGGACGTGTGTCGGGGCACAATAGTTTGAGGCAAGATTTAAATGCCTCAAATTCGGCCTCGGTTTCACCTCGAGATGGAGCGCGGTGCTTCGCCTGTATAATTGTGACGTGATTATTGTCGTCTCGATATAGAAAATCGACCATGCGGTCTGATTTTCCGTCGCATATGTAACTTTGAAGTTCGTCGAGTTCATCGGGAATTGAACCCGGGAGAAGTGCGTTCCGAATGGTCATTAGGTAGCAGAGAACCAGCGCGTCTGACCGTTGTTTGTCGTTGAGCTTCGCCATGCTCGTCCCAAAGGAGCGCTCAGCGAAGTTCTCAAGCTCGTCTCGGAATTTGAGTTTTTGATCGGCCATGCCACGTGGTTCCAATGCTTGAGGATTCGATCACAACGCAACAGGTCAGCTGTGGTAATTTCTTATTTTGCGACTCTTTGAGTAATCCTACGGTTTGGATAGGCGGAGCGAAATGACTTTGTTTGAATCTGCTTCATCCGGTGATAACTGCTTTTCCTAGGCGTATTTGTCGGCATTTGACGAATGTATCTCGCCTCACAAGGCCTTGCGCATCAGCGCCACGTCGGGCGCCGGGAATTCGCAGGTCCAGTTGTGGGCGTGGGCGACGGTGCGGAGCGTCTTTTCGTTGTAGAAGACGACGTGGGTCGGGTCCTTGCGGTAATGCCAAGTGGCGAAGGCGTCGTCTTCGGGGCGGAAGGCGGTCATCACGCCGAGCCAGCCGCCGGGGCGCAGCAGCGCGTCGAGGCGGTCGAACTCGTCGACCGGGCGGTGGAAGTGTTCGGCGGTTTCGGTGCAGGCGATGAAATCGTAGCTGCGGGCGAGAGCGCTTTCGTCGGCGTGGAAGAAGGGATCGTAGAGCGCCGTTTCGTGGCCGGCTTCGCGGAGCATCGCGGCCAGTGCGGGGCCAGGGCCGCAGCCGTAGTCGAGGCCGGAGGATGTGGGCGCGAGGCGGGCGAGCAGCGGCGTGGCGAGCTTCGAGAGGAAGTTGCGGTAGCGCGGATCGGCGGGATCGTTTTCATGCGTCAGGTAGTGCGCGCGTTCGACTTGCGGCGGCGGGAGTTGCGCCGGGTCGAGGAAGCGGGCGTCGCAATGGGCGCACATCAGATAGTGCTGCGGGCCGACATCCATGAAGGGTTGCGGCGCGGGCGCGCGGCAGACGGGGCAGGTTTCGGGCGGCGCCGTCATTTTGCGGTGCGCGCCAGATAGACGCTCTGGGTGAATTCGCGATCCTGCTGGAGCGGGTTCCTGAAGGTGACCGGTTCGGCGCGGGCCTCGGCAAAGACCGATGCCAGCCTTTCGACAAAGGCGGCGTCCGGGCGGTCGTTGGACCAGAGGCCGAAGACGCCGCCGGGGCGCAGCAGGCCCGCGAGTTTGCGCAATCCTTCCGGCTCGTAGAAGGCCGCGTTGCCGGGCGCCAGCCAGAAATCGGGCGTGTGATCGATGTCGAGCAATATCGCGTCGTAGCGGCGCTCGCGGCTCTCGGCGTCGAAGCCGCTGCCGCCGGCAACCAGCGCGAAGAAATCGCCCAGCAGGAAGCGGCAGCGCGGATCGCAGGTCAGCGTGGGGCCGAGCGGCAAGAGGCCCTGCTCGTGCCAGTCGATGACGGCGTCGAGATATTCGACGACCGTCAGGGAGCCGACATTCCGGTTTTCGAGGACGGCGCGGGCGGTGTAGCCGAGGCCAAGACCGCCCACCACGACGTCGAGTTCGCTGCCTTCGCATTCAGCCAGCGCCAGGCGGGCCAGCGCCTCCTCGGATGCCGTGAAGAGGCTCGACATCAGATATTCGTCGCCGAGCTTGATCTCGTAGACGTCGACGTCGAGCGACAGCTCGCGCCGCCGGCGCAGGACGAGTGCGCCGAGGGGCGTGGGTCTGTAGTCGAGTTCCGCGAACAGTTCGCTCATCCGAAATTCCCTTTCCCGCTCAGTATATGTCCCGCACTTCCTCGATGACATCGGTGTAGCGGTCCCGAATGGCCATCATGCCGCTGTCGTCGCCGACGAGGATCGATACGCGACCGTCGAAACGCACGATGGTGTGCTGCTGCGGGAATTCACGGGCCAGGAATTCGGAGATTTCGTCCAGTTTTTCCCGGCCGAGCCGGTCTTTCAGGATCAGTTTCTTGCGCCTCATCTTGGTCTCATACTCCTTCAACGGGGTGACATTCGGAATTTTTCAGGTGGCGGACGATCCGGCGCTATGCTTACGCCCTGTCTTCCGGCATGGGGGGACGCAGGCCGATCGGCTCGGGGCCGCAGCCCTGTTCGTTGACGATCGAATCCCCGATCAGCGATGCGTGGCGGTTGCGCGTCTCGACAACAGGAGTCTCCGGCGTTTCATTGTCGCTCGCGGCGAAATTCTTTCCGTGCGTATCCATCTGCTCTCCATTTTCGGATCGAAGGCAAAGGAAGGGCGGTCACGCGGCGGGAGCCGCATGTGCGCATGGACGATCCGAAGGCCAACGGCGCCGCTCGTTGCGGCGCAGCCCGGCTGTCGAGATCGTGGCGGATGGCGCACAGCCATCGCTCCAGTCACACAGATCGCCGAACTTTCAGCTTCGAAATCGCCCCCGGAAATGTGGGGACAGGCGGGGCATTGCCTGTGGCGGCCGGGCCTCGCGAGAGGCGGAACCTAGCCCAGTTCGATGCTCTTGTGTAGCACGAAATTTGTGGCAGGTTGAGGCAGGCAATCATGCGGGAACGACAGGTTTCCGTGCCGCCGAGGCGGCGAAAGAGAAGGCCGGATGAACGAGAAGGAACTTGCCGCGCGTTTCAGGCCGCTGCTCGAAGCGGAGCTTGCGGATCTGCGTGCGCAATCCGAGATGACGGCGGAAGGCCGGGCGCCGGTGGCGCTCGACCAGCAGAGCGTCGGGCGGCTGTCGCGCATGGACGCCTTGCAGGCACAGGCGATGGCGCAGGCGACCGAAAAGCGGCGGCATCAGAGGCTGGCGCAGATCGAGGCGGCATTCCGGCGAATGGCGGCCGGCGAATATGGCTATTGCGCGACCTGCGGCGAGGCGATTGCCGAGAAGCGGCTCGAGGCCGATCCGGCGGCGCATTTGTGCGTCGGCTGTTCGAAGGGGCGGTGAGGCCTGCCGGTTCTGCTCTTCAGCGTCATTGCGAGGCGCGCAAGTGACGAAGCAATCCAGAAGCCGCAGATTCGACGCCTGGGACTTCTGGATTGCTTCGCCTTCGGCTCGCAATGACGATGTAAGGTGAGAAGAGGCAGGGAATCGAGGCGGAAAAGCAACCTTCATGGAATGGCGGGACGAGGGGTTTGTGCTGTCGGCGCGGGCGCATGGCGAGAATGGCGCCATCGTCGAATTGCTGACGCGCGCGCAGGGGAGGCATCTCGGGCTGGTGCGGGGCGGCGCCGGGCGGCGGATGAAGAGCGTGCTGCAACCGGGCAACAAGCTTGCCGCGCATTGGCGGGCGCGGCTGCCGGAGCATCTCGGCACCTACCAGGTGGAACTCGTCAAGCCGCTGGCCGGGTTGCTGATGGACGATGCGCTGGCGCTGCTGGCCTTGAGCGCCGCCAGCGCGGTGGCCGAGGCGGTGCCGGAGCGACAGGCGCATCCGGCGCTTTACGACGCCTATGACGTGCTGCTCGGGACGATGCAACAGGCCGATGTCTGGCCGGCGGTGTTCGTGCGCTTCGAGCTGGGGCTTCTCACGGAGCTGGGTTTCGGGCTCGATCTGACGCAATGCGCGGCAACGGGGGCGCGGGACGATCTGATCTATGTCTCGCCGAAAAGCGGCGGCGCGGTCAGCCGGGCGGCCGGCGAAGCCTACAAGGAGCGGCTGTTCCGGCTGCCGGGGTTCCTGCTGGCCTCACAGGCCGGCGAGGCCAGCGCGGCCGAGGTGGCCGAAGGGTTGCGGATGACCGGGCATTTCCTCGAACGGCATCTCTATGCGCCGCAGGGGCGGCATCTGCCGGATGCGCGGATAAGGCTGATGGCCAAGATCGCCGCCCGGGCGGAGTGAGATGCGAATCGCTGGTATGATGGGGGCGGCGCGCGTGACGGTGCCGACGGTATTGGCACGCAGAGCCGCAGAGAACGCAGAGGGAGCTTTTTCGCTCTCCCATCTGCCTAAAAATCAGTGTCATCCCGGCACTTGTTGCCGGGACCCATTGGCGGCTGCGGCAAGTGGCGATGCGAGTGGGTCCCGGGGACAAGCCCCGGGATGACACCTTTGGGTTTGGCGAGGGAAGAGCGTATTCGCTGTCGCTTCGCTCGCAATGACGAACTTGTAATCGAGAAACGAGACCATGACCAAAGCCGTTACGCCGCCGCCGATCGAGCCCGAGCATGAAGTCAATCTGCGCGAGGCGCTGGAGGAGCGGTATCTCGCTTACGCGCTGTCGACGATCATGCATCGGGCGTTGCCGGATGTGCGCGACGGGCTGAAGCCGGTGCATCGCCGGGTGCTGTTCGCGATGCAGCAGCTGAAGCTCGATCCGGGCTCGGGCTTCAAGAAGTCGGCGCGGGTGGTGGGCGATGTCATCGGCCGCTATCACCCGCATGGCGACCAGTCGGTCTATGACGCGCTGGTGCGGCTGGCGCAGGATTTTTCGGTGCGCTATCCGCTGGTCGACGGGCAGGGCAATTTCGGCAATGTCGACGGCGATAATGCGGCCGCCATGCGCTACACCGAGGCGCGGCTGACGGCGGTGGCCGGGCTGCTGCTGGCCGGGCTCGACGAGGACACGGTCGATTTCCGCGAAACCTATGACGGCGAGGACAAGGAGCCGATCGTGCTGCCGGGGGCCTTTCCGCAACTGCTCGCCAATGGCGCGTCGGGGATCGCGGTCGGCATGGCGACCAGCATTCCGCCGCATAACGCGGCCGAGCTCTGCGACGCGGCGCTGCATCTGATCAAGTATCCCAATGCGCGGACGGCCAAGCTCACCGAGTTCGTCAAAGGCCCGGACTTTCCGACCGGCGGCATCATTGTCGAGACGCGCGCGGCCATCCAGGAAGCCTATGAAACCGGGCGCGGCGGGTTTCGCGTGCGGGCGCGGTGGGAGAAGGAGGAACTGCCGCGCGGCGGCTATCAGATCGTCGTCACCGAAATTCCCTATCAGGTGCAGAAGTCGAAGCTGGTCGAGAAGCTGGCCGAACTCCTGCAGGCGCGCAAGCTGCCGCTGCTCGAAGATGTGCGCGACGAAAGCGCCGAGGAAATCCGCCTCGTGCTGGTGCCGAAATCGCGCATGGTCGACGAAACGCATCTGATGGAGTCGCTGTTCCGCACGACCGAACTCGAAAACCGTTTTCCGCTCAACCTCAACGTGCTGTCGGCCGGCCAGGTGCCGGGCGTGATGAATTTGCGCGAGGCGCTCCGGGCCTGGCTCGAACATCGGAAGGAAGTGCTGGTCCGGCGCTCGAATTTCCGCCTCGACAAGATCGCGCGGCGGCTGGAAGTGCTGGAAGGCTATCTGGTCGCCTATCTCAATCTCGACGAGGTGATCCGCATCATCCGCGAGGAGGACGAGCCGAAGCCGAAGCTGATGAAACGCTTCAAGCTCAGCGACAACCAGGCCGAAGCCATTCTCAACATGCGGCTGCGGTCCTTGCGCAAGCTCGAGGAAATGGAGATCCGCGGCGAGCACAAGAAGCTCTCGGACGAGCAGAAGGCGCTGAAGGCGCTGGTCCGGTCGGATGCCAAACAATGGGAACGGGTGGCCGAGGAGATCCGGGAGGTGCGGACGACCTTCGGTCCGAAGACCGATCTGGGCAAGCGCCGGACGACATTCGCCGATGCGCCCCAGGTCGATTTCGTGCCGGTCGAGGCGATGATCGAGAAGGAACCGATCACGGTGGTCTGCTCGAAGAAGGGCTGGATCCGCTCGATGAAGGGGCATCTCGGACCCGATACCGAGATCAAGTACAAGGAAGGCGACGGGCCGCGCTTCACGCTGCATGCGGAGACGACCGACAAGATCCTGCTGTTTGCGACCGACGGGCGCTTCTACACGCTGGAGGCGACCAAGTTGCCGGGCGGGCGCGGGCACGGCGAACCGGTGCGGCTGATGATCGATCTCGACGAGAGCCGCGAGGTGGTGGCCTTGTTCGTGCACCAGCCGGGGCGCAAGCTGATCGTCGCCTCGCATCAGGGCAACGGCTTCGTGGTGCCGGAGGACGAGGTGGTGGCGATGCGGCGCGCCGGCAAGCAGGTGCTGAATGTCGGCGGCAGCGACGAGGCGGTGGCCTGTGCGGTGGTGCAGGGCGACCATGTGGCCGTGATCGGCGAGAACCGCAAGCTGCTGCTGTTCCCGCTCGGCGAACTGCCGGAGATGACGCGCGGCAAGGGCGTGCGGCTGCAGCGCTATGCCGATGGCGGGCTCGGCGACGTCAAGACCTTCACCCTCAAGCAGGGGCTGGTCGCGCATGACCGTTCCGACCGGGCGCGGACCTTCGAGGGGCTGAAGGACTGGCTCGGTTCCCGCGCCCAGGCCGGGCGATTGCCGCCCAAGGGCTTTCCCGTGGGGCACCGCTTCGGCGGCGGTTTCGGGGCGGCGTGAGGGGAACGTCCCGCGTTCCGCCATCGCGTGCCGGAGGCGGCGCCATGACGGATGCGGATCTGCGGTCTATTCGATCGTGAAGGGCTGGCGGATTTCGTAGCCCCAGTAGCGGGCAAAGAGGCGGTAGTCGCCGGGGCGGACGCGCGCCGGGTCGAGTTCCAGCGCATAGGCGCCGGTCAGCGAATGCTTCGGGTCGAGAAAGCCCGAGACCGGCAGGTCGACGCAGGGCTCGTTGCCGGATTGCGACTGCACGAATTCGTTTTCGGCGTCGAGCACGATCCAGCGGAAAATCTCGCATTGCGAGTCGACGTTGAGGGGCAGGCCTTCATCGCTGTTGTTGGCGATCTTCACTTCGACATCGAGTTTAAGCGGCGCATCCGCGCGCCAGGGTTCGACCTGGACCGGGGTTGCGGTGACGACCAGCGGTTCCTCGAGCTGGACGCGGCCGGTGGCGATGAAGAAGGTGACGACGCCGACCACCGCCATGGCGACCAGGCCGATGCGCATCATGTTGCGACCGGCCGTGTCGGCGACATCGGGCTGCCGGGGCGGGGGGACTTTGGACATAGACAATCACATTCCGCTGAAGAGAAGTTTCGGGAGCCATGTCGCCAGCGCGGGGAACATGGCGATGACGCCCAGCGCGAAAAGCTGGATCAGCACGAAGGGAACCGCGCCGCGATAGATCTGCATGGTGGTGACGATATCGGGCGCGACGCCGCGCAGATAGAAGAGCGCGAAGCCGAAGGGTGGGGTCAGAAAGGAGGTCTGCAGGTTGATCGCCATCATGATGCCGAGCCAGATGGGGTCGACGCCCATCATCAGCAGGATCGGCGCGACGATGGGCACGACCACGAAGACGATCTCGATGAAATCGAGGAAGAAGCCCAGCAGGAACATCACGACCATCACGATCAGCACCGCGCCCATCGGCCCGCCCGGCATGGCGGCCAGGAATTCGCGCACCGTGTCGTCGCCGCCAAGGCCGCGGAAGACCAGGCTGAAGAGCGCCGCGCCGATCAGGATCACGAAGACCATGGAGGTGATGCGCGCGGTCGTCTGCATGACGCCGGACAGGACCTGGCCGCTCATCAGGCGGATGATGCAGGCCAGGAGGCCCAGCGCGATGGCCGCACAAAGCGCATAGGCCAGCCAGATGCCGGCCTGATCGACGGCCGAGATTTCGCTGCGCGCCGTGCGCAGGTCCATCGCCCAGGTCAGGACCAGCAGCGCCATCAGCGAGAGGGCGGCAAGGCGCGCCGGCAGACGCATGCCCTGCAGGCGGTCGCCGGCCAGCAGGATCGAGCCGATGGCGCCGACGGCGGCCGCTTCGGTCGGGGTGGCGATGCCGCCCAGGATCGAGCCCATGACCGCGACGATCAGCGCGACCGGGGGGACGAGGGCGCGCAGCGTGCGGCGGTAGAGTTCGGCCGTCGTCATGCTGTCGTCGACCGGCATGGCGGGCGAGGATTCGGGATCGAGGGCGGCGCGGACCACCTGGTAGAGGATATAGAAGCCGACCAGCATCAGGCCCGGGATCAGCGCACCGGCAAAGAGATCGCCGACCGAAAGCGTTTCCGGCGCGAAGATGCCCTGGTCGAGCTGGGCGCGCTGATAGGCGTTGGCGAGCTGGTCGCCCAGCAGCACCAGCACGATGGAGGGCGGAATGATCTGGCCGAGCGTGCCGGCCGCCGCGATCGAGCCCGAGGCCAGCGCCGGGTCGTAGCCGCGGCGCAGCATGGTGGGCAGCGCCAGCAGGCCCATGGTGACGACGGTGGCGCCGACGATGCCGGTCGAAGCCGCCAGCAGCGCGCCGACCACCGAGACCGAAATGCCGAGACCGCCGCGCAGACGGCCGAAAAGGCGGCCCATGTTTTCCAGCAGTTCCTCGGCGACACGCGAGCGCTCGAGCATGGTGCCCATGAAGACGAAGAGCGGCACGGCGATCAGCACGTCGTTGGTCATGTTGCCGTAGATGCGCTGCGGCAGGGCGGCCATGAAGCCGAAGTCGAAGACGCCGAAGGCCATGCCGATCAGGCCGAAGCCGAGCGCGATGCCGGCCAGCGTGAAGGCGACCGGAAAGCCGGTCAGCAGCGCCGCGCAGAGCGTGACGAACATCAGGATGTCGAGCGAGTCGCGAAGCTCCATCGGCGGCGCCTAGAGCAGGGGCGAGGCTTCCTCGACCGGCTTTTCGAGCCCGGCGAGAACGCGCAACGCATGAATGACGGTCGACAGGCCCTGCAGCGCCAGCAGGACGACGAAGACCAGGATGACGCTTTTCAGCAGATAGACGCCCTGGATGCCGCTGGTTTCGCGGCTGCCTTCGCGCACGCTCCAGGAACTTTCGACATAGGGGAAGGCGACATAGAAGATCAGGAAGCAGACCGGCCAGAGCAGAAAGAGCGTGCCGGCGAGATCGACCCGCGCCTTGTATTCCGGCGAGGCCGATCGATAGAAGACATCGACACGGACATGGCCGTTGTGCAGCAGCGTGTAGCCGGCCGCCAGCATGAAGAGCGTGCCGTGCATGTAGACGATCGATTCCTGCGCCCAGACCGAACCGATGCCGAAGACATAGCGCATCAGCACGACGACGAATTGCGTCAGCACCATCAGCAGCGTCAGCCATGCCACGGCGCGGCCGACGCGTTCGTTGGCGGCGTCGATCAGGCTGGCAAGGCGGGCAAGTGCGGTCATGGTTCCGATGCGCCGCTTCAGTTGCGGCGCGCCTCCATAAATCCTTCGTCGCCGATGCGCGTCCATTCCTCGGAGATCTCGAGCGCCTCGCGGAAGCTGGCATAGATCTCGGCGGTGACGGCATCGGCTTTGGCCGCGTCCTCCAGCACCTCGCGCGAGGCCTGCTTGAAGCCGGCCAGCACGTCGGCCGGGAATTTCCGCATCTGGACGCCATGCTGTTCGACCAGGGTCTTCAGCGCGCGGCCGTTGTGATGGGTGTATTCGGCCAGCGTGTAGTCGTTCTCGGCGGCGCAGGCGGCGCGCACGACGGCCTGCTGCTGTTTCGTCAGGCTTTCCCAGACCGCCAGATTGAAGCCGGCGGCCAGGCTGGAGCCCGGCTCGTGGAAGCCCGGCCAGTAGTAGAATTTGGCGATGCGGTAGAAGCCGAAGGCCATGTCGTTCCAGGGCGCGACCCATTCGGCGGCGTCGATGGTGCCGTTCTGCAGGGCCGGGAAGATGTCGGGACCGGCGAGCGTGACGGCGGCGGCGCCAAGACGGCGCATCACCTCGCCGCCGAGACCCGGCATGCGGATCTTCAGGCCCTTCAGGTCATCGAGCGAATTGATCTCGTTGCGGTACCAGCCCGAAAGCTGCACGCCGGTGTTGGCGGCCATGAAGGGCTTGATGTTGAAGCCGCTGGCGAGATTGTCCCAGAGTTCCTGCCCGCCGCCATGATAGATCCAGCCGTTGATCTCGGCCGCGGTCATGCCATAGGGCACGGCGGTGAAGAAGTTGTAGGCCGTCGACTTGCCCTGCCAGTAATACTCGGCGCCGTGATAGATGTCAGCGGCGCCGCTGGAAACGGCGTCGAAGGATTCAAGCGCCGGCACCAGCTCGTTGGCGGCGAAGACCTTGATGTCGAGCTGGCCCTCGGTCATCTCGGAAATGCGCGTCGCCAGACGTTCGGCCGAGGTGCCCAGGCCCGGATAGTTCTTCGGCCAGGTGGTGACCATTTTCAGCTGACGTGCGCCGGACGCAATGGCCGGTGCGGGCATGGACGCGGCGGCGAGGGCGGCTGTGCCGGCTCCCGCCAGAAACGAACGGCGCTTCATCGATGACTCCCGAATGACTTCCCCCTGGCGCCGCAGCGCCGAAGCGGGGCCAGTATAGGCGGGCAGGCGCAGGGCGCAACGGCTTCCGGAACAAGGAGTTAGGCGCGGGAGTTGAGGCTTTGCGGCGGCGCCATTTCGGCCCAGCCCTGCAGGCCCAGCGCCTCAAGCGGCCGGAAGCGGGTCTTGTAGGCCATCTTGCGGCTGCCCTCGACCCAGTAGCCCAGATAGACGTAGGGCAGGCCCAGCATGCGGGCGCGCTCGATGTGGTCGAGGACCATCCAGGTGCCGAGGCTGCGCGCGGTCTCGCCGGGCGCGTAGAAGCTGTAGACCATCGACAGACCGTCATCGAGCGTGTCGGTCAGGGCGGCGGCGATCAGCGGGCCCGGACCGTCCGCATCGCCGTCGGGCGGGCGGCGATACTCGACGACGCGGGTAGCGACGGTGGTGTCCTCGACCATCGCCAGATAGTCGGCCGGCGCCATGTCGGCCATGCCGCCATCGGCGTGGCGGCTGTCGAGATAGCGGCGCAGCAGGGCGAATTGCTCGTCGGTGGCGCGCGGCGCGCCGAGGCGCACCGCGAGATCGGCATTGCGGGCGATCAGGCGGCGGAAGGTGCGGCCGGGCGCGAAGCGGTCGACGATGACACGGACCGAGACGCAGGCCGTGCAATTGTCGCAGGCCGGGCGGTAGGCGATGTTCTGGCTGCGGCGGAAGCCGGCCTGGGTCAGCATGTTGTTGAGCGCGACCGGATCGTCGCCGAGGAGATGGGTGAAGACCTTCTTCTCGTAGCGGCCGGCCAGATAGGGACACGGCTGCGGCGTCGTGATGTAGAACTGCGGAAAGCGGATGCGGGATTGATCTGTCACGGGCCTGTCCGCGCCTGTTGCACCGGCGCCCGGGCGGTCACAAGCCGTAATACCAGGGCGCAAAGAAAGAATAGGCCAACCAGAGCAGGATGACGAGGGGGGCGCCGGCACGGACGAAATCGCGGAATTCGTAGTGGCCGGGGCCCATGACCAGCAGGTTGGTCTGGTAGCCCATCGGCGTCGCGAAGGAGCAGTTGGCGGCGAAGATCACCGCATAGACGAAGACCATCGGATCGACGCCGAGCTGGTTGGCGGTGCTGATGGCGATCGGCGTGAAGAGCACGGCGGTCGCGTTGTTGGTCAGCACATTGGTGGTGATGGCGGTGGCGAGGAAGAAGGCCGAGAGAATCACCGGCACGCCGTAGCCCGAAAAGAGCACGACCGAGGCCTCGGCAATGGCCTGGGCGCCGCCGGTGGCGTCGAGCGCGGCGGCGACGCCGAGCATGGCGCCAACCATCAGGAAGATACGGCGGTCGATGGCGCGGGCGGCCTGGCGGACATTGAGGACGCCCGAGGCGATGATGGCGCCGGCGCCGGCCACCGCCGCGATCTCGATCGGCAGCAGGCCGGCCAGCACGGTGGCGACCATGACGCCGAAGATCGCCAGGGCGCGGTAGCCGAGCTTCGGGTCGGGCAGTTCGGTCGCCGACCATTCGAGCAGCAGCACGTCGCGGTTGTGGCGCAGGTCCTGGATGCGGGCGCTCTTTCCCAGCACCAGCAGCACGTCGCCCGCCTCGAGACGGATGTCGTTGAGAACGGTGCGGATCATGCGGCTGCGGCGCTGCACGCCCAGCACGATGCAGCCGGTCTGGTGGCGGAAGGCGATCTGTTCGATGGTCTGGCCGATCATGCGCGAGCCCGGCGCGACGACCGCTTCGGCCAGGGTCAGCTCGCCGCCGGGGCGGGCCGGCGCGTCGCCATTGTCGTTGCCTTCGGCAAAGCGCTCCTCGAGCATGCCCTCGAAGATCTTCGAGCCCGATTTCAGCGCTTCGGTCAGCGTCTGGCGCGTGGCGGCGACGATGACGACGTCGCCGGCCTCGAGGGCGATGTCCTCGAAGGGCGGCAGGATCGGGTGTTCGCCGCGCTGGATCATGCGCACCGTCATGTCGCGCAGCGGCGGGAACAGGCCGGCGACCGCGCCGACGCCGAGCAGCGGATGGGTGGCCGTGATCTCGAGCTGGGCGATATACTGCTTGCCGCCGCCCTGACCGGCGCCACCAAGATCGAGTGCCGGCCCGGCGCGGTCGGGTACCAGGCGCGGCACCGCCAGCGTCGCATAGAGAAAGCCGATGGCGGCCAGGAACAGGCCCGGCACAACGAAGTCGAAAATGCCGATGGGCGGCAGCTTCGTCGTCAGCACGACGCCGGCCGCCAGCAGATTGGTCGAGGAGCCGATCAGCGTCGTCATGCCGCCGAGGATCGAGACGAAGCTCAGCGTCATCATCACTTTCGGCGCGCGCTGGCCGAAGCGGTGGGCCAGCGTCACCAGCACCGGGATGAACATCACCACGATCGGCGTGTTGTTGAGGAAGGCGCTGCTGACCGCGATCAGCAGGAAGGTCAGCATGATGGTGCGGGCCGGGTGGCGCGAGCCGAAATCGGCGACGAGGCGCGTCGCGCCGTCGAGCGCGCCGGTCTGGAACATGCCCTGGCCGATCACAAGCAGGGCCAGCACCGCGATCAGCGCCGGGTTGGCAAAGCCAGCCAGCAGCGTTGTGGTGCCGAGCAGGTTGCGGCCGTCGGCGCCGATCACCGGGAAGAGATAGAAGAAAACCAGCAGGATGGTGAGAATCGCCAGCGCCGAGATTTCCAGCGTCAGGCGCTCCATGCTGAACAGCACGACCGCCGTCAGCACCAGCGCATAGACGGCCCACATCTGCCAGACAAAGGGGGTCAGCGTTTCCATGCGCGCATCAGACTCGCGGGTTCATGCTGCGTGACGACGGCTAGACGGAACGACGAACGAAGACGGTGCCGCAGAGATAATCATGCAGGCAGCGGCGGCGTGTATTGAAGAGCGGTACCAGCAGGACCAGGACCGTGCCGACGGTCACCGTGACATAGAAGAGCAGGGTCTGCAGCGCGCCCTGCAGATAGCCGGGACGGCGGCCGTCCCAGGTGCGCAGTTCGATGCCCTGCCAGCGCATGCCCGGCGTCGCCGAATGACGGCTGCCCAGGCTCAGCGTGAAATAGGCCAGCGCGATCAGCGGCGTCAGCGCAGCGCCCGGCCAGAGCAGGCCGAAGGTCAGGATGCCGAGTATGCCGAAAAGGATATTGGCGGCGGCCAACAGGACCAGGATCACCAGAAGATCGGCCAGAAAGGCCATGCAGCGGGCCGCGATGATGCCGTCAAAAGCACCGGCCGGCCAGCGCGCTTCTTCGGCGGCAGGGAAAGGGACGCGCGCTATCTGATTGTTTTCGCTCATTCTTCCCCTTGGCGCCGCTTGGCCCGGCCGACGATCCGAGAGGTGAGACTTAAGACCAGAACGGGGCCAAGGCAAGGCCCGGCCACCAAGATGTCAGGGGCTGAAGCCGGGCGGGGTGACCGAGGCCTCGCGCAGCAGCACGATCGAGAGGCGGCGGTTGGCGGCCATGTAGGGGTCTTCGGGGAAGAGCGGGTCGGAATCGGCCTTGCCGACGACCTGGTAGATGCGGTCGCTCGAAAGGCCGGCTTTCTCGACGATGCGGCGCGTCGCGTTGGCACGGTCGGCGGTCAGTTCCCAGTTGCCGTAGCCGGCAGCGGCGCTGACCGGATTGGCGTCGGTATGTCCGGAAATGCTGACGCGGTTGGGTAGCTTGATCAGGATCTTTGCGACTTCCTCGATCAGGGTGCGGGTGCGTTCATAGGGCTCGGCGATGTTGGCGGGGAACATCGAGCGGCCGTCCTGGTCGACGATCTGGATGCGCAGGCCTTCCGGCGTCTCGTCGACGATGACGTTGCGCGAGAGCTGGGCGAGGTCGGGGTTCTCGCGCATGGCCTGGCGGATGCTTTCGGCGGCGCTGCGGAAATTCCTTTCGTCGCGTGCCGATTTCTCCTTCAGCAGACGGTCGACCTGGGCGGCGGCGGCGCGTTCCTCGGCGGTGTCCGGGCTCTTGGGCTGGGCCGGTGTCGAGACAGTCATCACGACTTGCGGCTTGGTGCCGGGCATACGGGCACCGGTCTCGTCGAAAGCGGTGCCGCCCATGATACCGCCGGCGCCACTGGTCGAGCGGCTGACATTGGCGGGGGCGAAATAGTCGGCGAGGCCCTGTTTCTGTTCGGGCGTCGTCATGCTGATCAGCCACATCAGCAGGAAGAAAGCCATCATCGCGGTCACGAAGTCGGCATAGGCGATCTTCCAGGCGCCGCCATGATGGCCATGGACGACCTTCTTGACCTTTTTCAGGATGATGGGCTGTTCGTTCTTCGCGGTCATTGCCGGAACTCCTGCCGGCGTCAGCCGGCGCCGCCGGGGGCCAGCGCCGCGGTCGACTGCTCGACCTCAACGAAGGTGGGACGTACTTCCGACATCAGCGCCTTGCGCGCGAATTCGATCGAGACCGCGGGAGCGTAGCCAGCCATATGAGCGAGCAAGCCGGCCTTCATCGAGAGATAGTATTTCGCTTCGGCCTCGTAGGTGTTGCGCAGCGACTGCGCCATCGGGCCGAAGAAGCCGTAGGCGACGAAGACGCCGAGGAAGGTGCCGACAAGGGCGCCGCCGATCAGGCCGCCCAGTATCTCGGGCGGCTGGTCGATCGAGCCCATTGTCTTGATGACGCCGAGCACCGCGGCGACGATGCCGAGTGCCGGCGTGCCGTCGGCCAGAGCCTGCATGGCCGAGACGATGCGTTCGCGTTCCTGATGATGAGTTTCGAGTTCCTCGTCCATCAGCGATTCGAGCTCATGGGCATTCTCGGTGCCGAGCGTTATCATGCGCAGGTAGTCGCACATGAATTCGACCGAATGCTTGTCGGCGGCGAAGGTCGGAAACTGGGCGAAGATCGAGGACTCGGCGGGGTTTTCGACATGCGCTTCGAGGGCCAGGTTGCCCTTGCTCTTGGCAAGCTTGAAGAGCGTGTATTGCAGGCCGAGAAGTTCGAGAAAGGCCGCCTTGTCGTAGCGCGGGCCCTTCATCAGCGAACCAAGAACACCGCCGGTGGCTTTCAGCACCGAAGGCGGATTTGCAATGAAGTAAGCGCCGAGCGCCGCCCCCAGAATGATGACGGCTTCAAAAGGCTGCCAGAGCACTTCGAGGTGCCCGCCCATTGCGGCGTAGCCACCGAAGACACTCAACAGAACCACCACGATGCCGACAATCAGCCGCATTTGCCCAAGCACTTTCTTGCACGTTAACGCCCCGCAGACCTGCCGGGATGCAGGCCAGCCCCGCCTTGGCGCTCATTCTTGCGGCCGGGGCCTTAACAGCCGGTTTAACCAAAGGGATTTGCGCGGAAATTCGGGCGTTTTGCGGGACCTCACGGTTGCATGCGACGATCGGTATGGCTTAAACCGGGCTTGGGTCCGGCCGCAGGTAACGTTTCGGTGACGAAGGATGCGCCGGCGGACTGAGGAGAAAGCGCGCAATGACTGAGGGCGGGACGACGAAACCGGCGGCGGGGGTCCATGATGCGCGCCGGTTTCGTAGCGCGCTGGGCTGGTTCACGACCGGTGTGGCCGTGGTGACGACCCGCGTTCCCGGCGGCGAAGCGATCGGAATCACCGTCAACTCCTTTTCGTCAGTCTCGCTCGACCCGCCGCTGGTGCTGTGGTGCCTCGACAAGAAGTCGGACACGCTGGCGGCCTTCGAGGCGGCAAGCCATTTCACAGTCAATGTGCTTCGCGAAGACCATCGGGAAATCTCATCGCGACTGTCGCGCAAGGGCGATCACAGCCTTGCCGGGCTCGCTGTGATCGAACGCGAAAACGGATGTCCGGCACTGCTCGAGGCGCTGGCCCATTTCGAGTGCGAGATCGAGGCGCGGCACGATGCCGGCGATCACGTGATCATGATCGGACGCGTACTGGCTTTCGACTGTGCGGAAGATGGTCGGCCGCTGCTCTATCATCGCGGCGGCTACCAGATGCTGCCGCCGCTCTGACAGCGACATTTGCTACGCGGGCTGGTCCTTGCGGTCGCGAGCGTCCAGCTTCGACAGGTTGTCGCGCATGCGCTCCAGGCAGTTCAGCATCGTCAGATAGTCCTTCCGTGCGACGCCTTCGATCGCCGTGCCGTGAATGGCGGCGTAGTGATTTTCGCCGACATGCTTGTTGGCGTGGAGCAGCGGCGTAAGGAAGATACACTTGGCACGACCGTCTGTCGGATGGGTGCGACGCTCAACAAGGCCCATTGCTTCGAGTTCGGCGACATAGATGCCGACGGAGACCTTGTGAATGCTCAGTGCATTGGCCAGTTCGGTCTGGGTCTGGCCGTCACTCCGCAGCAGTTCTATGACCATGCGCGTCTGGTTGCGCGTCAGGCCGGTGCGGCGATCGTAAATCGCCGCCAGAAGCGTCCCGAGATCCTGAATGACGTCGAGAAAGTACTGGGGCGAGAGCGAGGGATCGACTGATGGTTCCCGATCCGGCGCAATATCGATTCTTGCCCGCGACATGACTGGCTGTCCCCTCGATCATCCATGCCGTATCACCGGCCGATACCTGCATATTGAAGGCAGTGCGGCGGCGAAGCCACGGAATTTACACCGAGCCAAAAAAATGATGCCATGCCGCGCTTGATCGCTTGACGGCTTGGCTCGGCGGTGATTTCGTAAATCCAGTTTACTAAAATGCGCCGCGGGGGTCACGCCAATTCGCAGGTGACCGGGACGGCCGCAGCAGGTTGCGTGCCTGTCCAGTCGGGAGGAGTTGAATAATGCCTGAGGATTTGCCCGCAAATGATGCGGCAACGGTCGACGGTAGTGAAGAAGCGCTGACAGGCGCTGCCGAAATCATTGCCGAATCCGGCGGTGCGGAAGCCTGGTATTCACTGGCATCGCTACTCGACAAGGGCGGCCCGATCGTCGCTATTCTGCTGGTGCTTTCCGTTATTTCCGCAGCGGTCATCCTGCTCAAGATATTCCAGTTCTGGTCGGCTGGACTTTCGCGACGCAGCTTTGTCGATCCGGCGGTCGATCGGATCGAGGCCGGCGATGCGGCAGGCGCTTTGGACATCCTGCGCAAGCACAGGACGCCGCTGGCCCGAGCGATGGCCGCTGGCGTCCGCGCCAAGGTGCGGGGCGATTTGCGCGACGAGGATGTGGCGGCCGAGATTGCCCGTGTCGGCGCCATGGAACTCGGTGCGTTGCAGCGCTATCTGCGCTGGCTGGAGGTGATCGGCAATATCTCGCCGCTGCTCGGGCTGCTCGGCACCGTGATCGGCATGATCCAGGCGTTTCAGCGGCTTGAGGAAGCTGGCACACAGGTCGATCCGGCACTGCTGTCCGGCGGCATCTGGGTGGCGCTGCTGACAACCGCGGTTGGTCTCATCGTCGCGCTGCCTGCCATCACCGCGCTCAATCTGCTCGAAGGCAAGATCGATCAGGTCCGGTTGTCGATGCGCGATGCTTCGGCCCGAGTGATTGCAGCGCTGCATGCGCGTCCGAGCGCAGCAAGAGCCGCGAAGTAAGGCGAACGGGGAGCCCACGCTCATGTTCGACGAACCGGTACGCCGACGAAACATGGCCAGCCTGACACCTTTGATCGATGTGGTGTTTCTGCTGCTGATCTTTTTCATGCTGACGACGTCGTTCCTCAAGACGCAGTCGCTGTCCGTGGTGACACCTGCACCGAATGCGGAGGAGTTGCCGACGGACGCGCGCGTCGTCGAAATCTGGCTGATGGGCGACGGGACCTTGCGGGTCGACGGTACCACGGTGGCGCGGGCGGGGCTTGTGGAGGCCGTCAAGGCCGGAATCGGCGGACGCAAGGACATGACCGTGACGATCCTTGCCGAAAGCGGTTCGCGAACGCAGGCTTTCGTCGCCGCCATCGAGGCGGCACGTCGGGCCGGCGCGCGCGATGTCGGCACGGCGCGGGTGGAGAAGATCGCCCCATGATCGAGTTCGACCAGGACCCGCCGCGCCGCCAGTTCGAGACACTGATCCCGCTGATCAATGTCGTGTTTCTGCTGCTGATCTTCTTTCTGCTGGCGGGAACCATGACGCCTGCGGACAATGTGGCGGTAAAGTTGCCGGTCGGAGCTCTTGACGACACGGAGCGCGAGATGCCGGCCATGCTGCTGGTCGAGGCGGATGGCTTCGTCTGGATCGGCGAGCGCCCTATTGATGCGAAGATCGCCGAAGAGCCGCTCAAGGCGTATCTCGCTGACAAGGGGCTGGAGCGCGTTGCCATCAAAGCCGATGCGGAAGCTCCGGCCGAAGCCCTGCTGTTGTTGATGGAAACGCTGCGCAAGGTGGGCGTTCAGCAAGTGACGATCGTGACAGAGAGGGGCCCGTAGCGGTGGCGGCGGTGGCGCAAAATGGCATGGTGGCTGCCATGGAAGGGCGCCGCTTCGAACTCCGGACGTTCATCATCGTGTCGATCGTCCTGCACGTGCTTCTTTTCCTGGCAATGCTTCTGACCATTGGCGGCATATTCGGTGGTCCGGGACCCGGCGGCGGCGATTCCGTGACCTTCCAGCTTTCGGCCGGCGCCGCCAACGACCGATACGCGGCACCTCCGGAACCTGTTGCCGAGCCTGAAATCCCGAAGCCCGAGCCGGTGGCCGTGCCGAAGCCCAAACCCGAGGCGCCACCCCGGCGGTCCGAGGAGACGCCGCCGCCCGAAGAAGAAGTCGAGGAGGCTGAAGATGTCGTCGACGCGGCGCAGGCCGGCGGCGGGGTCGATGCCGGACAGGCACTTGGTGCGGGTGGCGATGCGTCCGAAACCGTGCTCAATCGCCAGGGAGATTCACTGTCAGCTGGGCAGATCCGCTCCCAGGTTGTCGGCAAGACGTTTCATCTCGAGATGGGTCGTCTCGACCAGCAAGGCACCAATCGCCTTTTCAACACCGTGATCAAGCTCAACGCAGACGGGACGACCGATCTGACGCTGACCCAGTATTTCCACCGGATGTATCACTCCCAGGGATCCGGGACGCGCAGCCGCAGCGGGAAGGGGAGATGGTGGATCGAAGGAAACCGCTGGTGCCACAGTTCGCCCGAGATTCAATACGGTACCAGCGACTGCTATGACATGACGCTTGAGGGCAATATCGTCCGACTCTACTTTGCCACGTGCACCGGCAAATCCTCGCAGCTTTGCCGAAGCGGCCGTATCGCCGCCGAAGGCGAAATACGGTAGTGCCTTCAATCCTCGTCGCCGGGACTTTCCGACGGTCTTTGCGCGACGTGGCTTCAACCTGCTAGACAGACCCTATCGCAAATCCGAAGAGGGTCAATTCCATGGGCAAAGTCGCATTTCTCGGGCTGGGGGTCATGGGATACCCGATGGCCGGACATCTCCGGAAGGCCGGACACGATGTCACCGTCTACAACCGGACGGCCGCGAAAGCGACACGCTGGGTCACGGAACATGGCGGCACGAGCGCGACGACGCCGAAGGAAGCCGCCAGCGGAGCCAAAATCGTTTTCGCCTGTGTCGGCAATGATGACGATTTGCGGCAGGTCACGTGCGGAGCTGACGGTGCTTTCGAGGGGATGGTGCGGGGAAGCGCTTTCGTCGATCACACGACCGCGTCGGCGACGATCGCGCGTGAGCTTCATGCTGTTGCCGCCGGGCGGGGCATCGGATTTGTCGATGCGCCGGTCTCGGGCGGACAGGCCGGCGCCGAAAATGGCGCGCTGACCATCATGGCAGGCGGGGAGGAGGCGGTCTTTGCCGAAGTCTCGCCCGTGATCGCCGCCTATGCGCGCATGGCGCGGCTGATGGGACCGGCAGGTGCCGGGCAGTTGACCAAGATGGTCAACCAGATCTGCATTGCGGGGCTCGTCGAAGCCTTGTCCGAAGGTATCCACTTCGCAGGGAAGGCCGGGCTCGATCCGGCGGCCGTCATCGAAGTGATTTCCAAAGGGGCGGCGCAGAGCTGGCAGATGGAGAACCGCTACAAGACCATGATCGATGGCAAGTTCGATCACGGGTTTGCGGTCGATTGGATGCGCAAGGATCTCGCAATCTGTCTCGACGAAGCGCGCCGGAACGGCGCCCATCTGCCGGTGACGGCGACAGTCGATCAGTTCTATTCGGAGGTGCAGGCGATGGGCGGCAATCGCTGGGACACGTCGAGTCTGATCGCGCGCCTGGAGCGGACATGAGCAGCAGCGCACGCGAATTGCGGTTTTCGTCCGTCGCGGACGTTATCGCCCGGCTCGATCCGTCGTATCCGGTGTTCTGTGTTTTTCCTGACATATTGCGCGCGCGTGCCCGGACCTTTGTCGAGCAGTTTCCGGGCACGGTCCTCTATGCGGTCAAATGCAATCCGCATCCCTATGTGCTGAAGGCCCTGTGGGAGGGTGGGATACGGCATTTCGATACAGCGTCCATCTTCGAGATCGCAAAGGTGACCGAGCAGTTGCCCGAGGCGAACTGCTATTTCAATCATCCGGTCAAGGGCCGAGGGGCACTCGAAGCGGCGGCCGATGTCTATGGTCTCAAGGACTATGTTGTCGATGCGGCCAGCGAGCTCGACAAGGTAACGGAGATCGCAGGCACCGACATCACGATCGAAGTCCGGATCGCGACACCGAAAGGAAGCGCCGTCTACGACCTGTCATCGAAGTTCGGCGCCGCGCCCGACGATGCGGTTGCGCTGCTCAAGGAAGCGGCGCGGCGCGGCTGCCGGACGGCACTGGCCTTTCATGTCGGCAGCCAATGTCTCGATCCGGATGCCTATCGGATTGCGATGGAGATGTCGGCTTCGGTTGCCTCGCGTGCCGGCGTCAGGCTTGAATATCTCGATGTCGGCGGCGGGTTCCCGGCGATCTACGAGGCGGGTACGCCGCCCCTTGCAGTCTATTTCGACGTCATTCGTCAAGCGAATGAAAGACTCGGATTCGATGTCCCGCTTTTCGCCGAACCAGGACGGTCGCTGGTGGCCGACGGATGTTCGGTGCTGACACAGGTTCATCTTCGGAAGGGGGACAGCCTCTATATCAATGACGGCATCTATGGCTGTCTTTCGGAAATCCGCGACGGCGATCTCGATCCGCCGGTCCGGGCGATCTCGAAGTCCGGTCCGGTCGGAGGGACCATGCGGCCATTCCGGTTGTTCGGACCGACCTGCGACAGTCTCGATGTCCTGAAGCAACCCTTCGATCTTCCGGATGAAATCGGTGAGGGCGACTGGATCGAGTTCGGTCTGATGGGGGCCTATTCGATCGGGATGCAGACGGGTTTCAATGGTTTCGTCACCGATACGATCGTCCGTATCGACGGCATGCGAGAGGATTTCGAATTTTAACCATTTTTCAATCATCCGTTCACGGATCGTTCCCGAATTAGGGTTGACTTTGATGTTAACGACGATAACATGTCAAATATTGAGACAAACGAAGAACATGGCGACGGGGCGGAGGCATGCGGGCGCGACTTCGCGGACAGAAGACGACCTATCATCACGGCGATCTGAAACGCGGATTAATGGATGCGGCGATCACCCTGATCGACATCCGCGGACGCCAGGCCCTGACATTGCGCGAAGCTGCACGCCGCGCCGGCGTATCGGAGGCCGCGCCCTATCGCCACTTTGTCAATCTCGACGATCTATTGGGGGCCGTTGCGCTTGAAGGCTACGAGATGTTGATCGGCGATCTGGAGACGGCGGCCAGCCCGAAGACCCTGCGCGACGCCTATCTTGCTTTCGCCGAAGATTTTCCGGGACGGTATGAGTTGATGTTCGGGCCGCTGAACGACCGCAAGGCGGCGGCCAAGCGGCGCAAGCTGGTCGAGGAAGTGGCCGACCTGATCGAGGAAGCAGGGGGACTTGCGTCCTTGCACGGCACCGCATCGCTGCGGCTGGCCGGTCTCGGCTAGCGGGTTGCCAGAGACCTTGCCACGTCAAGCGCGAAATAGGTCAAGACGCCATCGGCACCAGCGCGTTTGAAGGCCAACAGACTTTCAAGAATGATGCGATCGCGATCGAACCAGCCGCGCTCGATTGCGCCGGCGATCATCGAATATTCTCCCGATACCTGATAGGCAAAGGTCGGCATTCCGAACTCGGCCTTCACGCGGGAGACGATGTCGAGATAAGGCAATCCCGGCTTCACCATCACCATGTCGGCGCCTTCGGCGATATCGAGCGCCACTTCACGAAGTGCCTCATCGCCGTTGGCGGGGTCCATCTGGTAGGTGCGCTTGTCGCCTTTCAATGCGCCCGAGGAACCGATGGCATCGCGGAAAGGCCCATAGAAGGCCGACGCGTATTTTGCTGCATAGGACATGATCTGCGTGTCGGTGCGTCCGGCCGCTTCAAGCGCCGAGCGAATGGCGCCGACGCGGCCATCCATCATGTCGGACGGCGCAATGATGTCGCAGCCGGCCTCGACCTGGACGAGCGCCTGCTGCACCAGCATTTCCAGCGTTTCATCGTTGAGGATGATGTCGTCCTTCATCAGCCCGTCGTGCCCATGGCTGGTATAGGGATCGAGTGCGACGTCGCAGAGAATGCCGATATTCGGTACCTCGGCCTTGATGGCCCGCGTTGCGCGACAAACGAGATTGTCCGGATCGATCGCGCGCGAACCGGAAGCGTCGCGCTTGTCCTGTGCGGTATAGGGAAAGAGCGCGACGACTGGAATGCCCAGCGTAGCCGCTTCGGTTGCCGCTCGCACCGCCTCGTCAACCGACAGCCGGGCGACTCCCGGCATCGTTGCGACCGGTTCCTTCACGCGCTCGCCGTCGGTCAGAAAGATGGGCCAAAGAAGATCGTTCACCGAAAGCGCATTTTCGGCGATGAGGCGTCGCGACCAGTCGGTCTTGCGGTTGCGCCGCATGCGAATGGCAGGAAAGACGGGTACAGGGCTCTTCGGGTCGGTCATGCGTCACTCATAACGCCAAGGGACGCGTTGCGCAATCTGGTGTTACGCTGCGGCAAGCCGTTGCTTCGTTGACAGGGTTGGAGGGTATGACTATCACCGCTTCGACGCCTTTCGAGGCCGTTCGGGAGGAGCAAATATGCGGTTCGAGCTGACTGAAGAGCAGCAGGCATTTCAGGACGTGGCCCGGCAGTTCGCGGCCGACGAACTCGCCCCCTTTGCCGCCGAATGGGACCGCGATGCGTTCTTTCCTGTCGCGACCTTGCGCAAGGCAGCGGCCTTGGGGTTCGCCGGGATCTATGTGCGCGAGGATGTCGGCGGTTCGGCCCTGACGCGGCTCGATGCCGCGCTGATTTTCGAGGCCCTCTCTGAAGGCTGTACGTCTACGGCCGCTTTCCTTTCGATCCACAACATGGCGTCGTGGATGATCGATACGTTCGGCACAGACGCACAACGGCAGCACTGGCTGCCGCGACTGACACCGATGGAACTGATTGCCAGCTATTGCCTCACCGAGCCGTCATCGGGTTCGGATGCCGCGTCGCTGAAGACGAAGGCGGTGCGTGATGGCGAGCATTATGTCCTGAACGGGTCCAAGGCATTCATTTCCGGGGCCGGCACGTCCGATATCTATGTCTGCATGGTGCGTACCGGCGACGCGGGGCCGAAGGGCGTTTCCTGTCTTGTCGTCGAGAAGGGGATGCCGGGTCTGTCGTTCGGTGCAACCGAACGGAAAATGGGCTGGAACAGTCAGCCGACGGCGCAGGTCATATTCGAGGATGTACGCGTGCCGATCGCCAACCGGATCGGCGGCGAAGGGGAAGGCTTCAAGATCGCCATGATGGGGCTTGATGGCGGACGCCTCAATATCGGCGCCTGCTCGCTTGGGACGGCGCGGGCCGCGCTTTCGCGCGCGAAGGCCTATCTCGGCGAGCGCGAACAGTTCGGCAAGAAGCTGTCGCAGTTCCAGGCATTGCAGTTCAAACTTGCCGACATGGCGACCGAACTCGAGGCCGCACGACTGATGATCATGCAGGCGGCGACCAAAGTGGATGCCAAAACGCCGGACGCAACGATGCATGCAGCGATGGCCAAGCGCTTTGCAACCGATGTCGGCTTCAATGTCGTCAATGAAGCGCTGCAGATTCACGGCGGCTATGGCTATCTGAAGGATTTTCCGCTTGAGAGGCATCTGCGCGACGTGCGCGTGCATCAGATTCTCGAGGGGACCAACGAGATCATGCGCGTCATCATTGCGCGCGAGCTCTTGAAGGACTGAGGCATGGGCGAGGAATCCGAAGTCCTGTTCGAACGGCGCGGCGTTGCCGGTATCATCACGCTGAACAGGCCCAGAGCGCTCAACGCGCTGACACTCGGCATGGTGCGGGCCATTCACCCGCAATTGATTGCCTGGGCCGACGATCCCAAAATTCATTGTGTCGTTATCGAATCTGCCGGCGAGAAGGCGTTCTGCGCCGGGGGCGACATCCGGGCGCTGTATGACTGGGGGCAGGCGGGCGATCCGGCCGCCCTCGATTTCTGGCGCGAGGAATACAGGCTCAACTGCTATATCAAGCGCTACAAGAAGCCCTATATCGCCCTGATGGACGGGATCAACATGGGCGGTGGTGTCGGTGTTTCGGTTCATGGTTCGCATCGCGTCGCGACCGAGAACCTGACGTTTGCCATGCCCGAAACCGGCATCGGCCTCTTTCCCGATGTCGGCGGCACGTATTTTCTGCCGCGCTGTCCGGGCGCGACCGGGATGTATCTCGGACTGACCGGTACGCGATTGAAGGCGGCCGATGCGATCTATGCCGGCATTGCGGATGCCTATGTGCCGTCGGTGCGGCTTGATGTGCTGAAAGACCGCCTTGCCGGCGGAACCGATCCGCGGGTCGCGCTCCGGGAGGTTGCCGAGGAAGAGGGGGCGCCGCCGCTGGCGCCGATGCAGGATGAAATCGGCGCACATTTTTCGAGAGACTCCGTCGCGGAAATTCTTGCCTCGCTGCGGGCCGAAGGCAGCGCCTGGGCAATGAAGACCGCCGACACGATCGAGAGCAAATCGCCGACGAGCACACTGATTGCTTTCCGGCAGATCCGTGCGGGTGCGGATCTCGATTTCGAGGATTGCATGAAGCTCGAGTTCCGGCTGATTTCGCGCTTCGTTGCAGGCCATGACTTCTATGAGGGCGTGCGCGCGGTGGTGATCGACAAGGATCAGAGTCCGAATTGGCGCCCGGCGCATCTCGCCGACATGAAGCCGAGCGAAGTCGATCATTATTTCGCGCCGCTGGGCGCCGACGAATTGACGCTGCCTTGAGAGGCATTGAAGGAGGACGCGATGGCGACGATCGGTTTTATCGGGCTCGGGAATATGGGCGGTCCGATGGCACGGAACCTCGTCAAGGCCGGACATCAGCTCAAGGCGTTCGACCTCAGCGAGAAAGCGGTGGCCGGGCTGGTCGAGGCCGGCGCGATGCGGGCGGCGACTGCGCGCGATGCGGCGCGGGGCGTCGAATTCGTCGTGACGATGCTCCCCGCTGGAGACCATGTTCGCTCGGTCTATCTCGGCGAGGGCGGGCTGATTGCGGCCGCCGACAAGGGCACGCTTTTCATCGATTCCTCGACCATCGATGTGCCGTCGGCGCGTGAGACGATTGCAGCGGCCGAAGCGGCCGGCATGGACATGGTCGACGCGCCTGTATCGGGCGGCGTCGGGGGTGCCGAGGCGGGGACGCTGACCTTCATGGTGGGCGGGACGCCAGATGCTTTCGCCCGGGCCAGGCCGCTTCTCGAGAAGATGGGCAAGAATATCTTTCACGCCGGTGCAGCCGGTAACGGGCAGGTGGCCAAGGTCTGCAACAACATGATCCTCGGTATTTCGATGATCGGCGTGTCGGAAGCCTTTGTGCTGGGCGAGAAGCTCGGGCTTGATGCGCAAACCCTGTTCGACATTTCGTCGACGGCTTCGGGCCAGTGCTGGTCGATGACGTCCTATTGCCCGGTCCCCGGACCGGTGCCGACATCGCCGGCCAATCGCGGTTATGCGCCGGGGTTCACGGCTGCAATGATGCTGAAGGATCTGAGACTGGCGCAGGATGCATCGAGGACGGCGCGGACGCCGACGCCGCTCGGCGCGCAGGCCGCGCAGCTCTATGCGCTAATGGAAGCAGCGGGTGAGGAAAACCTCGATTTTTCAGGCGTGATCAAGCTGATCCGCGGTGAAATATAACCTTAATCATATTTCTTCCGGGCGCGCACGCGTCCCGGCCGGTTTAAGCCCCCGTTAGGATCGTGGCGAATATGGTGGGTCAGGGCGCGCCAGAAGGTGTTGCTCTGATGCTGTTTCGCGCGAGTTCAAGGGCCAAACCCATGGGTATGACCAACATCAAGACGACCGACGCCACTGTGAATCAGGAAGATTCAGGTCGGAAAGCCGCCTATCTCGAGGCGCTCACCTATGTCGAGCGCCTGCACCGCCGGCTTCTCGATGTGATCAAGGACGAACTCGACCGCATTCACGTCTCCGAGATCAACAGCGTGCAGGCGCTGCTGCTGTTCAATATCGGCGATGCCGAGATGACCGCCGGCGAACTCAGGACGCGGGGTCACTATCTCGGCTCCAATGTTTCCTACAATCTCAAGAAGCTTGTCGAAGCCGGCTATATTCATCATCAGCGTTCGCGCTCGGACCGGCGATCGGTTCGCGTCAAGCTGACCGACAAGGGCAGGGCCATCTGCGCGGCTATCGACGATGTCTACAAGAAGCATTGTGCGATGATCGTCGATGTCGGCGACATCACGCCCGAGGAGCTGCGGCAGGTCAACGCGACGCTGTTCAAGCTCGAACGCTTCTGGACAGATCAGATCCGCTATCGTCTCTGAATTTTCCTGTCTGTGCCGGCCTTATTCCGGTTGCCGCTTCCGTTTCGGCGGCAGCGGGATGAAGCCGCTCGTGCGCGCCACGTAATCGTCATAGCCAGGGCGGGTCTTGCGGAGGCCACGTTCCAGCAGGGCCTTGCCAGAGACGCTGATCAAGAACCAGGTCATCAGCGCCGGGCCAAGCGCCGTCCACCAGAGCGCCGGTGCGGCGAAGGCGATGATGAACAGGCCCCACCAGACCAGCGCGTCACCAAAATAGTTGGGATGGCGCGTCCACGCCCACAAACCCCGGTCCATTACCTTGCCCTTATTGGCGGGGTCCGCCTTGAAGACCATCAGCTGGGCGTCGCCGATACTTTCGAAGGCGAGGCCTGTCAGCACGATCAGCGCGCCGACAAGGTCGAGCAGCGTCAGATGGGCAGGCGCCTGTGCCATGATGCCGAATTGCACCGGCAACGAGACAATCAACATGACAGCGGCCTGGAGGCCAAAAACGATGTAAAGGCTCTGCCACCAGAATCCGGGGCCGCGTCTGGCGCGCATGGCTGCGTAGCGGCGATCTTCATGTGCTTCGCCGTACCAGCGGATGAACAGATAGAGCCCGAGGCGCAAGCCCCAGAGCATCGTCAGGCCGGCGATGAGCGCGGCGCGTGCGCCGTAGCCGGGATTTGTCGCCCAGGTGACGAGTGCAATGACCGCAAAGCCGAGACCCCAGAACACATCAACGATGCCGGCATCGCGCAGGGCAAGGCTGATCGCCCAGACGGCCACCATCAAGGCCAGAATGACCCCGATGTTGAGCATGAAAGTTGCAATTTCGTCACTCATCGTCATGAGACTGGCCGATTCCGGGCCGATCGGCCACAAATCTTGAGGTTTGCTGCTACATAATCTGCAAAGAGTCCGAAAAGCCGGACATCAGTTCTGATCACTGTCCCAGAATGGTAAGGCTGGGACATGAGCTTTCCAGCCCCAAGGAGGGCAAAGCGTCTTGGTTCGCGCTCTGGTCGAGATATCTGTTCGATTTCGGTATGGTCGCCGGCTGCCGGGCTGTCTGCTGGCCGGGGTGCTGGCGATGGCGGCAGGAAGCGACGCAGTGCTGGCCGAAACCACGACGGGCTACGGCGCGGCCGAGACCCATTGGGTCGATCCGTGGCAGGCCAACAGCCAGGTTGCCCCGATGGCCGATCCCGTGACGCGGTCGGCCGCACCTGTGCTCGGCGAAGACCGGCTTTTGCCACTGACCCAGGCCATCGCCATGTATCGTGAGATTGCCGGGTGGGGTGGCTGGGAGCGCGTGCCGGCTGGCGAAAGACTCGAACTCGGTGTTCGCGATGTGCGTGTTGCGGCGGTCCGCAAACGGCTGGTTGCCGAGGGCGACATGTCGGTCTCCGATGGAGACCCCTACCTCTACGATCAATCTGTCCATGAGGGCGTGAAGCGCTACCAGATGCGCAACGGGCTCGAACCGGACGGCATTGTCGGCCGCCGCACGGTGGCGGCCATGAATGTGCCGGTTCACACGCGCATCCGCCAGCTCGAACTCAATCTCCAACGGCTTTCCGAGATCATTCCAAAACTCGAACAGCGCTATGTGTTCGTCAATATCGCCGGTCAGGAAGTGGAGGCCGTCAACAATGGTGTCGTCGAATTCCGCGAGCGGGTGATCGTTGGTACGCAAAGCCGCCAGACGCCGGAGATCACCAGTCAGGTCGCCTCGATCACCTTCAATCCATACTGGTATGTGCCCAAGTCGATCGCGATGGCCGACATGCTGCCGAAGATTCGAGCCAATCCCGATTTCCTGAAACGGCAAGGTATTCGCGTCCTGCAGGGATGGGATGCAAATATCCGCGAGCTCGATCCGCATCAGGTCGACTGGTCAAGCCCGCGCATCAACGAGGCCTACTATTTGCGGCAGGATCCAGGACCGTACAATTCTCTCGGCACGGTCAAGATCAACTTTCCGAACAATCAGGCTATTTTCCTGCACGATACGCCGACCAAGACGTTATTTGGGCGCCAGGAGAGAAACTTCAGTTCAGGTTGTGTGCGCGTCCGGAATGTGCGCGGGCTTGTTACCTGGCTGATGCAGGGCGACGATCGCGAATGGGATGCCGCACGCGTCGACCGGATGATCGAATCCCGTCAGTATCGCAATGCCTATCTGACGCAGCAGGTACCTATCTATCTCGTCTATCTGACGGCATGGGTTGCAGATGACGGCTCGGTCAATTTCCGCGACGATGTCTATGCGCGCGACGGCAGCGTCAATACGAGCGCGTTGGACAACTAGTAACAAAGACGCAGGCGGGAACGATGCGGCCAGCGAAATTCCCCTATCTTCAGCATAATGGGCTTCTGGCCTTCGCCCATCGAGGCGGTGCGGGCGCCTGGCCTGAAAACACGATGCCGGCCTTTCAGGGCGCTGTCGATCTCGGCTATCGCTATATCGAAACGGATGTTCATGCGACGCGGGACGGCGTGTTGCTCGCCTTTCACGACGATCAACTGGACCGTGTGACCGACCGGACCGGCGTGATCGCCGAGATGGACTATGCCGATGTGAAGTCGGCACGGGTCGACGGCCGAGAACCGATTCCGTTGATGGCGGAACTGCTGACGGCCTGGCCAGATATTCGAATCAATATCGACCCGAAACGCGACAATGCAGCCGAACCTCTGATCCGGCTTCTGAGGGAGGCGAAGGCGGTCGACCGAGTCTGCGTCAACTCCTTCTCGGGCCGGCGGACGGCAGCGATCCGGGAAGCGTTGGGCCCGGGCCTTTGCACCGGCATGGGGCCCATGTCGACCGCGCGGTTGCGATTCTCCAGTTGGAGCGGTCCGCTCGGCTCTCTCTGGGGCGGGTTCGGCGAGGGTTGCGCGCAGTTGCCGGTGCGGCAGCACGGAATCAGGCTGGTCGACCGGGCGCTGGTCGATCGGGCCCATGAGCTTGACCTGCAGGTGCATGTCTGGACGATCGACGATCCGTCCGAAATGCGGCGGCTGATCGATCTTGGTGTCGACGGGCTGATGACCGACGAACCTGCCATTCTGAAAGCGGTTCTCATGGAGCTTGGGCTCTGGAGCGCGTAGACCGCAGCTGTCAACATCATGTATTTTCTGCGACAATTCGCGTCTGGCCGGGCTGCGACAGGGTCCTAAGGTGTGCTAAACATGGGTTGCCGGTTCTCCAGCGGGGACGGCCCGGGTGAGGATACGGTCGATGAGCTTCTACGCCATGGATTACAAGAAAAGGCTCGCTGAGGCGCTCCGCGCCGTAAAGGACGAGGGCCGTTACCGTGTCTTCGCCGATATCGTGCGCCATCGCGGGTCGTTTCCGCGGGCGACGTTCCATACGGCCGAAGGTACCAAGGACATTGTTGTCTGGTGCTCCAACGACTATCTCGGCATGGGGCAGCACCCGGCTGTTCTCGCGGCCATGCACAAGGCGATCGACGAGGTCGGTGCGGGCTCTGGTGGCACGCGCAACATCTCCGGTACTACACATTATCATGTCGAACTCGAGCGTGAGATTGCCGATCTCCACCACAAGGAATCGGCATTGCTGTTTACGTCGGGTTACGCGGCCAACGACGCAACGCTCTCGACGCTGGCGCGTATTCTGGGCGACTGCATCATCATTTCCGACGAGATGAACCACGCCTCGATGATCGAGGGGATCCGTCGCGGTGGCGGGCCGAAGCGATTGTGGCGGCACAACGATCTCGAACATCTTGAGATGCTGCTGAAAGAAATCGATCCGGCGCAGCCCAAGATTGTTGCATTTGAGTCCGTATACTCCATGGATGGCGATATTGCGCCGATCGGCGCAATCTGCGATCTGGCTCACAAATACGGCGCGCTGACCTATCTCGACGAAGTTCATGCTGTCGGCCTTTATGGGCCCCGCGGGGGTGGGATTGCCGAGCGCGATGGCGTTCTCGACAAGGTCGATATCATCGAAGGAACGCTCGCCAAGGGCTTTGGCGTCATGGGCGGCTACATTGCCGCGTCGGCCGATCTGGTCGATGTGGTTCGTTCCTATGCTCCCGGGTTCATCTTCTCGACGTCGCTTGCGCCGGTTCTTGTTGCGGGTGTGCTGGCGGCCGTTCGTCACCTCAAGACAAGCAATGTCGAACGTGAAAGGCATCAGGAACGCGCTATGACGTTGCGCCGGATGCTGGCGGACGCCGGATTACCGGTCATGTGGTGCGAGAGCCATATCGTGCCGGTGATGGTCGGCGATCCGGTCGTATGTAAACAGGTCAGCGATGATCTGTTGCAGGACTACAATATTTATGTTCAGCCAATCAATTATCCGACGGTGCCTCGGGGCACCGAGCGGCTGCGATTTACGCCATGTCCGGTGCATAGCGACGACATGATGCGTGATCTTGTTAGGGCGCTCGACCAGGTCTGGACGCGCCGCAAGATTCGGCGTGCCGCCTGATCGTCCCCAGGACGACGATACAGACTCCAATGGTGGAGCCGGCGGGGTGCGCCGCGAGATCATTTTTGAATTCACGCCTATCGGCGCCAGCGTCAAGGTGACGGCCGTGGATGTTTCCAGCGGTCTGGAAGTGTCCGTCGTAGCTCCATCGTCGGCCGCCCGTACGGAACTTGAACGTGTCGCATTGCAGAAGCTGCGATACATGCTTGGCCGGCAGGCCGACCATGGGAGCGGCACAAAGAAACCGCGCGACCGCGAGGATCCGGACGGTGGAGGAATTGTCGTCTAGAGACGGTTAGCGTGCCGTGCGTTTTTTCTTGCGGGTGCGCGGCGTTGTGCCGGCGCCGACGCGGCCGAGACCGATTTGCTTGGCAAGCTTGGAGCGCTGTGCTGCATAGTTGGGCGCGACCATCGGATAGTCGTGCGGCAACCCCCAGCGCGCCTTGTATTCCTCGGGCGAAAGGCCGTATTGCGAGCGCAGATAGCGCTTCAGCATTTTCAGCTTCTTCCCGTCTTCGAGACAGATGATGTAATCCGCGGTTACCGATTTCTTGATCGGCACAGCCGGGGTCAGTTCGGTTTCCCGCTGTCCGCCGCCCTGCTCGATTTCAAGCAACGTTGTGTAGACAGTATGGATAAGCCCCGGGAGATCCGTCGCGGTCACAGCATTGTTGCTTACATAAGCTGCAACGATTTCCGTCGCCAGGCTCAGCATTTCCGTCGTGTCGGATTGCGGAGAAGATTTGGTCTCGTTCATTCGAGTGTATTGCCTCGCTGCAGGGATCAATTGCTGTCTGTACATGCGACGACAGTAACAGGCATCTTCTAGCGCGATAGGGATACGGCAATCAAGGAGATCAAGCGCCTCTTCTGTGATGAAGCTGGTTTAAACTCCAGCGGACCAAGGTGAATTTCTAGGAAGGCGACGGTTCGACCAGAGAATGACTTGGATCACCAAGTAAACTTCCCGTTTTTAGCCGCCGATACATCGGCGAGGGTCGGATTGCCGGGCTGTCCGCATTATGGCTTGGTTGCGGCCTGGCGCCGGGCCGCCGCAGAAAGCCGGCAAATTTGTGGTGAATTGGCTCCGTCCGACAATATATGGTATCACGCCCAGCATCGAACCCGGGCGTCCTGCGGAGCGCAGGTATTCCCGTGGCCGGGAATTCATCCGGACTAGAAGGTAGTTTTATGTCATTGAGCAATGCAGCCGCCGCACCCGGCGGCTTTTCCGGTTTCTTCACCGATGGGCTGGCGGCCAGCGATCCCGATGTTCTCAAGGCGATCGAGCTGGAACTGGAGCGTCAGCAAACGCAGATCGAATTGATCGCATCGGAGAACATTGTTTCCCGCGCCGTACTCGAGGCGCAGGGGTCGATCATGACGAACAAATATGCCGAAGGATATCCCGGCAAGCGCTATTACGGTGGTTGCGAGTTCGTCGATATCGCTGAAGAGCTTGCGATCGATCGCGCCAAGAAATTGTTTGGCTGCACCTATGCGAATGTACAGCCAAATTCAGGTTCGCAGGCCAATCAGGGTGTGATGATGGCCTTGCTGAAGCCGGGCGATACCATCATGGGCATGAGCCTTGCGGCTGGCGGTCATCTGACGCATGGCGCGGCACCCAATCAATCGGGCAAATGGTTCAAGGCCGTTCAATATGGCGTTCGCCAGCAAGACCATCTGATCGATATGGATGAAGTGGCAGCGCTTGCCAAAGAGCATCGCCCGAAGATGATCATTGCCGGCGGATCGGCCTATCCGCGCGTGATCGACTTCAAGGCTTTTCGCGAGATTGCGGATTCCGTCGGCGCGTTCTTCATGGTCGACATGGCGCATTTTGCGGGTCTGGTTGCCGGCGGCGCCCATCCAAGCCCATTGCCGTTCGCTGACATTGTCACGACCACGACGCACAAGACGCTGCGCGGGCCGCGCGGCGGCATGATCCTGTCGAACAACGAAGATATCGGCAAGAAAGTCAATTCGGCCATTTTCCCCGGCATACAGGGCGGGCCGCTCATGCACGTCATCGCCGGCAAGGCGGTGGCGTTCGGCGAGGCGCTGCGCCCGGAATTCAAGACCTATGCCCGTTCCGTGGTCGAGAATGCGCGCATGCTTGCATCGACACTTGTGGATGGCGGTGCCGCGATCGTTTCCGGTGGAACCGATACTCATCTTATGCTGGTCGACCTGCGTCCGAAGAAGCTGACCGGCAAAGTCGCCGAGGCAGCCCTTGAACGGGCTCACATCACCTGCAACAAGAATGGCATTCCGTTCGATCCCGAGAAGCCGATGGTGACGTCCGGCGTCCGGCTCGGGACGCCAGCGGGGACGACACGTGGTTTCGGTACGGCGGAATTTGCGATGATCGGCCGTCTCATCATCGAGGTGCTGGACGGGCTGGTGAAGAACGGCGAAGACGGAAACGCCGATGTCGAGGCGGATGTCCAGGGGCGCGTCGTCGAGCTTTGCCGACGCTTTCCGATCTATGGCGGCCCGAAGTAAGGGGACTGTGCGGGCGAAAAAATTTTCAGTCAGGGGGCTGGCGGCGTATGCGTTGTCCATATTGCGGAAACGAAGACACACAGGTCAAGGACTCGCGTCCGACCGAAGACAATACGGCGATCCGGCGGCGGCGGTTCTGTACGGCGTGCGGCGGGCGGTTTACCACCTTCGAGAGGGTCCAGCTCCGTGAGCTGACGATCATCAAGACCAATAACCGTCGTGTACCTTTCGATCGGGATAAACTCATGCGTTCCGTGCAAATCGCCATGCGGAAACGCCCGGTTGAGCAGGAGCGCATAGAGCGTATGGTGAGCGGTATCGTTCGGCGCCTCGAAAGTATGGGCGAAAGCGAGATTCCGTCGGCCATGATCGGACGGTTGGTGATGGAGGGATTGATGTCTCTCGACGAAGTCGCCTATGTCCGCTTTGCATCAGTCTACAAGAATTTCCGAGAGGCGAAGGATTTCGAGGAATTTCTGGGCGAACTCGGTGGGCCGATACGCAACGAGATCGACGACGACCGGTAGGCTGATGTCGCCGGCGTTCCGCTTGCAGGAAAGAAAATGAGCCGGCCGTACGACATTCAGTTCATGAAGATGGCGCTGACGCTGGCCGAGCGCGGATTGGGACAGGTTTCTCCCAATCCGGCGGTCGGTTGCGTGATCGTTCGCGACGGCGACCATGGGTCCCGGATCGTGGGGCGTGGGTGGACGCAGACTGGCGGCCGGCCACATGCCGAGACCGAGGCACTGGCGCGTGCGGGCGCCCAGGCGCGCGGGGCGACGGCGTATATCAGCCTCGAGCCTTGCGCACATCACGGCCAGACCGGACCCTGTGCCCAGGCGCTGATCGATGCCGGAATCTCACGTGTGGTCGGTGCGGTGAGCGACCCCAATCCGAAGGTTGCGGGGCGCGGGTTTGCGATGCTGGAAGCTGCCGGCGTGGAAGTCAGCGAGAATGTCTGCGGTGACGAAGCGCGTCATCTCAATGCGGGGTTCTTTCTGACCATGTCGGAGGCACGGCCGCTGGTAACATTGAAGATCGCCAGCTCGCTCGATGGACGTAGTGCCACACATGATGGCCAGAGCCAGTGGATCACCGGAGAACGTGCCCGCAATCGCGGGCATCTGTTGCGGGCGACACATGATGCGATCATGGTCGGCAGCGCCACGGCGGTGGTGGACGATCCGCAGCTTACATGCCGTCTGCCGGGGCTTGGCAAGCGTTCGCCGATCCGTATTGTCGCCGACGGCCGCCTGAGATTGCCGCTGACCGCGAAACTGGTGCGTGATGCGCGGAATGCGCCGGTCTGGCTGCTGACACTTCCGGGGGGCGACGACGCACGACGCAAGGCCTTCGAAGATTGCGGTGTGACACTGATCGACGTAGCACCTGGCGAGGATGGTCTGATGAACATGCGCCTGGCACTTGAAGAAGTTGCATCGCGCGGCGTGACGCGGCTTCTGGTCGAGGGCGGGGCGCGTCTTTCTGCCTCCCTGATGCGGGCGCGTCTGGTCGACCGGATCGAATGGTTTCAGTCGCCCAAGGTAATTGGCGGCGATGGCTATCCGGCGATTGCCGGGCTCGGGGTCAAGCATGTCGACATGGCGCCGATCTTCGCGTTGCGCGAGGTGATTTCGCTCGGCGAGGATTCGCTCTCCAGCTACGTTCTTCGGAGTTGAGCGTTCATGTTTACAGGTATCGTTACGGATGTCGGCCGGGTGCGTTCGCTGCAAAAGCGCGGTGACGTGCGTTTTGTCATTGGCACGGCCTATGACGCCGGCAGCATTGACCTCGGAGCCTCCATTGCGTGTTCGGGGTGCTGCCTGACGGTCGTCGAGAAGGGGTGCGACAAGGAGGGCGACTGGTTTGCTGTCGATGTGTCGGCGGAATCGCTCGATTGCACGACGCTCGGCAACTGGACGTCGGGATCGCGGATCAATCTCGAGCGGGCGCTCAAGGCTGGCGACGAACTGGGCGGCCATATTGTCAGTGGTCATGTGGATGGTGTTGCGCGCATTGTCGATATCAGGCCGGATGGCGCCTCGCAGCGGTTCGTCTTCGAGGCGTCCGAGGCGCTCGGCCGGTTCATCGCGCCAAAAGGGTCCGTTACGCTCGACGGTACATCGCTGACGGTCAACGAGGTCGAAGACATGCCTGCCGCAGGGGCGGACGGCGCCAATGAGCGCCGGACCCGTTTCGGGGTCAACATCATTCCGCATACACAGGCCGTCACGACCTGGGGGATGGTGAAAGCCGGCGATCCCGTTAATCTTGAAATCGACATGCTGGCCCGCTATGTGGCTCGCCTGGTTCAGAAGGATTGAGCATCGTGTACAAGGAATATCTGTCTCCGATCGAAGACGTCATCGAAGACGCGCGCAACGGCAAGATGTTCATTCTTGTCGATGCAGAAGACCGTGAGAACGAGGGCGATCTCGTCATTCCAGCGCAGATGTGCACACCCGAGGCGGTCAATTTCATGGCCAAATATGGCCGCGGACTGATCTGTCTGACTCTGACCAATGACCGGGCGAAGCAACTCAATCTGCAGCTCATGTCATCCACCAACCAGTCGCGGCACCAGACGGCCTTTACCGTTTCCATCGAAGCGCGTGAGGGCATTTCGACCGGCATCTCGGCGCACGACCGCGCCCATACCGTTTCCGTTGCCATCGACCCGACCAAAGGCGCAACGGACATCGTTTCGCCCGGCCATGTATTTCCGCTGGTGGCGCGGGATGGCGGTGTTCTGGTGCGTGCGGGGCACACCGAGTCGGCTGTCGATATCGCGCGGCTTGCCGGTCTCTATCCGGCCGGCGTCATCTGCGAGATCATGAACGATGACGGCACGATGGCGCGGCTGCCGGACCTCGTTCAGTTTGCGCAGCTTCACGGGCTCAAGATCGCGACTATCGCCGACCTCATCGCCTATCGGCGCCGTTACGACAATTTCATTCATCGCGCAATCGAAACCGAGGTCGAGACCAAGGCCGGCGGCGAATTCAAGCTGATGGTCTATCTCAATACTGTCGAGTATGCCGAACACATCGCACTGGTGAAGGGCGATATCTCGACACCCGAACCGGTGCTGGTGCGTATGCATGCCATCAACGTTTTCGACGACATTCTGGGAGCGACCGGGCCGCGGTCGGATCTTCTGGACCAGTCGATGCGGATCATCAACGAAGAAGGTCGGGGAATCATCGTGCTGATCCGGGACACGACAGCCACCGTTGTTTCCGACATGTTGCTGCGCAAGGGCGAGGGGGGGGAGCATGGAATGCCGCGCCGGCTACGCGAGTATGGCGTTGGTGCGCAGATTCTCCTCGATCTAGGCGTTCATGACATGGTGCTGCTGTCCGACACCGATCGCAGCATTGTGGGGATCGACGGGTATGGATTGCGGATCGTCGAACAGCGACCGATCAACAGGGGCGTTGCCGAGGGAGCAAAAGCCCGGCCCGTCAGGGAGACAACCTCGTGATGACCACCAACGCACATATCCTGATCGTGGAGGCACGCTTCTACGAAGATCTTGCCGACGAACTTGCACGCGGCGCCATTGCTGCGATCGAGGCGCGAGGCGCTACATGGCAGCGCATATCGGTGCCCGGCGTGCTGGAGATTCCCGCGGCGATCAAATATGCGATCGACGCAATGGCGCATGGTGCCTTTACAAAAGCCATTGATGGATTCGTGACGCTTGGTTGTGTCATTCGCGGTGAAACGACGCATTACGATATCGTTTCGAATGAATCCGCGCGCGCGCTCATGGATATCGCGGTCGAACGTTCGCTTGCGCTCGGGAACGGAATCCAGACCGTCGAGAACGAGGCCCAGGCATGGGCCCGGGCCAAGATGGATCAGAAGAACAAGGGCGGCGGTGCAGCCAATGCCTGTCTCGACATGATTGAACTCAAGCGCAGCATGGGAGCCTGAGCCGCGGCTCAGAACAAAATGAACTCTGAGCCCGCAGAACCAGCATCAGGTCGACATGTCGACGCCAAAGCGCGCAGCGCTGCACGTCTGGGTGCCGTTCAGGCGCTTTATCAGATGGATATCGCCGGGACGCCGCTTGAAGATGCGATTGACGAATTCACGCAACATCTTCTTGAAAGGCCGATGGAAAATGAAGAGATCGTCGAAGCCGATACGGATCATTTCGACGATATCGTTCGCGGCGTGGTCCGCGAACAGCGCGAACTCGATGTGCAAGTGAACGGTGCGCTGGCGAAAGGATGGTCGCTTGCGCGGCTTGACGCGACGTTGCGGGCCATTCTTCGCTCCGGCGTCTACGAGCTTCGTCGTTGCAAGGATGTGCCTGTCAAGGTCGTCATTAACGAATATGTCGATGTGGCGCATGCCTTCTTCGAAGGGGATGAACCAGGCGTCGTCAATGCCGTTCTCGACCGGCTCGGCCGCGAAATCCGACGCGACGCAGGAGCGGATCATGGCGCCGCCGGACAGGGCTGAGGCACGCGACGAATTTACGCTGATCGCGGAGTTGTTCGCACCGCTTGCCGCGTCGGCGCCGGAAGCGCTGGGGCTCACGGACGATGCCGCGCTTTATGCTGTCCGTCCGGGGCATCAATCCATCCTTACTGTGGATGCGATGGTCGAGGGCGTTCATTTTCTGCCCGACGATCCGGCCGAAGCGGTGGCGCGCAAACTGTTGCGGGTCAATCTATCGGATCTGGCGGCCAAGGGAGCTGTGCCGAAAGGCTATCTGCTGGTCACCGCCTGGCAATCGGACACCGATATCGGCTGGATGCGGTCGTTTGCGGCAGGGTTGGCCGGCGACCAGGAGACCTACGGTATCTCGCTCTGGGGCGGCGACACGGTGCGGACGCCGGGTCCGCCGACATTCACGCTGACGGCCATCGGAGAGGTGCCCGAAGGCCAAATGATGCATCGGCGGGGCGCCGGTGTCGGGGACGGTATCTACGTAACCGGAACGATTGGCGATGCTGCGCTCGGCCTCAAGGTTCTGCAAGGTAGTCTTGGCGATCTCGGTGCCGCGCACCGGGATTGGCTACGTGACCGCTACCGGTTGCCCAGGCCGCGGCTGGCCGCGGGGCAGGGGCTGCGGGAAATCGCACATGCAGCGCTCGATGTATCTGATGGCCTGATGGCCGATCTGGGCCATCTGTGCGCGGTTTCCGGTGTCGGTGCCCGAATCGAGATGGCGCGGCTGCCGCTGTCCGACGCGGCGCGCGCCGCTCTTGCCAGGGACGCCGGGTTGATCGGGGCGATTGCCGGTGGCGGCGACGATTACGAGATTCTGTTCGCGGCCCCTCCGGGACGGGGGCCCGATATCGCCCGTGTCGCTGCGGAAACGCAGACCCCGATTGCCCGAATCGGGACCATCCTGCCTGCCGCAGAGGGGGTATTTGCGGTCGATTCCGACGGCCGCCCCCTGGCACTCAAGCATTTGGGATATCGTCATTTTTAGGCCAACCGACCGTCCGGACGGGCGGTTGCTTTCCCAAGCCGTATTTGGCATCTTTCCGCGCGATTTCTGCATTCGGCTGGGGGAGGACTTCCGGCGCGGCAGCGCCGGAGGCCGAGTGGAAGTTCCCGCCGGTACAATCCGTCAAGGAAACCTAAGGACAAAACAATGAGCACTGCTTTGTGGGCTATTATCGGCTGCGGGCTGCTGGCGCTCGTCTACGGCATCTGGGCTATCCGCTCGGTGCTGGCGATGGATGCAGGCAATGCGCGCATGCAGGAGATCGCAGCGGCGATCCAGGAAGGCGCCAGCGCCTATCTCGCGCGTCAGTACACGACCATCGCCATCGTCGGCGCGGTCATCTTCCTTATCGTCTGGTACTTGCTGACCCTGAAAGTCGCGATCGGCTTCCTGGTCGGTGCGACGCTGTCGGGCGCGGCGGGCTATATCGGCATGCTGGTTTCGGTGCGCGCCAATGTGCGCACCACGCAAGCCTCCAGCGTCAGTCTCTCGGCCGGCCTCAATGTGGCGTTCAAGTCCGGTGCGGTAACGGGCATGCTCGTTGCGGGTCTCGCGCTGCTGTCGGTCGCGGTCTATTACGCAGTGCTGACGGTCCATCTCGGCCTTGATGCCGGGTCGCGCGAAGTCATCGACGCTCTTGTCGCGCTCGGTTTCGGTGCTTCGCTGATTTCGATCTTCGCACGTCTCGGCGGCGGTATCTTCACCAAGGGTGCTGACGTGGGCGGCGATCTTGTCGGCAAGGTCGAAGCCGGTATTCCGGAAGACGATCCCCGCAATCCCGCGACGATCGCCGACAATGTCGGCGACAATGTCGGCGATTGCGCCGGCATGGCGGCCGACCTTTTCGAAACCTATGCGGTGACGGTTGTCGCCACGATGGTTCTGGCCTCGATCTTCTTTGTCGGCGCCGGGCTCGACAACATGATGCTCTATCCGCTGGCCATTGGCGGTGCCTGCATCGTGACCTCGATCATCGGCACGTTCTTCGTGCGGCTCGGCAAGAGCAACAACATCATGGGCGCGCTCTACAAGGGCTTCATCGCTTCAGCAGTGCTGTCGCTGATCGCGCTCTATTTCGTGACCGATGCCGTCATCGGTCTCGACTCCGAGTTTGTCGTCAACGGAAAGCCATTTACCGGCTTCAGCCTTTATATCTGCGGTATCGCCGGTCTGATCGTGACCGGCCTCATCATCTGGATCACCGAATACTATACGGGCGTCAATTTTCGTCCGGTGCGGTCGGTGGCGGCGGCTTCGGCCACCGGGCATGGTACCAATGTGATCCAGGGCCTGGCGATCTCGATGGAAGCGACGGCGTTGCCGGCGCTGGTCATCGTTGTCGGCATTCTTGTCACCTACGGTCTTGCTGGTCTCTTCGGCATCGCCATCGCGGTGACGACCATGCTGGCGCTGGCCGGTATGGTGGTTGCGCTCGACGCCTTCGGCCCGGTGACGGACAACGCGGGCGGCATCGCCGAGATGGCGGACCTTCCGGCCGACGTTCGCAAGACGACCGACGCACTCGATGCCGTCGGCAACACGACGAAGGCGGTCACCAAGGGCTATGCGATCGGTTCGGCGGGCCTCGGCGCGCTGGTGCTCTTCGCAGCCTATACGGAAGACCTGAAGTTCTTCGCGGCCAACTCGGAGACCTACGGGTACTTCGCTGGTGTCAGCCCCGACTTCTCGCTCTCCAACCCGTATGTTGTGATCGGTCTCTTCATCGGCGGCCTGCTGCCTTACCTGTTCGGTTCGATGGGCATGACCGCCGTTGGTCGCGCCGCGGGCTCGGTCGTCGAGGAAGTGCGTCGTCAGTTCAAGGCCGATCCGGGCATCATGGCCGGCACGTCCAAGCCTGACTACGCGCGTGCGGTCGACATGCTGACCAAGGCCGCGATCAAGGAAATGATCATCCCGTCGATGCTGCCGGTTCTGTCGCCGGTTGTGCTGTATTTCATCATCCTCGGCATTGCCGACAAGTCGGCCGCCTTCTCGGCGGTCGGTGCGATGCTGCTCGGTGTCATCGTGACCGGTCTCTTCGTTGCCATCTCGATGACCTCCGGTGGCGGTGCTTGGGACAATGCAAAGAAGTACATCGAGGACGGCAACTATGGCGGCAAGGGCTCCGAAGCCCACAAGGCTGCCGTGACCGGCGACACGGTGGGTGACCCTTACAAGGACACCGCCGGCCCGGCCGTCAATCCGATGATCAAGATCACCAACATCGTGGCGCTTCTGCTGCTGGCGGTGCTGGCTCACTAAACCGGCTTCAAGGCCGACAAGGAAAGGCCCTGAGGGAGAAATCCCGCGGGGCCTTTTCGCACGTTTGACCGACGGGCCGAATAGACTGAAACTGCAGGCGATGCGACAGGGAGGGGCCGGTGCCGGAAGCGACCGTTTTTTATGAAATAGCGGCCCTCTTGATGCTGGCTTCGTTGATCGGCCTGTTGGGCATCTGGTTGCGCCAGCCGATGATCGTCAGCTTCATCATTGTCGGCATGCTGGCAGGCCCCGCCGGTTTTGACATCGTCCAGTCGACCGACTATCTGAAGCTGCTTTCTGAGCTCGGCGTGACGCTGCTCCTGTTCCTCGTTGGCCTGAAGCTCGATCTCAACCTGGTGCGGACGCTCGGCGTGGTCGCACTGAACACCGGCGTTGGACAAATTCTCTTCACGTCGGTCGTCGGGTTTCTGATCTGCATCGGCCTCGGCATGTCGCCGATTGCAAGCCTTTATGTGGCTGTCGCCCTCACATTTTCCAGCACCATCATCATCGTCAAGCTGCTGTCGGACAAACGCGAACTCGACGCCCTTCACGGCCGGATTGCGCTCGGTTTCCTGATCGTACAAGACCTTGCGGTCGTGCTCGCGATGGCGGTCATGTCGGCGCTGACTGCGAGCGCCGCTGAGGAGACCGGACTTGTCGACGCTGCACTGGCGCTTGCGGCCGGCGCCGTGCCGCTGATTTTGCTCTGGCTTGTCGTCAGCCGCGTCGCGCACCCCATCCTCAGCCGCATGGCCAAGGCGCCTGAATTGCTGATCGTCTTCGCGCTGGGGCTGGCGGCGGCCTTTGCGGCCCTTGGCGAGTATCTTGGCTTCAGCAAGGAGCTTGGCGGTCTGATCGCGGGGGTAGCGCTGGCCTCGACGCCTTTCCGGGAAGCCATCGGATCGCGGCTGACGAGTCTGCGTGACTTCCTGCTGGTGTTCTTTTTCATTTCGCTCGGCTCCCATCTCGACCTGCGTGTCGTCGGCGATGCTGTGGGACCGGCGATTCTGCTTTCGCTTTTCGTGCTGATCGGAAATCCGCTGATCGTGATGGCGATCATGGGGCTGATGGGATACCGCAAACGTACCGGGTTTCTGGCCGGCCTGACGGTCGCCCAGATCAGCGAATTCTCACTGATCTTCATTGCGCTCGGGCTCGGGCTTGGTCATGTCAGCGAAGATGCCGTGGGACTTGTGACGCTGGTCGGCGTGATCACCATTGGCCTCTCGACCTACATGATCCTCTATTCCCAACCGCTCTATAGTTTTATCGAGCCCTATCTCGGCATCTTCGAGCGCCGGATCGCGCATCGCGAGCAGCAGATTTCCGATGGAACGTCCGCGGCACGCTACGACGTCATTCTTTTCGGGCTGGGTCGGTATGGACGTTCACTCTATTCGGGGTTTCGCGAGCGCGGCCTGGGTGTGCTGGGTGTCGATTTCGACCCGGATGTGATCCGCGATTGGGGGCACAGCGGCGCAAGCGTGATGTATGGCGACCTGTTTGATCCGGACATGCATGAATCATTGCCGCTGGGAACGGCGCGCTACATCATTATCGCAGTGCCGCCCCATGAAATCGGGGTCACGCATGAGGATCCGCGTTTGGCGCTTGTCGAAGCGGTCAGGGGGCGGGGCTTCGGCGGGCACATTGCTGCGATTGCCAGCAGCGATGCTGACGGCGCGATGCTGCGATCAAAGGGTGTCGACACGACGCTGCGGCCCTTCTCGGATGCCGCCGAAAGGGCCATCGAGAAATTGTTCGGAACGCCCGAAGCGGATGTCGGGTAGCGCCCGGCCGCCGTTTGCTTTACCGGCGGCCGCCCGGATTTCCTGTGCCGACGCCCGGTATGGCGGCGCCCGGGGCGTTGTAGCGTCCGAGATTGCCGAAGATCTGTCCAAGCACCGTTAGTTCCTTGCCGCGTGTTGGCGTGGTGCGATCGACGAAATTGACGATCTGCCCATCTTCGAGGCCGTAGTAAGCAACCTCCTGGACCACATCGGTCTTTTCAAAATAGAATGCCGCAACGGCCCGATCGACTTCCTTCGGACGGTAAAAAGTGGTCGTTTCGAACTTGCTGGATATGTAGTACCAAGCCTCGCCGTCGACGGTTGACGTCGTCGAGGGTGACCCCATGATCGAGCGGACCTGCTCCTTGCTGGTGATGCCAGGCTGAATCTTCGTCAGGTCGTTCGGATCGAAAATGTAACCTCGTTCCTCCACGACGGGTGAACATGCCGCCAGCACCGCCGCAGATGTAGTCAGGCAGGCGGCGATCATGATCGTCCGGACGGTTTGGCTCAGACGCGGCGGTGTCATTGATGAGGCTCCTGGGACCGAAAGTTCTGACGTTGACCTACCCTTGTCGCCCGGTAAATTCAATCGACATATGCGGCCGAGGGCAAGCCGTATGCCCAGCCGCCGGAGCCAAGCCATGATATGGAAACGAATTTTCGCTCGGAACCGCGGCGAAGATGAGGCCTTTTCGCTGTACCGGGCGGTTGTGGCCCAGTCGCGGCTGCCTGGATTCTATCTCCATGGTGGGGTCCCCGACACGGTCGAGGGTCGATTCGAGATGGTCTGCCTTCATGCCTTTCTGGTCTTGCGGCGCCTGCGGGCCGGCGGTGCGGAGGGGCGGGCGCTGGGTCAACGGCTATTCGACATTCTCTTCGACGATATGGACCAGACATTGCGGGAGATGGGCGTAGGCGACCTTTCGGTCGGCAAGAAGATCAAGGCGATGGCATCGTCTTTCTATGGCCGCATTGGTGCCTATGAGGAAGGGTTGCGTGCCGATGGCGAGGCGCTGCTTGCCGAGGCGCTGGCCCGCAATGTGTTCGGAGAAACCGAGACAACGGCGCAAGCGGTCGGCCTTGCCTCTTATGCAAGGCGGTGCGATCTGACGCTCGCAGCGCAACCTTTCGAGGAGATCACGGCTGGTCGTGTGGACTTCATGCCCCCGCCCGAAGAGGCGGGCGCGGCGGCCGGCCTTGCGGCTGGAATCTGATCCATGACGCTGCAAACACCATCTGTCCCTGAACCCGAGTTCAGACTCAGGATTGCCGCCAAGGATGTGCCACCCACTGGTGCGCAGATCGCATTCGAAGCCGATGCAAAGACACGTGCGGCACTGGCGCGGCGCTTCGGCATTCTCGAACTGCAAGTCCTTCGTGGAACGGCGCGGATCAGACCGTTTCGCAAGCATGGGCTAATACTCGACTGCCGGTTCGAGGCGCAGCTCACGCAGTCCTGTGTCGTGACGCTCGATCCCGTGCCGCAGCGGATCGATGAAAATTTTACCCGGCGCTGGATGCCGGCGCATCTGGTCGAGCCGGACGGGATCGCCGATGGCCGGGAGATACTGGTTGAGGCCGAGGGCGACGATGCACCGGAGCCCATGGAGAACGGTGCAATCGATATTGGCGAGGCCGTTGCGGAGGCGCTGGCGCTAGCCATCGAACCTTATCCCCGGCGACCGGACGCAGCGTATAATCCTTCTCCTGAGGCTTCCGCCGCCGCTGCGGAAGAACGCCCCAATCCTTTTGCCGTGCTTGAGAAACTCAAGAAAAATGACTGATTCGCCGGGATTTCGGGTCATTTCCAGCTATTGTTTCACATCGACAACCTTGTATCTTCCGGGCGCGTGCCGGCCGATGGCGCGCAGGGATTCTTGAAGAGGACCTCCAGGTGACGCGAGGAATAACCATAGCGCTGGACGGCATGGGGGGGGACCACGGGCCTGCGACGGTAATCGGTGGTGCAGAAGTTGCCTCGATCCGGCATCCCGATGTGCGTTTCCTGATCTATGGCGACGAGGCCCGGATTCGTCCGCTGCTTGAGAAGCATCCGCGCGTCGCCTCCGTCAGCGAGATCGTGCATACAGATATCGCCGTGTCGATGACGGACAAGCCGAGCCAGGCACTTCGGCGGGGCCGCAAGACGAGCAGTATGTGGCTCGCCATCGATGCGGTGAAGGAGGGCAAGGCGCAGGTCGTCGTCTCGGCGGGCAATACGGGCGCGCTGATGGCGATGTCGAAGGTCATCCTCAAGACGATGCCGAATGTCGAGCGGCCGGCGCTGGCCGCGCTCTGGCCGACCGCGCGGGGCGAGAGCGTCGTGCTCGATCTCGGCGCGACCATCGGACCGGATGCGTCGCAGCTCGTCCAGTTCGCCGTGATGGGCGAGGCCTTTGCGCGTGTCGTCTTCAATCTGGAGCGACCGCTGGTCGGCCTGCTCAATATCGGTGAGGAAGAGGTCAAGGGCACTGAGCAGGTGAAGGACGCCGCGCAGATGCTGCGTGACGCACAGCTTCCGATGCATTTTCACGGCTTTGTCGAAGGGGACGATATTTCGAAGGGAACCGTCGATGTGGTCGTGACGGACGGCTATACGGGCAACATCGCGTTGAAGACGGCCGAAGGTACAGCCCGGCTGGTCATGGAATATCTGCGGGCGGCCATCAGCCGTTCGCTCATGGCCCGTATCGGTTATCTGTTCGCAAAAGGGGCCTTTCGTGCGTTGGCCGCCAAGCTCGATCCGCGGGCGTCGAACGGAGCGGTTTTTCTCGGTCTCAACGGGCTGGTTGTCAAAAGCCATGGTGGAACCGATGCGACGGGCTTTGCCGCGGCCATCGATGTGGCCGTCGATGTCGCCTCGGCCGATCTGGTCAGCAGGATCACGGCCGATCTCTGCCTTCTCAACGGATTTGACGCCGACGCCAACGGTCAGAGCCCAAAAACAAACACACCGGAATCCGAGGCAGTTCTTTCGTGAGTACAATCAGGACAGTAATCAAGGGCACAGGCAGCTTTCTGCCGGACCGTGTGATGACCAACGACGATCTCGCAAGGGTCGTCGACACGACCGATGAATGGATCGTGGAGCGAACAGGCATTCATCGGCGGCATATTGCGGCCGATGGCGAGCTGACCTCGCACCTTGCGCTGGCGGCGGCGCGGGCGGCTATCGCCGATGCCGGAATCGATGTGCAGGAAATCGACACGATCATTCTGGCAACAACAACACCCGACAATACGTTTCCAGCGACGGCGGTCTCGGTCCAGGCCGATCTTGGCCTGCACCACGGCGCGGCGTTCGACATTCAGGCCGTCTGTTCGGGCTTCGTCTATGCGCTGACTATTGCCGACACGTTCATCCGCACCGGCCAGTCGAAGACAGCGCTGGTGATCGGGGCCGAGACGTTTTCGCGGCTGCTTGACTGGACCGATCGCACGACTTGCGTGCTGTTCGGCGACGGGGCGGGCGCGGTCGTCGTCACCGGCATGGAGGGTGCCGGCACGAATGCCGATCGCGGCGTGCTGACCGCCCATCTTCATTCGGACGGTCGCTACAAGGAAAAGCTCTATGTCGACGGCGGGCCCTCGTCGACGCAGTCGACCGGTCATGTCCGCATGGAAGGCCGTGAGGTGTTTCGTCATGCCGTGGTCAATATTGCCGAGGCGATCAACGAATCGCTGGCGGCAACCGGGCTGACGGCCGACCAGATCGACTGGTTCGTGCCGCATCAGGCCAACAAACGCATCCTCGACGGGACCGCGAAACGCATCGGTTTGCCGCCCGAGAAGGTGGTGCTGACGGTGGCCGACCAGGGCAATACATCGGCGGCATCGGTGCCGCTGGCGCTCGATACGGCGGTCAGGGATGGCCGAATCAAGCGGGGCGACCTCGTTCTGCTGGAAGCGATGGGCGGCGGATTCACATGGGGCTCGGTTCTGCTCCGGTTCTAGGGACGGCTGCCGGAAGGCAGAATGACTCTTGAATCCCGAACTTGAGAAAAATCGCCCATCCCATTGATATTGACGGGTTTCCGGCGGGGCAATAGGCTTCGGGAGAAACTGCAGAGGTGGAGGCCATGGGGGAAACTGTCACGCGTGCGCAATTGAGCGAGGCGGTCTATCAGGAAGTCGGCTTGTCGCGGAACGAGTCGGCGGAGCTGGTGGAACTGGTGTTGTCGCAGATCGCCGACAGTCTGGCGCAGGGCGAAACCGTCAAGCTGTCGTCTTTCGGATCGTTCTCGGTACGGAAGAAGGGCGGCCGCATGGGCCGCAATCCGAAAACCGGCGAGGAAGTGCCGATCAAGCCGCGGCGGGTTCTGGTGTTCCGGCCGAGCCATGTGCTCAAGGAGCGCATCAACGGAGCGCTGAGCGGCAAGTCGGCGGCCGCCGACTAGGCGACGGGGCGGTGCGTCATTGAGCCGGCCCGTGTTCATCCATCGTGTTCGGGAAGGTCAGCAGGGACCTGATTTGACGATACAAAAGTCAGCCGATGCCTTTCGTACCATCAGCGAGGTCGCAGCCGAGCTCGATGTGCCGCAGCATGTGCTGCGTTTCTGGGAGAGCAAGTTCAACCAGATCCGGCCGCTGAAGCGCGGCGGCGGGCGGCGCTATTACCGGCCCGAGGATGTCGACCTGCTGCGCGGCGTCCGGACGCTGCTCTACAATGACGGCTATACCATCAAGGGCGTCCAGAAAGTCTTTCGCGAACAAGGCGTTAAGTTCGTCACCGAGACCGGCAAGGGGATGGTCGACGCCTCTGTGGCCGAGCTTGCGCGCGAGGCGGTCGAGCGCGGCGATCAGGAAGAGCGCGACGGCATCGAGCGTCCGATCAAGGGCGCCGGCCGCAAGCAGCTGGCGGCGATCCTGGAGGACCTGATTTCGTTGAAGGACGAGATCGACGAGACGCTCTGGGCGGATGAGGAAGAGGAGGGCTGAGAGCCTTCAAAAATAACGGAAAAAGCCCGATTTGAGCCGTTGCCGCAATGGGGTGCTGCGTCTATAGTCCGCGCCGCCTGAGGGGTTCGCTCCTCGTCCGGTCGGAGCGTAGCGCAGCCCGGTAGCGCACTTGTCTGGGGGACAAGGGGTCGTCG
>NZ_CAXBIB010000021.1:0-49305 GCF_963975745.1 uncultured Parvibaculum sp. | reverse complement strand
ACCGCCAAATCCTGCGCAACTGGAGATTGCCTATGCTTAACCGGACAGCAGTGGGTCGAGCCCGGCAAAGACAAGTGTGGGAAAGTGCTTCTTCCGGCGCGAAGCGCCAACAAACCTTCTCTGCGCTGGCGAGGGTCCGATGCCTTTGCCCCGCATCACGACATCTCTGCGTCTCTGCGCCTCTGCGTGAGTCCTTCCCTTTCTTCGCCCCATCCCCTCACCAGCAGCATGCCGCCCCGATTCCACATTCGCCGCCATCTCCCTTATGCTCCCCCCATGCTGCTGCATCTCTCCACCTGGCCCGAGATCGAGGCCTATCTCGAAAAGTCGAAGGGGATCGTCATCCCGATCGGCTCGACGGAGCAGCACGGGCCGAACGGGCTGATCGGCACCGATGCGATCTGCCCCGAGGCCATCGCGCATCGCGCGAGCGAGGAAGCCGGCTTTCTGGTCGGCCCGACCTTCAATGTCGGCGTCGCGCAGCATCACCTCGGCTTTCCGGGCTCGATGACGCTCCGGCCCTCGACCATGATCGCGGCGATTCACGACTGGGTGTCGTCGCTGGCCCGCCACGGCTTCGAGCGCATCTATTTCTTCAACGGGCATGGCGGCAATGTCGCGACCATCGAGGCGGCCTTCGCCGAGATCTATGCCGACAGCTCGCTCGGCAATGCGGCCTCCAATCGCGGCCCGGTCAAATGCAGGCGCGCCAACTGGTGGGACTTCAAGCCGGTCACCGATTTCTGCAAGACGCGCTATGGCGCCGCGCATGGCGCGCATGCGACGCCGTCCGAAGTCGCGGTCACGCAGTTCGTCTATCCGGCCGCGATCAAGCAGGCCGAGATGACGCCCAAGGTCGCGCCCTGGGGCCGCTACACGGACGCCGAAAGCTACCGCGCCGCCTTCCCGGACGGGCGCATCGGCTCCGACCCCTCGCTGGCCGATCCCGCCGACGGCGAAAAGCTCCTCGCCCTGTCGGCGGCCGGCCTGATCGAGGATTTCCGCAAATTCGAGGCGGAGTGACAGCGGTCACTTGGTCCGTGTGCGCCGTTTTCTGCACTGTCACCCAAACGCCACAGCGCAGCGCTGCGCTGGTGTACCCGGGCCACAGCGGGGATAAGTCGCGTCGCTTATCCCCGAATCGGGGACAAGTCGATGTTGCGTTGCGGTGCCGCGACGAAAAGAGAGACGCATTCGTCTCCTTTGCGGTCTCTCATCCCGGCACCGGGAAATGTTCGAATTCGATTTGTGACAGTTTTTTGACAGTTGCGTGACAGAGGGGGGGGTCGCTGTCGTTTTCGCTGTCGATCGGCTGTGCCTTCCGGCCCTCATCCTCCGTCAACGGATGAAGTTGTCCCCGGTCACGGCGCCTTCTTCAATCCGCCCATGGCGCAGATCCGTTTCCACTCCCCGGCGCGGACCGGCTGGACCGAAAGCCGCGACTGTTTCAGCAGCGCCATCTCGGCCAGGCGCGGCTCGCCCTTGACGTCGGCCAGCGTCACGGGCGCGGGCATGTCGCACACCGCCTCGATATCGACAAGCCCGAAGCGGCCCGTCTCGTCGGTCGGGTCGGGGCGATGTTCGCCGATCACGCGGACGATGCCGACGATGCGCTTCTCGTCGACCGAATGATAGAAGAAGCCGAGGTCGCCCTTCTTCATCGCCTTCATGTTGTTGTTGGCCTGGTAGTTGCGCACGCCGTTCCAGGGCTCGCCCCGGGCGCCCTTCTTCTTCTGGTCGTCCCAGGACCAGGTCGAGGGTTCGGACTTGAAAAGCCAGTAGGCCATGTTCGCCGTTCCTTCGCGCTTATTGCTGCGGGCCGAGCAGCCATTTCCAGGCGCGTATATCCGTGTGCTGAAAGAGGCCGGCCTTGTTGTAGGGATCGTTCGCGACCAGCCTTTCGGCGGCGGCGCGATCGGCGACATCGATCACCAGCAGCGAACCGTTCATCACGCTTGCATCGTCATTGGTGAAAGGCCCGCCGATCTTCACGCAAGCCGCCTCGCCCCAGTATTTCAGATGCGCCTCGCGATTGGCGAGGCGAAGCTCCAGCGCGTCCGGCTTGTCGGTACAGATCAGGCAGAAAAGCATTGGCGTCGTTCCGTTGTGTTGGTCGTTTCAATTCTCGCGGCCGATCGGGCGGGCCAGCAATGCGGCAATCGCCTCGTCGACGCCGGCCTTGCCGGCGACGATCGCCGCGACCGCCTCGGCGATCGGCATCTCGACCTTGTGGCGGGCGGCGAGGGCCACGACCGCGGCGGCCGAATGCACGCCCTCGCTGACCGAGTTGCGCGCGCCCATGATCTCGTCGAGCGTCTTGCCCTCGCCCAGCGCCATTCCCAGCGACATGTTGCGCGACTTCACCGAGTTGCAGGTCAGGATCAGATCGCCAAGACCGGAGAGCCCTGTCAGCGTTTCGGCGCGGGCGCCCAGCGCGAGGCCGAGCCTTGTCAGTTCGGCAAAGCCGCGCGTCGTCAGCGCGGCGCGTGCACTCTCGCCGAATTTCTTGCCCTCGACAATGCCGCAGGCGATCGCCAGCACGTTCTTGACCGCGCCGCCGATCTCGGCGCCGGTCAGGTCGGCGGAATAATAGGGGCGGAAGGTCGGCAGGCCGATCGCATGGGCGAGCGCTTCGCCCGTCGTCTCGTCGGCGCAGGCCAGCGTCACCGCGGTCGGCAGGCCGCGCGCGACCTCGGCGGCGAAGCTCGGGCCGGAGAGCACGGCGGCTTGCGCCTGCGGCACGGTTTCGGCCAGGACCTCGGTCAGCAGCTTGCCGGTTTCCTGTTCGATGCCCTTGGCGCAGAGCACCACCGGCGTGCCGGCCGCGACGACGGGAGCCAGTTCCGTCAGTACCCGGCGCATATGCTGGGCCGGCGTCACCATCAGCAGCGCCTCGGCGGTCGCCGCCTCGGCCATTTCGGTCGTCGCCCGGATCGTCGCCTCGAGCGGGATGCCCGGCAGGAAGAGCGCGTTGACATGGCGCCGGTTGATCGCCTCGGCGACCTCGGCCTCGCGCGCCCAGAGCGTCACCCGGCAGCCGGCGCGGGCCGCCACCTGGGCCAGCGCCGTGCCCCAGGCGCCGGCACCGATGACGGCGATGTTGCTGATCTGCTTTGCGGCCAACAGGGCCCTCCCTCCCGCAATCCGGTGCAGGTTCTAACGATTGAACGGTTCGTTGATTATTTACTCGGTCGCATTATAGTCATTTGTATGACTGCTCACGACGCGACGCATCAGAAAATCATCGACGCCGCCAAGCGGCGCTTCATGCATTACGGCTATACCAAGACGACCATGGCCGAGCTTGCGTCCGATTGCGAGATGTCGCCGGGCAATCTCTACCGTTATTTTCCGGGCAAGCTCGACATCGCCGAAGCGATCTGCCGCGAGGCGTCGATGCAGACGGCCGAGGATCTGTCGCGCATCCTGACCGCGCCCGGGCGCAGCGCCGCGCAACGGCTCTACGATTTCCTCTTCATGGATCTGCGCGAGACCTTCCACAAGCTCGAGGAAGATCCGAAGATCGTCGAGATGGCGCAGATCGTCACCGCCGAGCGGCCCGAGTTCCACAATGAGGGACTGAAACGGGAACGCGAGGTTCTCGCCCGCATCGTCGAGCTCGGCAACATGTCGGGCGAGTTCAAGGTGCCCGAACCGGAATTCGCCGCCGAGATGATCCAGGCCGCCACGCTGAAATTCAGCTACCCGCAGCTCTTCACGCGCTTGCCGCTCGAAAAACTCGAACGCGAACTGGAAGGCGTCTATCAGCTGATCGTCGCGGGCTTGAAGGGCGGCGCTGCCTGTTGCGACCCGCACAAACAACTCGCGGAAGCTTGAGCCGCTCTAAACCCTCGTTCAAAATCCTGTTTTTATTGCGGCGCATCGCATTTTTCGATGCACCTTTTTGTATTCCAGGCCCCTGATTTCATTAACAAAACACAGCGGGATGCCGTGTTATGTGTTGCCGCGCCGCAACATAAATCCTGATGATTGAACATTTTTTATTTTGTTCATTGTTTTTGATTTTCCAGCTCCTAAATCCCCTCTGTCAGCGGGACACCGGACCCGACCCGCCGACAAGGAACACAGGAGCAAGAGCCATGATCAACATCTCCAGCAAGCTGACCAACCGCGTCATCACCCTCGCTGTCGGCGGTTACTCGCTCGTCTTTCTGGCTCAGATCGCCTCCCAGTACGCGGCCTGAGCGGGAACGGCATACCCATCACCGGCGGCATTGGCCGCCAGCCATCGAAAGACCATTGCCATGACGCAGAACCGGAAAGTCTTCCCCCTTGTGGAGCGCGTCGCCGCCAAAGCCATCGCCGCGCTGTTTGTGGCCTACACGCTCGCGCTGATCGTGCAGACCTCGGGCGTCGCCACCATCGTCTGATTTCCCCGTCCGGGCTCCTCTCCCTCCCCTCACGGAGCCCGGCGATCCCAGGACCCTTGCCCCCCAAGGGTCTCTTGACCCCGCCGCCTCCCCCGCGGCGGGGTCCTTTTTTGTCAATCGAGATGCTGGCGGGCGAAACGCACGATATGCGCGATTGCCTCGCGGGCTTCGGGCAGCATGTCGGCGTTGAGATGCCAGACATGCCAGACCTTCGGCCAGACCTCGAGCGTCGCAGCGGCGCCGGCGGCTTTCAGCGCGGCTGCCATGCGGACGGCGTCATCCCTCAGGATTTCGCGCTCGCCGACCTGAATGAGCGTTGACGGAAAGCCGGAAAGGTCGCCGAAAAGCGGCGAAAGATAGGGGTTTTCCGGCGCGGCGCCCGGGCAATAGGCCGGCATCAGACTATGCATGATTTCAGGCACGAATATCGCGTCCGTCTCGGCATTCGACTCGAGCGAGGCGCCGCTGCCGGTCATGTCGGTGGCGGGCGACAGGCAGATCAGCGCCGCCGGCAGGGGCAGACCTTCCGCCTTGAGGCGCAGGACAAGCGCCAGCGTCAGGTTGCCGCCGGCCGAATCGCCGCCGACCAGGATCGATTTCGGCGACAGGCCGCGGGCGATGAGCGCGCGGTAGGCTGTGACGCAATCGTCGAGCCCCGCCGGGAAGAGATGTTCGGGCGCCAACCTGTAGTCGATCGCATAGACCGGCACGCCGATCTCTTTCGCCAGCCGCCAGGTCAGTGGGCGATGTGTGCGCGGCGATCCGGCAACAAAGCCGCCGCCATGAATATAGAGAAACGCCGCGTCGGCCCGCGTCTCGGGCGCCGACAGCCTTTCGGCCGGTATGCCGCCGAGCTCCAGCGGTTGGCAATCGATCACGGCCGGCAGCTTCGAGGAACGCGGCTCCATCTGCAGCATCAGCGGCCGCAACAGGTTGACGTCCGGGTTCTTGCGGAAGCGGCGCTTGATCTGCCAGCGGATCAGCAGGTCGATCAAGGTCAACTGCAGACTCATGTGGGTTCCTTTCAGGCTTTTGCGCCGGCCGAGGCGGCTTCGGCGTCCAGCGGCCAGCGGGCGCGGGGGCCGATCGAGATCGGGTCGACAAGGCCGAGCGCCAGTCGTTCGGCGCCTGCCCAGGCGATCATTGCGCCATTGTCGGTGCAGAGCTTCAGTGGCGGCACGACGATCTCATAGCCGCAGGCATGGGCTGAAACCTTCAGCCGTTCGCGCAGCAACTGATTTGCGGCGACGCCGCCGGCGACGACCAGATGCCGATAGCCGGCCGGGATCGCTTCGGAGGCCAGCGCCATCGCATTTTCCGTACGCTCCGCCAGCACATCGGCGACTGCAGCCTGAAACGAGGCGGCGATGTCGGCGCGGTCCTGGTCGCCCAGACGGCCATGGGTTTCGGCGGCCTGCCGTACGGCGGTCTTCAGGCCCGAGAAGGAAAAATCGCAGCCCGGCCTGCCCATCATCGGCCGCGGCAGCGCAAAGCGCGTCGCATCGCCCTCCAGCGCGGCGCGTTCGACCGCCGGCCCGCCGGGAAAGCCCAGGCCCAGCAGCTTGGCAACCTTGTCGAAGGCTTCTCCCACCGCGTCGTCGATCGTCGTTCCGAGGCGGCGATAGCGACCAACTCCCTCGACAACAAGAAGCTGGCTGTGCCCGCCCGAAACCAGCAGCAGCAGATAGGGGAAGGGCAGGCCGTCGGTCAGCCGTGCCGTCAGCGCATGACCTTCGAGATGGTTGACCGCGATCAGCGGCAGACCCCGCGCCGCCGCAATGCCCTTGGCCGTCATCAGGCCAACAATGACGCCGCCGATCAGGCCCGGACCGGCGGTTGCCGCCACGCCGTCGAGATCGTCCCAGCCGATACCGGCCTCGTCCAGCGCCCGGGCGATCAGCCCGTCGAGATGCTCGACATGCGCGCGGGCCGCGATTTCCGGCACCACGCCGCCGAACGGTGCATGTTCGGCAATCTGCGAAAAAACGACGTTGGAGAGGATTTCGCCGCTGGCATCCGGGCCGGCGCCGCGGCGCACAACGGCGGCGGCCGTCTCGTCGCAGCTTGTCTCGATGCCGAGCAGGGTGAGCGGTTTCGCCACGGGTTTTCAGTCCAAAAGGTCCGGCTTTCCCTCTCGTCAGAGGGCAAACGGGGCTATAAGAAGCCGGTGCGGCATCTGTGCCGCCCGGAAATTCCTGTTGGCATACAACCTTAGAGACCCCGCATGCAACGGCGCTACCGTATCGGCACCAGAGGATCGAAGCTCGCGCTGATCCAGGCCAATGAAGTGGCGCGGCGGATCGCGCAGGTCCAGCATCTGTCGGTCGAACATGCGGCAGAGATCGTCGTCATCAGTACCGAAGGCGACCGGGTGCAGGATCGGGCATTGTCCGAAATTGGCGGCAAGGGACTTTTCACGCAGGAAATCGAGGAACAGCTGGCCGATGCACGCATCGACATCGCCGTTCATTCGATGAAGGACATGCCGACCGCATTGCCTGAGGGACTGACCATCGATTGCCTGCTCGAGCGTGCCGATCCGCGCGATGCGTTTCTCTCGCCGAAGGCGGCAACGCTGGCGGCGTTGCCCAAAGGCGCGGTTATCGGCACGTCCTCGCTTCGCCGCTCGGCACAGATCCGGGCGCTCAGACCCGATATTCGCGTGGTGCCGTTTCGCGGCAATGTCGACACGCGGCTCGCGAAACTTGCCGACGGTGTTGCCGATGCAACGCTGCTGGCAATGGCCGGCCTGATCCGGATGGGGTTTCAGGACAAGGTGACGTCACCGCTTTCCCCGGACCACATGCTGCCGGCCGTGGCGCAGGGCGCGATCGGCATCGAACGCCGTTCCGGTGACGACGAGGCAGCTCATCTGCTGGCCAAGATCAATCACCGGGAAACCGGTCTGCGCGTCGCCGCGGAGCGGGCCCTGCTTGCCGTCCTTGATGGTTCCTGCCGTACGCCGATTGCTGCGCTGGCCGAGATCGCGGGCGAGCGACTCACGCTGCGTGCGATGATCCTGACACCCGACGGATCGGAGGTGCTCGAAACGTCGCGTGAGGGCCTTGCAAGTGACGGTGTTGCGCTGGGCCGCGATGCCGGGCTCGAGCTCAAATCCCGCGCGGGACCGCATTTCTTCGACGGGATCTGAGCGGCGATGCGGCTCCTGGTCACCCGGCCCGAAGCGGATGCGGCCGCGCTCGCGGGGATTCTTGCCGGCAGGGGCCATGAGCCGATCGTGGCGCCTGTCATGTCGATCCGCTTTCTCGATCAAGCCGCCATACCCTCGCGCGCCTGGCAGGCATTGCTGGTCACCAGTGCCAATGGTGCGCGTGCGCTGGCGCGGCGGCCGGAAGCGGCGGCGCTGAAGAATGTGCGCGTTCTCGCTGTCGGACCGGCCAGCGCTCAGGCCATGGCCGATGCGGGGTTTCGCTGGGTCGAGGCGGCGGCGGGCGATGTCGACGCGCTGGCAGCCCTTGTCTGTCTCGAACTCTCGCCCGATGGCGGGCCGCTGCTGCATGTCGCGGGGAGCGTGGTCGCCGGCGATCTCCAGACGGTGCTGGCGGTCCAGGGCTTCGAGGTCGAACGAGCGGTCCTCTACGAGGCGGCGCCGGCGGCCGCGCTTCCTTCAGCGGCTGTGCAGGCGCTTGCCGAAGGCGGTGTCGATGGCGTTCTTCTCTATTCGCCGCGAACGGCCCGCCTCTTTCTGTCTCTGGTGCGTGCCGCTGGTCTCCAATCCGGACTTGCGGCGATCACCGCTTATTGCCTGTCGCCTGCAGTCGCCGAGGCGCTGGGCGATGCAAGCTTTCTTACGGTGAAAATCGCCGAGCAGCCCGAACAGGCAACCTTGCTCGCGCTGCTCGATCGCTGATGCCGGCCAAGTTCGTCCTGACCCGGCGTCTTTGAGTCTCTATAGTGTCCGCCGAACCGATATGTCCCCCAAGATGGTTCCTCATGACTGATTCAAGCGATGCGGATGCGGGCAAGGGTCCCGAGCCCGAAATTCTGAAGCCGGATGCGGAAGCGCGGCGGCACAATGAAAAGCCGCGCAAGGGGCCGCGTACCCTTGAGGGCACAGCGGAAGAGGTAGGCGACGAGACGGCGGCCGGCGGGGAGACGCGTAGCGACGACGCGCGGCCGAAGTCAGCGGCCGGTGCATCGCCGGGAGTAGGTGTCGCAGTTGCGGCATCCGCCGGCCTGGGCGGTGCCGTCGTCGCGCTCGCCGCGGCCTGGTTTCTCGGCTTCGGCGGACCGGCGACCGGTCCGGTGCCGGATAGCCGCCTCGACGATATCGAGGCGCGGCTGGCGGCGGTCGAGCCGGAAAGCGGCAATGATGTGCGCAGCATCGCGGCGCGCGTGCAGGCGCTCGGCGCCCGTCTCGATGCCGTGGAGAAAGGTGTCGCGACGGTCGAGGCGGCGGCGCCAGACGCGCAAATGGCGCGGCTTGCTGACGAGCAGCAATTGCTGACGCAGGCGCTCGACGATACGCGGCGTCAGGTGGAGGCCGCGCAGGAGCGGATCGATATGCTGGCGGCCGATCTGCCGCCCGCCGGCATGGCTGATCGGGTCGGCGGCCTCGATGTGCTGGTCAAGGCACTCGATGCGCGGCTTGCTGCCCTCGGACCACAGATCGAAACGATGGAGGCACGGGTCGTTCTTCTCGAGGAAAAGAAGGAGGACCCGGATGCCGCTGCGCGTGCCGCACTCGGCCTTGCTCTTGCAAACCTCGCCCGAACCGCCGAAACGGCCGCACCTTTCGCGGCGGAACTCGATGCGGTTGCAAGCTTCCTGCCCGGCGAAGCCGGCATCGCCTCGTTGTCGGAGATCGCGGCGCGCGGCGTTGCGACACGCGCTGCTCTCAAGGCGCGTTTTCCATCGGTTGTCGAGGGCATTTTCGATGCGGAACGGCGCGCCGGCGCAGAAGGTCTCTGGTTGCGCCTTGTCGCCAATGCCAAATCGCTGGTGACGATCCGGCGCACCGGCGAGATTTCGGGCGCGACGACCGAAGCGATTGTCGCGCGCATGGAGGAGCGCCTGCGGACAGACGATCTTGCCGGCGCCGTGGCCGAAGGACACATGTTGCAGGGGCCGGCCGGCGAGGCGGCGGCAGCCTGGCTTGATGATGCAAAGGCACGGCTCGAAATCGATATCCTGCTGCGCGATCTTTCGGCGCGCGTTGCGACCCAGCTCTCGCAAGGCAGGGAGTGACACCGCGATGCTGCGTGCCCTGTTCATTTTCATCGTCATCGCGCTTCTGAGCGCGCTTGCGATATGGCTTGCGGAAAATCCCGGCGATCTGACGATGCATTGGCGCGGGTTCGAAATCCGCACGAGCTTCGTGGTCGGTGTCGGCGTGATGGCACTGGCGGCGTTTCTGGTCCTTCTCGTCTATCGCGTCGTGTCGGCGTTTCTCGATACGCCCGCGAGCGTTTCCGCCTTTCTGGAGAAGCGTCGTCAGCAGAAGGGTTTTCTGGCGCTGTCGCGCGGCATGGTGGCTGTTGCGGCAGGCGATGCGGCCGATGCGAAACGATATGCGGCCCAGGCGCACAAGCTTCTCGACGCACCGCCCCTGACATTGCTGCTGGCGGCGCAGGCCGCCCAACTCGAAGGCGACGAGGCTGCGGCGACCGGCTATTTCGAACGGATGCTCGATGCGCCGGAAACGGCGTTTCTGGGTCTGCGCGGGCTCTTCATCCAGGCGCGTCGCGCCGGCGACCGGGAGCAGGCGCTGGTCCATGCGCGGCGTGCCTTCGAGCTGCGGCCACAGACGCCATGGGCCGCGCAGGCCGTTTTCGAGATCGAGGCGGCCGAAGAGGATTGGGATGGTGCGCTCAAGACACTCGACCGTGAAGTTTCGGCGCGGGTCATTTCACGCGACAAGGCACGCCGCCGCCGCGCCGTCCTGCTGACCGGCAAGGCGATGACGGCTGTCGAGGCCGCGCATGGGCAGGCCGGTGATGCACGAAAGGCGGCACTCGAAAATGCCGTTGCGCTTGCCCTTGATGCGGCGGTACTCGAACCGACCTTTCCGCCGACGGTTGCGCTGGCGGCGCGTCTCTGCGCCGAGACCGGCCGCGCGCGCAAGGCGACGCGGCTGATCGAGACAGCCTGGGGCTCTGCGCCGCATCCCGAACTCGCCGATGTCTGGCTCGACATGATTGAGGGCGAGAGCGGCTATGATCGTGCCATTCGTGCGCGTGTGCTGGCCGCGCACAATCCGGACCATATCGAAAGCCGCATTCTCGTTGCACGCGGCGCGATCGGCGCCCGCGACTGGCCGGCGGCGCGCGAGGCTCTCGGCGCCTATGTGGGCCCCGATGCTCACGAGATGCCGACACAGCGCATCTGCGAGTTGATGGCCGAGATCGAGGAGGGCGCCTTCGGCGACCGCGGCGCCGCGCGCGGCTGGCTTTCCCGTGCGCTGCACGCACCGGAGGATCCGCACTGGACGGGTGAGGGCTATCGATCCTTGCGCTGGTCGCCGATCAATCCGATGACCGGTGCCTTTGACGAGCTTGTCTGGACGGCACCGGTCGTCGCGCTTGCCCGGACGGAGCCGTTGTCTTCGGAGCCCGCAGCGGAAGCAGGAGTTGTCGAGCCGCCGGTGGCGGCGGTTTCTCGGCCGCAGCCGGTGTCCGCCGGCGAGGCTCTTGTTTTTCAGCCCCCGTTGCCCGACGATCCGGGTACGGACGGGGCTGCCGAAGAGGCGCATCAGGGGGAACGGAAATGGTGAAGCGGATACTGCTCGGAACGCTGACACTGATCGTGCTGGCATTTGCGGTGATCGTCATTTCGGTCGTGCGGTTCGACGTGCCGCGCGAGGAGTTGATCGGCAAATACGCCGGTGGCGCCTCGCAATTCGTGACGTTGCCTTCAGGCGCGAGCGCGCATTTCCGCGACGAGGGAAATCCGGACGGACCGGCCCTTGTACTGGTGCACGGGTCAAATGCCTCGCTGCACACATGGGAACCCTGGGTCGCGGAACTCGGCGGCACCTATCGCATCGTCAACATGGACCTGCCGGGACACGGACTGACGGGGCGCGTACCGGGCGACGATTACAGCCGCGAGGGCATGGCCGCCTTCGTGCATGAGCTGACCGAAACGCTCGGCCTGACGCGGTTCGCCATTGGCGGCAATTCGATGGGTGGCGGCATCTCGGCGCTTTATGCACTCGAACATCCGCAGCGCGTTTCGGCACTGATCCTGGTCAATTCGGCCGGCGTGCCGGTGGCGCGCGACGACACCGATCCGCCGCTGGCCTTCCGTCTGGCGCGGATGCCGGTGCTCAGCAAGGTCATGCGCTATGTGCTGCCGCGCTCGGTGGTCGAAGAGGGCGTGCGCAAGGTCTTTGTCGATCAGTCGAAAGTGACCGATGAGATGGTGGCGCGCTATCTCGACCTGTCGCTGCATGAAGGAAATCGCGATGCGACGCGGATCCGGTTCGCGAGCTATGCCGGTCGTGATGAGGCTGCCTTCGCTGCGCGCCTCGATGCCATCGAAATGCCGACCCTGATCATCTGGGGCGATCAGGACCTGCTCATTCCGGTGGCGGCGGCCCATGCGTTCAAGGAACGCATCCCGCATGCCGAACTGGTGATCTATGAGAATGTCGGCCATGTGCCGATGGAAGAGGTGCCGATGGAGAGCGCCGGTGCGGTGGCGGCCTTTCTCGGGGTGGCGGCGGTCCCGCTGGCTTCAAGCGCCGTGCTGGTTGAGGAAGAACCGGAAGAGGTGGAATAGGGTTGTTGCCAAAGGGCGCGGGGCGGGGTATCTGAGGCCTCTCGGCGGCCGTTTCGCAAGGCGGACGGCCGCTCCGGCGCCGCTTTAGCTCAGTTGGTAGAGCACCTCATTCGTAATGAGGGGGTCGGGTGTTCGAGTCACCCAAGCGGCACCACCCCCCTCTCTGTCATCGAACTGTCAAGAAACTGTCACAAAACCGTTGCGACCGGCTCGCAAACGGGGGCCGGGTCGAACACGCAATCGAGGCACGTCATGACTTCCGACATCCAGCATGCCCGTTTCGGGGGCCGTATCGTAATTGTCGGCTTTGGCAGCATCGGGCAGGGCGTGCTGCCGCTTCTGCTCCGGCATGTCGATGTGGCGCCGGACCAGATTTCGATCCTGACCGCCGACGAAAGCGGGCGGGAAGTGGCCGAAAGCTATGGCATCGGCTTCGCGGTGATGCCGTTGCGCAAGGGCAATTACCTGTCGGTGCTCGACCCGCTGCTGGGCCCGGGCGACTTCCTGCTCAATCTGTCGGTCGATGTGTCGAGCCTGGCGCTGGTCGAGTTCTGCCGCACCAAGGGGGCGCTCTATCTCGACACCTGCATCGAGCCCTGGAGCGGTCAGTACACGGACACGTCGCGCTCGCCGGCGCAGCGTTCGAACTATGCGCTGCGCGAAAACGCCATGGCGCTGAAGGCGAAGCACGAAGGCGGGCCGACGGCGATCCTGACGCATGGCGCCAATCCCGGTCTCGTCTCGCATTTCGTCAAGCAGGCGCTGCTCGACATCGCGGCCGACACAAGGACGGCCGCCGAAAAGCCGCAGACGCGCGCCGACTGGGCACGGCTTGCGGCCCGGCTCGGCGTCAAGGTCATTCACATCGCCGAACGCGACACGCAGGTCTCGCCGATCCCCAAGCGCATCGGTGAGTTCGTCAACACCTGGTCGGTCGACGGTTTCGTCAGCGAAGGGTGCCAGCCGGCCGAACTCGGCTGGGGCACGCATGAACGGCACTTCCCGCCGGACGGGCACCGCCATCCGGGCGGGCCGGGTTGCGCCATCTATCTGGCGCGGCCGGGCGCCTCGACGCGGGTCCGGAGCTGGACGCCCAACGAAGGCCCCTATCACGGCTTCCTGATCACGCATGGCGAAGCGATTTCGCTGGCCGATTATTTCACCCTGCTGCAGGACGGCGCCGCGCAATACCGGCCGACCGTTCACTACGCCTATCATCCCTGTGACGCCGCCGTGCTGTCGGTGCATGAATTTGCCGGCAAGAACTGGCAGCTCCAGAAGGCCAAGCGCCTGATGATGGAAGAAATCAGCACCGGCGTCGACGAGCTCGGCGTGCTGCTGATGGGACATGCGCGCGGCGCTTACTGGTTCGGCTCACAACTTTCGATCGACGAGGCGCGGCGCCTCGTGCCGCACAACAATGCCACCAGCCTGCAGGTGACGGTCGCCGTGCTGGCAGGCGTCGTCTGGGCGATCGAGAATCCCGATCGCTGGATCGTCGAACCGGAGGAGATGGATTTCGAACGGATTCTCGAGATCTGCCGGCCCTATCTCGGGACGATGCTCGGTGCCTATAGCGACTGGACGCCGCTGCTCGACCGGGGCCTGCTCTTCGAGGAAGAGCTCGACGAGGCGGATCCCTGGCAGTTCCGCAATTTTCGCGTCGTCTGACGCCGGCGGCGGCGCGGCTCAGTCGCCGGCATGGTGGCGGAAGGTCAGGCCGGCAAAGGTCTCGCCGCCGACGGTCAGGGTGCCGGCCAGACTGCCCTGCCCGAACCGGCCGGTGAAGCCGACCGGACCCAGCGCGTCATGCGTGCCGGCGAAACGGACATCATCGGGAAAGACGCGATAGGCCGAAGGCAGGACGCGGTGGGATACCTCGTACCAGGTCTGGCCGAGTTCGTTGACGCCCCGGGCGCTCGTCTCGTCGTCGAACTGCAGCATCAGGGGCGCATAGGTTGCCAGGCGTTCGCCGCCGCCTTCGAACAGACCGAATTCGCGGGGGCTGCCGATATGGAGATGATGCAGGCGGAGGTCGCCGATCCGGACCGGCGGCTCGGCAAAATAATAGCCGAAGAAATCGCGACCGGGCGCATGGGCAAAGCCTTCAAGCGGCGGTGGCGCCGCTCTTTCTCCCTCGGCGGCGGGCCGCGGCACGAAGAGCAGCCAGATCGCGGCGATGGCCGCCAGAATGAACAGCGCCACTGTCCGTTTCCGCATCATTCATCTCCCGCTTATTGCCGTTTCCCCATCCCGTACCGCCGGCGCGGAGATCGTGCAGAAACCCGTATTTCAACTAACAAGTCGTTTACCTCCGTGCAAGGTGCCCCGCCCCATACTGCGGTTCAATGTTCCTCTGGCCCGGATTCCAAGAAGCGCCATGCATGGCCACAGACACATAACGCCCCGGCGGCGGAAATCGCTGCTGGCGGAATATTCGACCGACCTCGGTCAGTTGATGTCGCGCCACCGGTCGGAAGCCGCGTTGCGCGCGGCCAAGATCGAATCCGATGCGGCCAGCCGCACCAAGTCCGAGTTTCTCGCCAATATGAGCCATGAGCTGCGCACGCCGCTCAATGCGATCATCGGCTTTTCGGAGTTCATCCAGCACATCGCCGCCACCGGCAAGCCGTCGGAGAAAACCGCCGAATATGCCGAGCACATCGCCGGCGCCGGGCGGCATCTGCTCAACATCATTTCCGACATTCTCGACATCTCGAAGATCGAAAGCGGCACCTTCACCCTGTCGACCGAAATCTACAGCCTGCGCGAACTGATCGATGCCTGCACGGTGCTGATCGAACCGCGGACGCGCGAGAAGAAACAGATTCTCGAGATCAAGGCCGATCACGACCTGCCGCAGGTGCCCATCGATGTGCGACGCATCAAGCAGGTGCTGATCAACCTTCTGTCGAACGCCCACAAATTCACGCCCGAAGGCGGCCGTATCGTTCTGGTGGCGACGCGGGCGCCGGATGGCGGCGCGACGGTGGCCGTCGCCGACAGCGGCATCGGCATGAACGAGAAGCAGCTCGCCTATGCGATGACGCCGTTCGGCCAGGTGCAATCGAGCTATGCGCGCGGTCATGAGGGCACCGGTCTCGGCCTGCCGATCGCGGCGGCGCTGGCACGGCTGCATGGCGGCGAGTTCCATGTTCACAGCGAACCCGGCAAGGGCACGACCGTGTTCTTCACGCTGCCGCCGATGCGCCATGCATCAGATGGTTCATCCGTACAAGGTATGTTGCAATGAGTGTTGCCGCTCCCCCCGCTGCCGAAAAGGCCGAAGCCGTTGCCGGTCCGTCCGCCGAACCCGAAGCGCCGCCCTTTGTCGAGCGCCGCGGATTGCCCGCCGCGCCGCCGCGCCGCATCGGTCATATCGTGTCGGTGTCAGGGTCGCAGGCCATTGCCGTGCTTGAACACGACACGGCGCCGGATGCCCCGGATATGCGTGTCGAGATCGGCCAGCTCGTCAAGATTCCGACGCCGGTTTCAACGGTGGTCGGACTGGTGTCGAGTGTCAGTTCGCCTTCGCCCGCCATGGGCGGCGGCGAAGATCTCGGCCTCGTCGAAATCAATCTTGCCGGCGAAGTCGTCCCCGATGCGAAGGACGGGCGGCTCGGGTTCCGCCGCGGCGTCACCAATCTGCCGACGCTGGGGGATATGGTGCTGCTGGCCGACCGCCACGATCTGACGCGCGTCTACACGCAGCCCAATGTCGCCACCATCGAAGTCGGCTCGCTCTACCAGGACGCTTCGGTGCCGGCACGGTTTCTGACCGACGATCTGCTCGCCAAGCATTTCATCGTTGTCGGCACGACCGGTTGCGGCAAGTCCTGTGCGCTGACCGCGATCCTGCAACGCGTGCTGATGCAGCACGATCATGCGCATATCGTCGTGCTCGACGTTCACAACGAATATCCGGCGGCCTTCGGCGCGCGGGCCGAACTGATCAACCCGACCAATCTTCATCTGCCGTTCTGGCTGCTGAATTTCCAGGAACTCGTCGCGGCACTGACCAGCGGCGATGCCGATCACGACGCCGAGGTCGAGATTCTCAGCGATGCGGTGCTCACGGCCAAGCGGCGCTATTCCGACGCCTCGTCGAGCCGCCAGCTGGCGCGCCGTCCGGGCGATCTCAGCGGCCTGACCGTCGACGCGCCGACGCCGTTCCGCCTGTCGGATGTGCTGGCCATCATCGACGAACAGCTCGGCAAGCTCGAACGGACCCAGAAGACGATGCCCTACCGGCGGCTGAAGAGCCGCATCGAAACGCTTGCCAGCGACCAGCGCTACAGCTTCATGTTCGGCAGTCTGACCGTGCAGGACACGATGACCGACATTCTCGGCCGGTTGTTCCGTGTACCGAATGACGGGCGGCCGATCACCGTCATCGACCTTTCCACGGTGCCGCCGGAAATTCTCGATGTGGTGATCTCGGTGATCGCGCGGCTGGCCTTCGACCTGGCGGTCTGGAGCAAGGGCGGGCTGCCGATGCTGCTCGTCTGCGAGGAAGCCCATCGCTATGCACCGGCCGCTGTCGGCCAGGGGTTCGAGCCGACACGTCAGGCGCTGTCGCGAATCGCCAAGGAGGGACGCAAATACGGGCTCTCGCTGGCGCTGGTCACGCAACGGCCGTCCGAGCTCGACACGACGATCCTTTCACAATGCAGCACGGCGGTCGCGATGCGGCTGTCGACCGAGCGCGACCAGCAGGTGATGCGCGCCAACACGCATGACGGCGCCCTCGATCTGCTCGATTTCCTGCCGCTCCTGGGCGACCGTGAAGCCATCGTGCTGGGGCAGGGCGTTGCCATGCCGATGCGCATCCGCTTCCACGATGTTGCCGAAAAAGGCCTGCCGCGCAATCTCAACAGCGCCTTTTCCGATTCCTGGAGCCGGCCCAATCTCGACCGCGCCGGGCTCGAAGCCATCGTTTCGCGCTGGCGCCATGCGGGCCGCGAAAAACCCTGAGCAGGCGCGACGGAATGTCTCCCTGAATCTGCCGGCGCACAGATGCGGCGGCAGCGATTTGGCGCTAGGGTGGCGCCGTCCAGGCCTCAGCCGAAAGCTTGCCCGATGATGTCCTCCGCCATACGCGCCGCTCTTCTCGTTCTCGCCATTGCCGGCTTTTCCGCGCCCGCCGCGGCCGGCGACGGCATTGCCGTTTCCGATGCCTGGGCGCGGGCCAGCGTGACGGCGACAGGTGCGGCTTACATGACCATCGAAAATACCGGTGCCGGCGCCGACACGCTGGTCGAAGTGCGCGCGGATGCGGCCGAAAAGGTCGAGATTCACGACATGACCATGGACGAGATGGTGATGCGGATGCGCAAGGTCGAGCGCCTCGAGATTCCGGCCGGCGCGCGCGTCGAACTTGCGCCGGGCGGGCTACATATCATGCTGATCCGCCTGCGGGCGCCGCTTGCCGAGGGCGACAGCGTGCCGCTGACGCTGGTGTTCGAAAAGGCCGGCGAAATCGCGGTTGCCGCCGCGGTGCAACAGGCCGGACATGGCGGGCATGGCGGTCACCCGGCCCATTGAGTCAAAGGCACTATTTTGATTCGCGCATGACCGGAATGCTGCGACGCATATAATCAGTGTGCGATGCAACAAACTTAACCTTATCCCGCGTTACACATTACACCCGTGTCATTATTGCAATAGTGCGCGGCAATGTTGCATGCGGGTGCGCGCATGACCCCGGCCAGCCTTGACTCGGAGCGCCAATGAAGGTGGGCTAGCGCTTGAGGGATGCTGACTGGCCGGGGGGACCAGTCGGAACTCGTTCCGCACCACCTCCCGATCCAGCTGCAAAGTTAGTGAAGCCATCGAGGATCGAGGAGGATCGCTCCATGAAAAGAAGAATTGTCCAAAGTGCGTTTTTGGGCGGCATGACGGGTGCGGCAATGCTGCTGACCGTCGGAACGGCCCAAGCCGTCGAATTCAAGTTCGGGGAAGCCAATCTCCGGATCGACAATCTGGTTTCGATCGGCACCGGATTCCGGACCTCCAAACAGGATTGTACGCTCGTTTCGAAGCCGAACGGCGGCTGCTCCGCCGGAAACGGGGCCGGCTTTGGCATCAATAGCGATGACGGCAACATCAATACCGACCAGTGGGATCCCTACACCGCAACCGTCAAGATCACGACCGACTTCGATCTTCAGTGGGAAAATTACGGGGCATTCGTTCGCACCAAGGCGTTCTACGACTACTGGGTGAACGAGGAACTCGGCACCAGGAACAACCGGTTTGGCAGCCGTCCCCTCACCGACGCGGCGCGCGGCGACCAGGCGCGCGATTTCGGCGGAAGAAGCTTCGACATCCTCGATGCCTTCGTATACGGGAATTTCGACGTTGCGGGCATGCCCTTGAATGTCCGCGTCGGCAAGCAGGTTGTGAACTGGGGTGAAAGCCTCTTCTTTCAGGGCGGTATCAATTCCTTTCTGCCGATCGACGTGACGGCCATTCGCACGCCTGGTTCGGAACTGAAGGAGGCGCTGATGCCTACGCCTTCCGTGTTCGCGTCCATCGGTCTGCCGGGCAGCGTAACGGTCGAGGCTTTCTGGCAGTTCGGGTGGAAGAAAACGGAACTGGACGCCTGCGGCACCTTCTTCAGCACCTCCGACGGCGCCTGCGAAGGCGGTCAATATATCATGCTCGGCGCAGAATTTCCAGGTCCCGTCCTGCTTCCCCGTCGTGCGTCCGAGGAGGGCGACGATACAGGCACCTTCGGCGTGGCGATCAAGCATTACGCCGAAAACCTCGGAGCGGGCACCGATCTCGGTCTGTATTTCACGCAGCAGAGTCTGGTCGTACCGGTCGGCACGTTTTCGCTTGGCGATTTCGCCGCCGCGACGACAGGTATTCTCGGCGCACCGTCTGCCGACCTGGACTCCTTTTGCGGCGCCTTCGGGCAAGCGACCCTTTTGGATTGCGCGACAACTCCAATTGGGGCTCTCGGCGGGTTGACGGCCCTGGAGGCGGGCGTGGGCGCCACGGCGGCGACAAAGACCTTCCTGACGCAGTATCCCGAAGACGTCCAGACCTTCGGCGCCAGCTTCAATACGTCGATTCCGCTTTTCGGCGGGTCGGCCTTTTCCGGCGAAGTGGCGTTTACGCCCGATATGCCGTTTACACTCAGTGACCCGGAAATCAATGCCGCCGATCTGGATGCCATCGACGCCTGTTCCTTTGCCTTTGCCTTGGCGCCCGGCAGCTGTATCAGCCAGGGAAGCCAGAACGCCGGATTCGCCTATGCGCCGGGCGACACGATCCGGGGCTTTGACGAGTTCGATGTCATAACGGGTCAGCTTGCGACGATCAGCACGCTCACCGGGTCGGAGCCTCTGCCGTCCCTGATCGGTTCGGATTTGATGATCCTGATCGCGAATGTCGGCTTTCAGTATCTTCCCGATCTCTCGGACAGCACCAACAGGCTGGCCGCTCCGCGGTCGGCGGATGCGCATCCCGATCTGGCCACCGCGTTGATCCTCGGCGATGCCACTTGCGGGTTGGCCGCGGCCAACCCGCTGGTTCCGGATTGCAAACTGGCTTTCGCAACGTCCCATTCCTGGGGTTACCGTCTCGCGGCTACCGCGGATTACAATAATGCTTTCGGAACGGCCTGGACGCTCACACCGGTTCTTCAGTGGGCGCATGATGTGAACGGTGTGTCGGCCGGTCCGGTCGGCCCCGGTTTCATCGAAGGCAGGAAGACGGTCAGTATCGGCCTCAACGCCAATTTTCAGAATACCTGGCGTGCCAATATCCAGTACACCAACAGTTTCGGTAACAAGTACAAGAACTTTTCCAGCGACAAGGACTTCGTGACGGCGACGGTCTCCTACGCGTTCTGATCCGTCTGATTGCGTAAAGCGAAAACAGAACCCGGCGGTGGCAACACCGCCGGGTTTTTCCTTTGGGGGGTGGGGGTGGTTTGCCCGGACCTGAACCAAAATTCGGTGTCATCCCGGGAGTGTTGCATCAGCTTTTGCCCCCCTCTCCACATTCGTCTCCCCCGGACTTGATCCGGGGGCCCAGAAGCTGCCGAAGGCAGCGTCTTTCTTCATAAAAACTTGTCGGCGCAAGTCGACGCGCAAAGCAAGGAGTCTTTGCGAAGAGAGACGCCGCTTCCACCTTCGCTCCTTGCGGAGCTTCGGTGGACAAGTGCGCGGCTTCTGGATTGCCGGGTTTGCCCTTCGCTTTGCTTCGGGCGTTCGGAACTCGAAAAAGTCCACCGGACTTTTTCGTTCGCGTTCCGCGAAACGCTCCTCACCCCGGCAAAGACGAGTATGGGGAGCAGCATAGGGTAAACGAACGGCAACACTCCCGGGATGACACCGAATTTTGGTTCAGGTCCGGGCAAACGAGAGCGCAACAAGTGCCGGATCAAGTCCGGCAAAGACGAGCGTGGGGCGGGGTGGCGGGCAAACGTCAAGCTCGGCAATGACGAAGGCGGGAGAGCGGCGCACCCTGCCATGTTGCACCGCGGCAGACGGCGCCCACGCCGGCGCCGGCGGACTGAATCATCCGTAGACGGATTACCTGCCGCCGCACCGCCGCCGCGGCCGCCGCGATCCACATTAAAAAGATTTAATGAAACCAGGGCGAAAACGCCGCCAAAACGGGCTGAAAAGCGACCCGGAAGACACACAATCACACAAGCCGCGATTTGCGCGGGCAAGGCAATTTGGTATCATTCCGCGAGAGTGAGGCGGGGAAACCGGCCTCGGTGTGCAGTCGCAAAACGCCTTTTCAATCGTGAAAAGCTCCGTTTGTGCCTGGCATCGAAAGCCTTATAAGAAATCCAGTGGAGGGAACGTATATGAAAAGGACGACCATGTTGGTGTCCGCCCTTGCGATCAGCGCTCTTGCGACGAGTGCGCTGGCCAAGGTTCCGGATGCCCAGGTGAACCGTCTGGGTCAGGATTTGACCCCGATGGGTTCGGAGAAGGCCGGCGATGGCGACATCCCCGCATGGACCGGCGGCCTGCCGACCGTGCCGAGCAATGTCACCTACACGCCCGGTCAGAAACTGCAGGATCCGTTCGCCGGCGACTCGATCAAGTACACGGTGACCGGCGCGAATATGGGTCAGTATGAAAGCCTTCTGACCGAAGGCTACAAGGCCATGCTGAAGACCTATCCGAGCTACAAGATGAACGTGTACGAGACGCGCCGCAGCTGCGCGTTCCCGGACCGTTTCTACGAAGCCAACAAGCTCAACGCGGCGGTCGGCGAACTCGCCGGCGGCGGCGCCGGCGTCAGCGAGGCGATCTTCGGTTCGCCTTTCCCGATCCCGAACAACGCGCTCGAGATCATCTGGAACCACACGCTGCGCTATCGCGCCTTCAAGGTCGTGCGTCAGTTCGCGGCGGCGCCGGTGACGCGCGGCGGCGACTACACGCTGCAGATCGTGCAGGACGAAGCCATCCTGCAGTGGTCGGACCCTTCCGCGCAGCGCGCCGAAGATCTGAACAACATCTCGCTCTACTACATCGCCAACACGATCGCGCCGGCCCGTGCCGCGGGTAACGTGATCCTGGTGTATGAGGCCCTGAACGCCCAGGTGCAGCCGCGCCAGGCCTGGCAGTACAGCCCCGGCACGCGCCGCGTGCGCCGCGCGCCGAACATCGCCTACGACAACCCGGGCACCAACTCGGACGGCCTGTCGACGTCGGATTCCTTCGACGGCTACAATGGCGCACCCGACCGCTACGACTGGACCGTGCTCGGCAAGAGCAAGAAGCTCGTTTCGGCCAATGCCTATGAAGGCGAATCGACACCCTACAAGGACTACCTGCAGGCGGGTCACCTGAACCAGGACAAGGTCCGCTACGAGCTGCGCCGCGTCTGGGAACTGGAAGCCACGCTTCGTCCCAACACGCGTCACGTCTATTCGCGCCGCGTCTACGCCAACGAAGAGGATGCCTATCAGATGTCGACCGTGGCGCTCTATGACGGCCGCGGCCAGCTCTGGCGCGTTCAGGAAATGCACCAGATCCAGCGCTACAACGTGCCGCTCTGCGGCTCGGCGGGCGAAATCGTCTACGATCTGCAGGCCGGCCGCTATCTGGCGCTCGCGCTGCAGAACGAAGAGCCGCCGGTCAACTACTTCGCCGACGAGCTGGACAAGAACCGCTACACGCCGAACGCGATCCGTCAGCTCGGCGTCCGCTAAAAACAACTTCGTCTGAAGTTTGAGGACAGGGCCCCGGGAAACCGGGGCCCTGTTTTTCTTTATCACCCTCCCCTTGGGGAGGGTCAAACCGCTGCAAGCGGTTTGGGGCGGGGGGATTTTCTCCGCAGCGCAACGCTTGCCCCCGCCCCGAAAAACTTTCGCTTCGCTCCAGTTTTTCGACCCGCCCCCAGGGGCGGGTGGAAAAAAGGGATGATCCATCTGGCCCGGCCGCGGACTTCTTAACCCTGATTCCGCGTGCCGCGACGCCCGGATCACGGAGTCCAAGACCGCGCTCGAAAAATGCGCTATAAGGAAAAAAACGTTATAAAAAGACCAGCAAAACAGGAGGCTCGCCGGGGAAGACCCAAGCGGCGCCGGCGGATCGCCGGGCCGGGGTTTCGCCACGACGACCCAAACGCCCGAGTGAGGAGCCCAAGGTAATGTCACCGTCGTTTATCGAAACCCTTTCCAGCCGAATGCCGCGCCTTCGCCACGCCGTTGCCGCCTTCGCCGCCGTTCTCGTCGCGGCCACGATGCCGGCCGCCGCGCAGGATGCAATGGACGGCGAGAGCGGACCGGCCTATGCCATGGCATCGGAGCTGGCTGCGGAATCGCTGCTCCTCGATGCCACCTTTGCCAATGGCCGCCTCGTTGCGGTCGGCGAGTACGGGCATGTGGTCTATTCCGACGATCGCGGCGTCACCTGGACACAGGCCGCCTCCGTTCCGACTCAGGCGACGCTGACCGGCGTCACCTTCGTCGATGCCAAGCTCGGCTTCGCCGTGGGCCACGACGCCACCATCATCCGGACACGGGATGGCGGCGAAAACTGGGACCTCGTCTATCACGATCCGGAGTCGGAGATGGCCTTCATGGCCGTCTATTTCGAAAACGAAGAGCGCGGTTTCGCACTGGGCGCCTTCGCCTTCATGGTCGAAACGCAGGATGGCGGCGAACCGGGCACCTGGGAAGAGCGCTCGCTTAGCGATGGTCTTCTCGACGACTATCATCTCAACAAGCTGTTTGCCGACAAGGATGGCGATCTCTACATCGCCGCCGAGTTCGGCATCGTCTACCACTCGAACGACAAGGGCCGCACCTTCGCCAGCATCCAGACGCAGTATGAAGGTTCCTTCTGGGGCGGCTTCGGCATGAGCGACGGTTCGGTGATGGTGTTCGGCATGCGCGGCAACGCCTTCCGCTCCTGGGACAAGGGCCAGAACTGGACCAAGGTCGATACCGGCACCGACAAGTCGATCGCCGGTGGCGTTCAGCTCGGCGGCGGCAAGATCATTCTCGTCGGGCTTCAGGGTTATGTCGGTTACAGCGACGACAACGGCAAAAGTTTCGTCGAGGTCACGCGCGCCGACCGTCTCGGTTATGCAGCCGTCGCCGATGGGCCCGAGGGACAGATCGTCGTTTTCGGCGAGCCGGGCGCCAAATTGATGCCCGACGATCCCGAGAAAGCACGCGAGGCCGTCGGCGCGCGGATCACCGCCGTTTCGGAAGGCGGCAGCTAGAACGCCGACCGTCCTGTGTTCCGTCATCGAACGACCCCGGCCTCGCGGCCGGGGTTTTTCGTTTGGACGCCCTGCGGCAATCACCCTCCTTTCATTGCCTCTTTTCATTGGCGGGGGCGCGAGCCACAATCCGGAAAACGAAAAACGAGAAACGGGGAGAGAAATGCATGGCGGAGGGCGTCGATTTCGGCCGCTACACGCGGATCAAGGCGAGCCGGCAGGGCCGCGTGCTGACGCTGGCGCTCAGCAATCCGGCGCTGATGAATGCGGTCGATGGCGAGATGCATCGCGAATTGTCGAGCATCTTTCTCGACGCCGCCGACGACCGCGATTCGGACGTGATCGTGCTGACCGGCGAGGGCGCGGCGTTTTCGGCCGGCGGCGATCTCAACTGGATGAAGCGCAGTTTCGAGGCCGGCGACAAGGGGCCGGATGCGGCCGAAGCCAAGCGCATCGTCTTTTCGCTGCTCGATCTCGAGAAACCGATCATTGCCAAGGTGCGCGGGCCGGCCGTCGGGCTCGGCGCGACGATCGCGCTGATGTGCGACGTGATTTTCGCCGGCGAGAGCGCGCGCTTTGCCGATCCGCATGTACGGGCCGGCATCGTGGCGGGCGATGGCGGCGCCATCATCTGGCCGCAGCTGGTCGGTTATGCGCGGGCCAAGGAATATCTGATGACCGGCGATCCGGTGCCGGCGGCGGAGGCCGAGCGCATCGGTCTGGTCAATCATGTGGTGCCCGATGCCGAACTCGATGCCCGCGTCGATGCCTTTGCCGCGAAGCTGGCCGGCGGCGCGACACAGGCGATCAAGTACAGCAAGGTCTCGGTCAATATCGGGTTGAAGCAGCTCGCGCATTCGATTCTCGACACCTCGATCGGCTATGAAATGCTGACCTTCACGACCGACGACCACAAGGAAGCGGTCAATGCGTTTCTCGAAAAGCGCAAACCGGCCTTCACGGGGAAATGACGGGCATGGATGCGGCGATGGGCGAGACGGCTCTCAATTTCGACGAACCGGAACATGTGCGCATGCTGCGCGATGCGACGCGGCGTTTTGTCGAAGCGGAGATGCCGCGGGCGAAAGCGCGCGAATGGGACCGCGGCAACATCTATCCGGCCGAGGTGATCAGGAAGCTCGGCGCAATGGGGATGATGGGGCTGACCGTCGAGGAGCAATATGGCGGGGCGGGCGTCGACATCTATGCGACCATGGCCGTCATCGAGGAAATCGCCAAGCGGTCGGTGGCGGTCGCCTGCCCCTATATCATGGCGGTCTGCTATGCCGGCATGAATCTCGGCGAAAGCGCCAGCGCCGCACAGAAGCAGGAACTGTTGCCCAAGGTCGCCAGCGGCAATCTGCTGTTTGCCTATGGGTTGTCGGAGCCGAATGTCGGCGGCGATCTCGCGACCGTCGAAACCACGGCACGGCGCGAGGGCGACGCGGTCGTCATCAACGGTGCCAAGCGCTGGTGCACCGGCGCCGATATCGCCGATTATATCTTCTGCCTGCTGCGCTCGGGCCCGAAGGACGACAAATACAAGAACCTTTCGATCGTGCTGGTGCCGCCGACCCTGCCCGGGATCACCATCACGCCGCTCGGGCATCTCGGCATTCGCGGCGTCGAGACCAAGGACGTTACCTTCGACGATGTGCGGGTGCCGGCCGAGAATATTCTCGGTGGCGCGGAGATGTGGAACAAGGGCTGGCAGCAGCTTGCCGGGCGCGCGCTCGAGGTCGAGAAGCTCGAGCTCTCGGCCTGTGCGCTGGGGCTGGCCGAAGCCGCCGTCGCCGATGCCTGGGCTTACGCCGAAGAGCGCGTGCAGTTCGGTCGCGCCATTGCCGGGCATCAGGCGGTGCGGCACATGCTGGCGGAAGCGCGCACCAAGGTTCGTGCGATGCGGCTGATGCTCTACAGCGCCGCCTGGCTCGCCGATCAGGGGCGGCCCTGTTCGGTCGAGACCTCGATGGCCAAACTCTTCTGCTGCGAGGGCGCGGCCGAAGTCACGCAGACCTGCATGCGCGTCACCGGCGCCTATGGGCTGTCGGACGAGATGGACATGGAGCGCTATGTGCGCGACGCGATCAGCCTGCCGATCGTCGGCGGCTCGTCGAACATGCAGAAGAACAATATCGCCAACCGGCTGAAACTCGGCGCCTGAGGGAGAGAGCATGAGCGAGACGCAGACGCGCAGCGGCGCAAGAATCGATCCCGTGGCCGCCGCCGACGGCTTTGCCGCCGAAATCGCGGCGCGGGCCGCCGAGATCGAGGCCAACCGTTTCCTGCCGCAGGACATTGCGCGGCGCTTTGCCGAGGCGGGACTCTACCGGCTCTGCATCCCGGCCGTCTATGGCGGGCTCGAAGCGCATCCGGCGGTGATGGTCGAGACGGTGGAGCGGATTGCGCGGGCCGACGGGTCGGCCGCCTGGTGCGTCTTCATCGGCGCGACGTCGGGCGTCGTCTCGGCGTTTCTGGCGCCCGAAGAGGCGCGCGCCGTGTTCGGCGATCCGCTGACGATCACGGCCGGCGTCTTCGCGCCGCGCGGCAAGGCGGTGCATGCGGTCGAGAAGGGGGTTCAGGGCTACCGGGTCAGCGGGCGCTGGCAATGGGGCTCGGGCTCGCGCAACGCGCAGTATATTTCGGGCGGCGCGATGATTGTCGGCGATGACGGCAAGCCCGAAATGGCGGCCGAGGGCGTTCCCCAGAACCGGATGATGATGTTCGAAGCCAGGGACGTGACGCTGCACGATACATGGGACGTATCGGGGTTGTGCGGAACCGGCAGCACCGATTTCGAAGTGAAGGATCTTTTCGTGCCGGCATCGCGTGCGGTCAGCCTGATCAGCGACAAGCCGCTCAAGCGGCCGCTCTATTGCTTCCCGACCTTCGGTCTTCTCGGCATCGGCATCGCGGCGGTGGCGCTGGGCCTCGCGCGCGGTTCGATCGAGACGCTGGTGGAGCTGGCCGGCGGCAAGACACCGCAAGGCTCGTCGAAGCCGCTGGCCTTGCGCGCCAAGGCGCAGCTCGACGTCTCGCAGGCCGAGGCGCTGACGCGTTCGGCACGCGCCTGGCTGATGGAGACGGTCAACACGGCTTTCGACGCGGCCGAGAAGAACGGCGAGATGACGGTGGCGCATCGCCGCGACCTCAGGCTGGCGACGACACATGCGGTGCAGTCGGCGGCACGCGCGGTCGATCTCATGTACACGCTGGCCGGCGGCAGTTCGGTCTATCGCGGCTCGCCCTTGCAGCGGCAGTTCCGCGACGTGCATGTCGCGACCCAGCACATGATGGTGTCGGACGCGACCTATGAGCTAACCGGGCGTCTGCTGCTCGGCGTGCCGACCAACACGGCGATGCTTTAACCCGTTGAATCCGTTTATTTTTCCGAAAGAGAATCCATGAGCGAAACAAGCAAGGGCCGGGTTGCCGGCAAGATGGCCTTCGTCACCGGCGGTGCGCAGGGGCTCGGCAAGGCGTCGGCGATCATGCTGGCGCGGGAAGGCGCCAGGGTGACGCTGGCCGACATCAACGAGCGGGGCGCGCAGGAGGTTGCCGACGAGATCAATGCGGATCATCCAGGTACGGCCTTTGCCGTCGGGCTCGACGTCACGCGCGAAGACCAGTGGAAGGACGCGCTGGCCGAAGCCGACAAGGCGATGGGCGGCATCAATGTGCTGTTCAACAATGCCGGCATCGGCGGCGGGACGACGGTGGAGGACACCGACTTCGAGACCTACAAGAAGGTCATGGCGGTCGATGTCGATTCGGTCTTTCTGGGCTGCAAATATGCGATCTCCTACATGGTGCCACATGCGCCCGGCTCGATCATCAACACCTCCTCGATCGCGGGTCTGATCGCCGGCCACAACATGGCGGCCTACAACGCGGCCAAGGCGGCGGTCTGGCTGCTCTCGAAGTCGGTGGCGCTGCATTGCGCCAAGCGCGGTTACCGCATCCGCTCGAACTCGATCCATCCGACCTTCATCGACACGCCGATCCTCGACGGCATGGCGCGCGGCATGTCGAAGGAGGAACTGGTCAGGAAGCTTGCCAAGCAGGTGCCGCTTGGCATTGTCGGCGAACCGGACGACGTCGCCTATTGCGTGCTCTATCTGGCGTCGGACGAATCGAAATTCATCACCGGCGCCGAGATCAAGATTGATGGCGGCATTAGCGCGATGTAAGGGATCGATCGGACATACTGTGTTGCCGGGCCTTGCGGGTGGATGGGGCCGGTCCCATATCGGTCGGCAGTCATGACCCAGCGCATTCTCATCGTGCTTCATCAGGAGCGTTCCAGTCCCGGCCGGGTGGCGCAGGCGCTGATCCGGCGCGGCTGCGAACTCGATATCCGCCGGCCGGCGCTGGGCGACCCGCTGCCCGCGACCATGGCCGCACATGATGCGGCGATCATTTTCGGCGGGCCGATGAGCGCCAATGACGATCTGCCCTTCATCAAGGCCGAGACCGAATGGATCGGGGTGCCGCTGAAGGAGGGAAAGCCCTATCTCGGCATCTGTCTCGGCGGGCAGATGCTGGCGCGCCATCTCGGCGCGCGTGTCTGGGCGCATCCGGAAGCCCGCGTCGAGGCCGGCTATTATCCGATCCGGCCGACCGCCGACGGGGCTTCACTCTTCGAGGATCCGCAATATGTCTATCAGTGGCATCGCGAGGGTTTCGACCTGCCCGCAGGTGCGGTGCAGCTGGCAGAAGGGGCCGGCGACTTTCCGGTTCAGGCCATGCGCTATGGCGACACGGCCTATGGCCTGCAGTTCCATCCCGAACTGACCACGCCGATGATGGATGCCTGGCTGACGCTGGCGGCCGAACGGCTGACACAGCCCGGCGCCCAGCCGGCCGAGGCGCATCGCGAAGGGCGCCAGAGCCATGACGCGGCGCTGCGGCTATGGCTTGCACGCTTTCTCGATCACTGGCTGCCGCCGGAGCACGAGGAGGCGCGCGAAAGCGAAGACCGGCAGCCGGCGGCCGAACCGGGCGCCTGACGGCCGTTGGACATGAATTCGGGGAAAGGGATGCTCCGGAAATGGTGGAGCCGAGCGGGATCGAACCGCTGACCTCCTCATTGCGAACGAGGCGCTCTCCCAACTGAGCTACGGCCCCGGAGCCCGGCATTTTCCGTGCCGGAGCCGCTTCTTAGGCGGCGACGGGCGAGGTGTCAAGAGAGCGGGGGGCGCGGCTGCCGGCCCGGCGGAAACCGGTCCTTGAACGCGGTCCCGCGCCCGTTTACACCTTGAACAACGGATTCGCCGCGGCGTCGCCGGCGCTGCATTCCGGGGGGCCGGCCGCCCGGCCCCGAACAATCAACAATGGCGAGGCCCCATGATTGCGCTGCTCAACCTGATCGCTTCGGCCATCACCCTTTATGTCTGGATCATCGTGATCGGGGTGGTGCTGAGCTGGCTGGTCGCCTTCAATGTCGTCAATACCCAGAACCGCTTCGTCTACACAGTGGTCGACACGATCAACAGGTTGACGGAGCCCGCGCTGCGGCCGATCCGCAATTTGCTGCCCAATCTCGGGGGCATCGACATCTCGCCGATCCTGTTGATCCTGCTGCTCTTCTTCCTGCGCAACCTGATCGTCTACGATCTGCCGATCTGGCTCGGGCTCGGCTACTGAGCGGCGCGCCGGCATTGCGGGCGGTCGATGATGGTGTCGCGGTCCGGCTGCGCGTGACGCCGCGCGGCGGGACCGATCGCATCGAGGGGCTGGCCTGCGATGCCGAGGGTGGCAGGTTTCTCCGGCTGCGCGTTTCGGCGGTGGCCGAAAAGGGCAGGGCCAATGCGGCGGTGGTGAAGCTGCTGGCCAAGGCGTGGCGGCTGCCGCGCACGGCACTCGCGATCACCGCCGGCGAGACCGGCCGCGACAAGGTCGTCACCGTTGCGGGCGATACGGCGGTACTGGAGGCACGGATTTCGGCCTGGCTCGAAGAATTGCCGGGTGCGAACGGAAGGAGCGGGGCGGCATGAGCGAGGCGCGGATCATCGACGGCAAGAGTATTGCCGAAGCCTTGCGCGCCCGTATCGCCGTCGAGGTTGCGCGGCTCAAGCAGGATCACGGATTGACGCCGGGCCTTGCCGTCGTGCTGGTCGGCAACGATCCGGCCAGCGAAATCTATGTCCGCAACAAGGGTGTGCAGACGCGCGAGGCCGGGATGAACTCCTGGGAGTTCAAGCTGCCCGACACGACCACCCAGGAAGCACTGCTTGCCAAGGTGCGCGAGCTCAATGCCGATCCGGCCGTGCACGGCATTCTGGTGCAGTTCCCGGTGCCGGCGCAGATCTCGCAACAAGCCGTCATCGAAACCATCGATCCCGACAAGGATGTCGACGGGCTTCATCCGGTCAGCGCCGGACGGCTGGCCAGCGGCTTGCCCGGCCTCGTGCCGGCCACGCCCACGGGGTGTCTGGTTCTTGCCGGCGAAACGCTTGAGTCACGCGGCGAAAGCCTGGCCGGCAAGCATGCGGTCGTGGTCGGCCGTTCCAATCTTGTCGGCAAGCCGGTGGCGCAGCTGCTGCTCGCCGCGAACTGCACCGTGACGATCGCCCACAGCCGCACCGCCGATCTTCCGGCGATCTGCCGACTCGGCGACATACTGGTCGCCGCAACCGGCCGGGCCGAGATGATCCGCGGCGACTGGGTCAAGCCCGGCGCCGTCGTCATCGATGTCGGGACGACGCGCATTCCGGCGCCCGAACGCGGCGAAGGCAAGATGCGGCTCGTTGGCGATGTCGCCTTTGCCGAAGCGCGTCGGATTGCCGGCGACATCACGCCGGTGCCGGGCGGCGTCGGTCCGATGACCATTGCCTGCCTGCTGCGCAATACGTTGTTCGCTGCGTCGCGCCTTCACGGCATCGCGCCCCCGCAAGATATTTGAGGTCCCGCTCATGGAGATGCGCCAACTCGGAAAATTGTGGCCGGTCAGCGCGCTGACACTGGGCGGCGGCGGTCTCGGGCAGATCTGGGGCGCGACCACGCGCGCCGAAGCGGTGGCGACGGTACGCGCGGCGGTCGATGCCGGCATCACGCTTTTCGACATGGCGCCGAGTTACGGCCGCGGCGAGGCCGAGGCCGTGATGGGCGCCGCCTTCGAGGGAAGCTGGCCCGATGGCATCCGGGTCACGACCAAATGCATGATCGGCGGACGTCACGCGCCCGATATCGCGGCGCGGCTCGAGGCCTCGCTGCTGCGCAGCCTTGCCGCGATGAAGCGCGAACGGGCCGATATCTACTTTCTTCACTCCAACATCTGCCCCGAAGGATATGTCTATCGGCGCGATGCCGATTTCGCCCATCACGCCGCCGTCACACTGCCGGTCTTCGTCGAAACCGTCGTTCCCGCCTTCGAGGCGTTGCAGGCAAGGGGATTGATCGGTGCCTGGGGCATCACCGGCACGGGGTTGCCGCGCACCATCATGGATGTATTGCGTGACGGGCCGCGGCCCGCCGTCGTGCAGGCCGTGGCGAACCTTCTCGATTCGCCGGGGGGCATGCGCTACTACGAGGAGCCGGCCGAGCCGCGCAACATCATCCGTACCGCAAAGAACAACGATGTCGGCGTGATGGGCATTCGCGCGGTACAGGCTGGCGCGCTGACATCGGCCATCGACCGCAAGATGGACGACAGCGAGCCCGAGATGCGGGACTACGCAAGAGCCGCGCCCTTTCGTGCGCTCTGCCGCGAAATCGGCGAGGACCCCGCTCTCGTTGCCCATCGCTATGCGCTGGCGATACCCGGCGTCGATACGTTGGTCCTCGGAGTCAAGAACCGTGAGGAACTCGCAAGCGTTGTCGATGCGGCGGCGTGCGGGCCCCTTGAGGCCGATCTCGTCAAGCGCATCGACGCCTTGCGTCTCAACTTCCAGATGCCGCGCATGCCGATCGACGGGGAGGACATTTCTTGATGCCGCTCCCCGTCGCGCGCCTATCTGTTGTCGAGCTGTGCCCGGACCGCGTGCAACCCGTCGCGTGTGATGCGATAGGGGCTACCGTCGCGCGAAGCGATCAGGCCGCGTCGACGCAAACGGCGAAAGGTCGCCAATGAGCAGTCGCTCAGAACCCAGCCCTCGCGCGTGACGCAGATGACGGTACGGATCTTTCCTTTTTCATCTTTCTCGACGCGGATCGTACCACCGCGCGCCAGCGCATGGAGCGTGCGCTGCTCGAATTTCGAGACATTCATCGGAAGACACCTGGAGAAAAGCCAAAGCGGGACAGGCGGCACGGCCGGCACAGGCAATCGCGCTGCGCGGGCGGCGGCCCGTCTTTTCAAATGGCCCGTCCGAGAGGGGAATCCCGTCTCAGCGGCCGCGCTTTTCTCCGGCTACAGACATCAACGCTCCATCGTGCGTGGTGCATCATCTCTAGCCGACGGACGCGCGGCCCGTCAATTCGTATGGCTGGTGCTGGCGGCGGCGCTGCTCGTTTTCGCAACGCTGTTGCCGTCGGGCGACGCGCATGCCGAACAACATGAAGTCGCGGGCGGGATGGTTGCCTGGCCGGTCCATGAAATGGAACGGGCGCTCGATTTCCTGATCGAGAGACGGATGGCGGAGCTCGATGTGCGCGGCGTCTCGGTCGCCGTTGTGGCCGATGGGCGGCTCGTCTTCGAGCGCGGCTATGGCGTGGCCGATATCGGCGGCGATATTGCGGTCAGCGAATATACGCTGTTCGAGGCCGCATCGCTCGGCAAGCCTATTGCGGCCTATGGCGCGATGTTGCTGGCGCGGGAAGGGAAGCTTGCGCTCGACGCACCGCTGGCCGAGGCATTCGATACGCCCTGGCTCGCCAATGCCGGGGACGGCGCGGCGGTGACCCCGCGCCACGTGCTGACGCACCGCTCGGGCCTTTCCAACGATCTGCGCTTCGGATCGCGCCGTGCCCGTTTCGAGCCCGGCACACGTTTTTCCTATTCGGGCGTCGGCTACATGTATCTGGCCGACGCGATGTCCCGGATCGAGGAAACCGGTTTCGAGCGGCTGATGCGCGAACGCATCTTCGCGCCGCTCGGCATGCACTCCTCGGGCTATACGGTGCCGGAAGCGCTGGTCGACACGGTGGCTCGGCCGCATGTGCCACTCTGGATGCCGATCCTGGCGCTTGTCGGGCCGACGCTCTGTTTCCTTGCCATCCTTGCCTTTCTGACGCTGCTCGTCGTGCGCTTCGGTTTCGAACGGTTGCGCGTGCGGCCGGTCGAGTTTCTGCCGGCGATCCTGCTGTCTCCCTTGCTGGCCGGCGGGCTGGTCTTCCTGACATTCGGCTTCTGGGTGCTGCTTTTCAGTCTCGGCTATCTTCTGGTCTGGCTCGCCGCGCTCGCCTTTGTCGCCTTCACGCTGCAATATCTGCGCGTGGTGCTCGATCAGGGCCGTGGCGATCGGGTCATCTCGCGCGGTCGCGTCAGGCGCCACGGCCTCGAACCGGGCATGATCGGCATCGCCTTTGTCGCCAGCCTCCTCTTCATGTTCTGGCAGGTGCCGGGGCCGATGCGCGACGGCAACGACCTCAATGCGGCGTCGTCGCTACGTTCGAGCGCGCATGATCTCGGATTGTTCATGGCGGGCTTCATCGACGGCGCGGTAATCGGACCGGAATGGCGTGCCCGCATGATTGCCGAGCGCGTCGAGATCGGCACGCGGGATGGCAGCCGTATCGGTTGGGGTCTCGGTTTCGGTACGCGCGAAACGGCAACCAGCCTCACCGCATGGCAATGGGGCTCGAATGTCGGCTCGAAAAGCCTGATGGTGATCGAACCGGCCCGGCGTGCCGGCGTGGTCGTGCTGACCAATGCCGAGAGCGGCGACCGGCTGGCCCAGGACGTTGCCGGGCATGTGCTGGGTATCTACGGACCGTGGCGCCTGCCCTGAGGCGGCGCCGGACTTCGGAAGCGAGACGGGTCATGGAGAAATTCGAGAAGATCCTCGCCCGCGCCGCGAAGCGCCATGGCGGCGCGGCGGCGGTCGAGAGCGGCCTCTCAAAGCCGAAAAGCACAGCGGCGCTCAAGCGGATTCCGGATGATCGCTGGCTGGCCGGCATGACGCGTGCGGTCTTCCAGGCGGGTTTCGTCTGGAAGATCATCGAAAACAAATGGCCGGGTTTCGAGGAGGCCTTTGACGGTTTCGACCCGCATCGCATCGCCTTCTATTCCGACGAGAAGATCGGGAAGCTTGCCAGCGACGCGCGGATCGTGCGCAACGGGCAGAAGATCGTGGCAACGCGCGACAATGCACGCTTCATCGTCGAACTGGCGAAAGATCACGGCTCGGCCGGTGCCTTCTTTGCCGGGTCGAAGCCCGAACAATTCGTCGAGCTGCTCGACATCCTCAAGAAGCGCGGCAACCGGCTGTCCGGTGCCTCGGCGCAGTTCTTCCTGCGTCAGATGGGCGTCGATGGCTGGATCCTGTCGCCGTCGGTCGTGGCCGCGCTGGTCAATGCCGGCGTGGTCGACAAGGCGCCGACCTCGCGCAAGGCAATGGAGGCGGTGCAGGTCGCCTTCACGCAATGGCGCAAGGAGAGCGGCCGTTCGCTGACCGAAATCAGCCGGACGCTGGCACTGTCGGCGGACGGGTGATCCCTAGCCGGCCTTCTTCGCCGCTTCGATTGCTTTCATGATCAGTTCGCGGGCGATCTCGGGGCCTTCCCAGCCTGCGACCTTCACCCATTTTCCTTCCTCGAGATCCTTGTAGTGCTCGAAGAAATGGGTAATGCGCTTGATCAGGATGTCCGGCATGTCGCGGTAGCTCTGGACGTTCCTGTAATAGGGATTGAGCTTTTCGACCGGCACGGCCAGGATCTTCTCGTCCTGTCCGGCCTCGTCATGCATCATCAGCACACCGATGGGTCGCGAGCGGATGACGGCACCGGGCACGACCGGGATGCGGCTCACCACCAGCACGTCGACCGGATCGCCATCCTCCGACAGCGTGTGCGGCACGAAGCCGTAATTGCACGGATACTGCATTGCCGTGTGCATGAAGCGGTCGACGAAGAGCGTGCCCGACTCCTTGTCCATCTCGTATTTCACCGGATGGCCGCCATGCGGCACCTCGATAATGACATTGATGTCGTCGGGCGGATTGCTGCCGATCGGAATGGCGTCGATACGCATCTACTTCGCGGTCCTGTTGTTGCGTGCGGCCAGCAGCCGCAGGCGCAGCGCGTTCAGTTTGATGAAGCCGGCCGCGTCCTTCTGGTTATAGGCACCGGCATCGTCCTCGAAGGTCACGTGCGCCATCGAATAGAGCGACCAGGGCGAGGACCGGCCGACCACCGTGGCCATGCCCTTGTAGAGTTTGACGCGCACGCTGCCAGTCACCATCTCCTGGCTCTTGTCGATCAGCGCCTGCAGCATTTCGCGCTCCGGGCTCCACCAGAAGCCGTTATAGATCAGCTCCGCATAGCGCGGCATCAGCTCGTCTTTCAGATGCGCGGCGCCGCGATCCAGCGTGATCGATTCCATGCCGCGATGGGCGGCCAGCAACACCGTGCCGCCCGGCGTTTCGTAGATGCCGCGCGACTTCATGCCGACGAAACGATTTTCCACCAGGTCGAGCCGGCCGATCCCGTTGGCACCGCCCAGTTCGTTGAGCTTCGTCAGCAACGTTGCCGGCGACATCTTGACGCCGTCGATCGAAACGGCATCGCCCTTTTCGAATCCGATTTCGATATAGGTCGGACGGTCGGGTGCTTCCTCCGGCGAAACGCTGCGGCTGTAGACATATTCCGGCGCCTCGTCGGCCGGGTCTTCCAGCACCTTTCCCTCGGCCGAGATATGCAGCAGGTTTGCATCGACCGAGAAGGGCGCTTCGCCGCGCTTGTCCTTGGCGATCGGAATCTGGTTCTTCTCGGCGAATTCGATCAGCCGCGTGCGCGAGGTCAGGTCCCATTCGCGCCAGGGCGCGATCACCTTGATCTCCGGGTTGAGCGCATAATAGCCGAGTTCGAAACGCACCTGGTCGTTGCCCTTGCCGGTGGCGCCGTGGCAAACGGCGTCGGCGCCGGTTTCGCGCGCGATCTCGATCTGGCGCTTGGCGATCAGCGGCCGCGCGATCGAGGTGCCGAGCAGGTAGACGCCCTCATAGAGCGCATTGGCGCGGAACATCGGGAAGACATAGTCGCGGACGAAGGTCTCGCGGAGATCCTCGATATAGATTTCCTTGATGCCGAGCATTTCGGCCTTCTTCCGTGCCGGCTCCAGCTCCTCGCCCTGGCCGAGATCCGCGGTGAAGGTCACCACTTCGCAGCCATAGGTTTCCTGCAGCCATTTCAGGATGATCGAGGTGTCGAGGCCGCCCGAATAGGCCAGCACCACCTTCTTGACGTCTTTTGTCGCGCCGCTCATCGCTTTTCCCTCAAGCCGGTCGATTTTGCGGCGCATCATAGGCAAATCGGACCGGGCGGCAAGGGGCGGGGGACGCGGCGTCATTCGGGCGCGACGGGCCGGCGAATGACTGCCATAATCGCCCGCGAAACGCCATTTTTCGGGGGAGTCCCATGGATTCGTCGCTCATCCTGCTCATCGTGCTGGGGCTCATCGTCGCCGGCGGCTATGGCTGGTATGTCAGCCTGATCACGCGCCGCAACGCGGTTCGCGAGGCGATGGGCTCGATCGACGTCCAGCTCCGCAAGCGTTTCGACCTGCTGCCCAACATCGTGGCGCTGGCGCAGAAATTCATGACGCATGAGAAGGAATTGCTCGGCGAATTGACCGCGCTCCGGGCCCAGGTCGAGGCACCCTATGCGAAGGACGATCCGGCCGCAGCCGGTGCGCATCTCGATGCCTCGAAGAAGCTCGAAGCCGGCATGATGCGGTTCTTCGCGGTGGCCGAGAACTATCCCGAGCTTCGCTCCGCCGAAACCATCACCACCGCCCAGCACAGCTTCGAGGAAGTCGAGGGCAATATCGCGGCGGCGCGGCGCTTCTACAATTCGGCGGTGACGCGTCTCAACAATGCGGTCGAGATATTCCCGGGCTCGATCATCGCGAACCTTGCCAATGTGAAGAGTTTTCCCTTCTACGAGGTCGAGGACGCGGCGGCGCGCCAGCCGGTCGACGTCAACAAGCTGATGTCGTGACGGCGCCATGCCGGCCGCCGATGCCACATCCGGGTTCGACGCGTTTTTCGCCCGCGAGATCGCGCCGTGGATCGCGGAGAAGGAGGTCGAGCGCCGTGCCGTCTTCCGCCGCACGGTGTGGCGCGCCGCTCCGATCATCGGCACCGGCCTCGTCGCGTTCGCCGTTTCCGCGCAGGCGATCGAAGGCGAGGACATGCGCGGATTTGCGCTTTTTGCCAGCGTCGCGATCATGGTGGCCGGCGCGGCGATGTTCGGATCGGTGCTGCTCTGGGGGCGCAAGTTTGCCGAAGAACTGTCCGCGAAGATCTTCGGCCATTTCGGCTATGCCTATTCGCCCGACGTGCCGGCCGATTTCCTGGAGCCCTTCAATCGCTGCCACCTGCTGCCCGGCTACAGCCGCAAATCGCTGGAGGACCATGTGCGCGGCGAGGCCGGCGGCGTTCCCTTCGAGCTTGCCGAAGCCTTTCTCGAGCGCAAGGTACGGCGCGACAAGCGCGACGAATATGATCTCGTTTTTCGCGGGATTGTCGCGCGCTACCGCTTCCCGAAGCGTTTTTCGGGCCGCACCGTTCTGCGCGCCGACCAGGGGTTGCTGAACGCGCTGGGTCATTCGGGCGTTTCCGGCGAGCGGGTGCGGCTTGAAGATCCGCGCTTCGAGAAATTGTTCGAGGTCTTTTCGAGCGATCAGGTCGAGGCGCGCTACCTGCTGACGCCGGCTTTCATGGAACGGATGACGGCTCTCGCGGAGACGACCGCTGCGCCGTTGCAGGCCGCCTTCGAGGGCGGCGAGCTGCTGATCGCCATCGACGGGCGGCGGGGCTATTTCGCGCAACCCTCGCCGTGGCGCGATCTCGGGCGCGGCGATCACATCCGCGCCTTTGTCGAGGATATCGAGCTGATCGGCGACATCGCCGCCACACTCAAGCTCGACACGCAGACGGCCGTTTGAGTTTTAGCAACGGCTCTTGCGCAAGTCCGGCCTTCTTCCCACCTGTTGGCGGGCGATCATCGACGGACGAAAGGGGCGGTCATGCAGGTCGAGTTCTGGTACGAGTTTGCGAGCACCTATTCATATCCGGCTGCGATGTGCGTCGAGCGCGCAGCGGCGGAAGCGGGCGTCGATCTTGTCTGGCGCCCCTTCCTTCTGGGCCCCATTTTCGGCGCGCAGGGCTGGAACGACAGTCCCTTCAACATCTATCCGGCCAAAGGCAAGTATATGTGGCGCGACATGGCGCGGATCTGCGCGGCGCAAGGCCTCACACTGAAGGCGCCGGTGCGCTTCCCGCAGAACGGGTTAAAGGCGGCGCGGCTGGCGCTGCTCGGGCAGGACGAGCCATGGGGCCCGGCTTTCACGCGCCGCGTCTATCTCGCAAACTTTGCCGAACAGAAAGACATCTCCGACGAGGGCGTGCTTGCCGGAATTCTCTCCGCGCTCGGTCTCGATGCGGCGGCACTCACGGTGCGCGCGAACGAACCCGCCAACAAGGAGCGGCTCAAGGCGCAGACCGACGAAGCGATCGCGAAGGGCATTTTCGGTGCGCCTTCATTCGTTGTCGGCGACGAGCTCTTCTGGGGCAATGACCGCCTTGAAGCAGCGCTCGACTGGGCGAAGCGCTAACGGGGCCAATCCGCGAAAAAAGCCGGGACCATTCGCGCGCCGGGTTGCATGTGGTGGTTGCGCTTCCGATCTAAGCGCCAACCTCATGCCGCAGGAGATTTTCATGACCGAGATCGTTTTCCATTCGCAACCCCTCAGCGTCTATCTCTGGACGGCCTCGCTGGTCGCAGCGGAAAAGGGTGTCTCCTGGTCGGTCAATCCGGTCGAGGTCGGCAGCGACGCGCATCGTGCGCTCCATCCGTTTGCCAAGTCGCCGGTGCTGCAGCATGGGCAGACCTATGTCTACGAGACGCTCGCCATCGCGCATTACATCGATCGCGCCTTTAACGGGCCGGCGCTTCAACCGGTGGATGCGCTGGGTCAGGCGCAGGTGCTGCGCTGGGCGAGCCTCGTCAACGCCTGTATATTCCCGACACTGACCAACGGTATCGCCAAGGAGCGCCTGCTGGTGCCGATGCAGGGCGGCACGACCGACGAGGCGCGCGTTGCCCAGGCCGCGAAAGACATGGCGATGCAGCTCGGCGTCGTCACGCGCGATCTCGAGGCGCATGCGTTTCTTGCCGGCGACGCCGTTTCGATCGCGGATTGCTTCCTTGCCCCGCATCTCCAGTTCGTCTCGATGACGCCGGAAGGAACGGCGCTTCTTGAGGCCGCTCCGAAAGTCGCCACATGGCTCGATGCGATGCGCGCCCGGCCGAGCTTCGCCGCGGCGGATCAATTCGCGCGCCGCGCGGCGTGAGTTATTTGAAGTGTTCCGGCAGGTCGGCTTCGGGGATCAGCAAATCGTCTTCGATTTCGAGCCAGACCTCCTCGATCATTTCGGCGCGGCCTTCCCGTTGCGGCGTCGAGTGCTTCGCCGAATAGTCGCTGAAGGCCTTGTCGCGCGCTTCCTTCGAGGGCCAGCGCGCATAGGCGACGAAGTCGCCGTTTTCTGCCCGGTGCAGCCGCGAGCCGCCGCCGCCATGGTCGCGCATGATGTCGATGGTGATGTCGTGCCAGCGGCGCCTGAAGTCCGTCTCGTTCTCAGGCGCCACGCGCCAGCGATAGATGGCGGCTTTCATGGAGGAAATCTCCTCGTCGTCAGGCCCGCGCTTCCCTGATCCGCTCGCTGGCGCGCTGCTTCACCGTCTCGCTCTTCAACTGTCCGCAGGCCGCCATGATGTCGCGGCCGCGCGGCGTGCGCACCGGGCTTGCATAGCCGGCGCGGTTGACGACGTCGGCGAATTTCTCGATCTGCTCCCAGTCGGAACATTCGTAAGGTGAACCCGGCCAGGGATTGAAGGGGATCAGGTTGATCTTCGCCGGGATGTGCTTCAGCAGCCGCACCAGCGCCTTCGCATCTTCAAGGCTGTCGTTGACGCCCTTCAACATCACATATTCAAAGGTGATGCGACGTGCATTGGAGACGCCGGGATAGTTGCGGCAGGCCTCCAGCAATTCCTTGATCGGATATTTCTTGTTCAAGGGCACCAGCCTGTTGCGCGTCTCATCGTTCACCGCATGCAGCGAGATCGCCAGCATGCAGCCGATTTCGGCGCCCGCCTTTTCGATCATCGGCACCACACCGCTGGTCGACAGCGTGATGCGGCGCTTCGACAGCGAGAGGCCTTCGCCGTCCGACACCACTTCCAGCGCGTCGCGCACATTGTCGAAGTTGTAAAGCGGCTCGCCCATGCCCATCAGGACGATATTGGTGATCAGGCGGTCCTCGGAGTTGCGGCCGCCATCCGGCCATTCGCCCAGCGCATCGCGGGCAATCAGGATCTGGCCGACGATTTCGCCGGCGGTGAGATTTCGCACCAGCTTCTGCGTGCCGGTGTGGCAGAAGCTGCAGGTCAGGGTGCAGCCCACTTGCGAGGAGACGCAGAGCGTGCCGCGTCCTTCTTCCGGAATATAGACCGTCTCGATTTCAGGACCCGACACACCCGGCCGGTCGGCGGGCAGGCGCAGCAGCCATTTGCGCGTGCCGTCGACCGATTTCTGTTCGGTGACGATCTCGAGCCGCGAAAGGTCGAAAGCCTCGTTGAGCTTTCCGCGCAATTCCTTCGACAGCGTCGTCATGCCCTCGAAGCTGGTCAGCCCGCGATGATAGATGCCGTTCCAGATCTGCCCGGCACGCATGCGGCACTGGCTTTCGGGAATGCCGAATGCCTTCAATGCTTCGGCAAGCTGCGGCCGCGTCAGCCCGACAAGCCGCGTTCGCGCCGCCGCCGTCCGGGCGGGCGCGGGCGTCCGATTTTCATGCGCGATGTCGAGGCTCGTCATGGCCGCTTCATATCACAGACGGCATGACGGGGGCCACTGGCCCCCGTTTTCCGCAGGAATCCGGCGTTTGTCCGCCTATTTGCAGGTCTCGTCGATCTTCTTCAGCGCGGCCGCAGAGCCTTTCAGCGAATAGGTGTCGGTGGTCAGCGTGTCGCGCGAGGAGGTGCCCTTGATCTCCATCGAGCTGCCGGCCTTCAGCGCCTGCACCATCTTGCCCTCTTCCGATGGGTTTTCGAGCCAGGCCCAGTATTGATGCTCGCCGCCTTCCTTGGTGCCGTTGAACATCTGGAACTTGTCCGAGCCGATGGTGGCGAAGGGGCGGCTGGTGGTCTTGAAGATATAACCGGCGCGCATGCTGATCTCGTTGCGCGTGTTGCGGCCCGGACGGTGCGTCACCATGAAATAGACGTCGCCGCGATTGGCGCCGGCCGGCAGCATCCTTGTCGGCGCGCTCATCGCATAGCACATGCGCTCGCTGCCCGAACCATAGCTGTAGGCCGACCAGTCGTCATATTTGCCCAGCAGCTTCGGGGCGTCCTGCGCGGCGGCGAGGCCGGCGGTGCCGAAGCTCAGCAGCAGGGCCGACACGGCCAGGGCGGCGGCGCGGGCGAAGCTCGTGGAAAGGCGCGGGCGTCTTGGCATGATCTCTTCAACTCGTTGCTTGCGCTTGTTATCCGGGATCGGGCGGCGATGCGCCTGACCATAACGGCCCATGGCCCCGATTTCCAGATATGCCGCCCGGAAAATGGGGCGAATTCCGGCCGGCGGGGTCGGGCGGGCCGGCCCGGAAACTTACCGATTCTTGTGGCGGAACCATGGCAAGGGGCCGGCGGCGGCGTCAATCTGGCGAATGCGGCCCCGCTCGTGCTAAGGGAGAGGCATCGCCATTTCCGGCAAATGCCCAACCGACCAAGATCAGGGGGAGACGATCATGAAAGCCGTGCTGTGCAAGGAATACGGCCCGCCCGAAAGCCTCGTCATCGAGGAGGTGCCGACGCCCCAGCCCGGCAAGGGCCAGGTCCTGCTCGAGGTCCATGCGGCGGCGGTCAATTTCCCCGATGTGCTGATCATCGAGAACAAGTACCAGTTCAAGCCGCCGCTGCCCTTCTCGCCGGGCGGCGAGGTTGCCGGCAAGGTGATCAAGCTGGGCGAGGGCGTCTCGAAGGTGAAGGTCGGCGACCGCGTCATCGGGTCGTGCGGCTGGGGCGGTTTCGCCGAGGAGATCGCGCTTGACGAGGCCCGCGTGACGCCGATCCCCGACGAGATGGATTTCGTCACGGCCTCGGCCTTCCTGATGACCTATGGCACCTCGCATCACGCGCTGAAGGACCGGGCCCAGATCAAGCCGGGCGAAACGCTGCTGGTGCTGGGGGCGGCGGGCGGCGTCGGGCTTGCCGCCGTCGAGCTCGGCAAGGCGATGGGCGCGCGCGTCATCGCGGCCGCCTCGTCGGAGGACAAGCTGCAGGTCTGCCGCGAGCACGGCGCCGACGAGACGCTGCTCTATCCGGCCGGCGCGCTCGACCGCGACGCACAGAAGGCGCTGACCGACCAGATCAAGGCGCTGACCGGCGGCAATGGCGCCGATGTCGTCTACGACCCGGTCGGCGGCGATTATTCGGAAGCCGCGCTTCGCGCCACCAACTGGGAAGGCCGTTTCCTGGTGGTCGGCTTTGCCGCCGGGCCGATCCCGAAGATCCCGCTCAATCTGGCGCTGCTGAAGGGTTGCCAGATCGTCGGCGTGTTCTGGGGCGCCTTCACCGGGCGCGAGCCGAAGCGGCATCAGGAGAACCTCAAGGAGCTGATGGCCTGGTTCAAGGCCGGCAAGCTGAAGCCGCATGTCTCGCGGCAATACAGGTTCGAAGAGGCGGCCGAGGCGCTCAACGACATGGCCGCGCGCAAGGTCAAGGGCAAGATCGTCCTGGTGCCGTCGCGCTAGGCGGCACCGGCCGGGGGGCGGACGAGATGACAGGGCGGGACGCGCCATGAAGCGCATGCTGATCACGCTGGGCGTCGTCGCCGGCATCGGCACCCTCGCGCTTTTCGCCTTTCTGATCTATGTGCTGCTGGCGTCGGGCGATCCCGGCTACTGGGAGGCCGAGATCGCCGCCTTCGAGCGCCGCGACGTCTCCAACCCGCCGCCGGCCGGTGCCGTGCTGTTCGTCGGCGGGCGCGATATCCGGCTCTGGCCGGAACTCGCCGCCGACATGGCGCCGGTGCCGGTCATCCAGCGCGGCTTCGGCGGGGCGCAGATCGCCCATATCAGCCATTACATGGCGCGCATCATCCTGCCCTATCATCCGCGCGCCATCGTCGTGATGGCCGGCGAGGCCGATCTCGCCGATGTCCATGGCCGGCGGCCCGAAGACGTGCTCGACGATTTCCGCACCCTGGCGCTGTCGCTGCGCGCCGAAGGCGTCGCGGCGCCGATCTGGTTCGTCTCGATCCGGCCGCAGCCGGCGCGCCAGGAACGCTGGTACGGCGCGCAGCGCGCCAATGCGCTGATCGCCGATTTCGTCGCCGGCCAGCGCGGCATGTATTTCATCGATGCCGCAAGCCCGATGCTCGACGAGACCGGCCGCATCCGCGACGGCCTCTATCGCTGGGACGGGCTGACGCTCAATGAACGCGGCTATGCGCTGCTTGCCGAGGCGATCCGGCCGGCGCTGATCGGTGCCGGCTATGGCGGCTTGCGCTCGACACGCTAGATCTCAGGACAAACGGAACCCCAGGGAGGGCCGCATGGCCGAAACGCTTTCACGCGAAACCGCTGCCGGAAAACTCGAAGGCAGCTACGATCCGAAATTCAAATCCGTCGTCGATGCCTTTGTCGAGAACTTCGAGCGCCGCGACGAGGTCGGCGCCAATGTCGCGCTGACGCTCGAAGGCAGGACGGTGGTCGACATCTGGGGCGGCCGGAAAGAGCGCGACGGCGATCCCTGGGAGAAGGACACGGTCTCGATCGTCTTTTCCTGCACCAAGGGCGCGACCGCCTTGTGCGCGCATATGCTGGCCGACAGGGGCAAGCTCGATCTCGACGCGAAGGTCGGCCAGTACTGGCCCGAATATGCGCAGAACGGCAAGGAAGAGACGCTGGTCTCGATGATGCTCGATCATTCGGCCGGCCAGCCGCATCTGCGCACCAAACTGAAGGACGGCGCCTATTACGATTACGACTACATGGTGAAGCTGCTCGAGGCGGAGACACCGTTCTGGCAGCCGGGCACGCGCAACGGCTATCACGGCGTCAGCTTCGCCTGGACGGTCGGCGAACTGGTGCATCGCGCCGGCGGCAAGCGCACGGGGCGTTTCTTCGCCGACGAGGTCGCCGGCCCGCTCGGTCTCGATTTCTGGATCGGCCTGCCCGAAGAGATCGAACCGCGCGTCGCGCCGATGATCTTCGCCGAACCGGATCCGGCAGCCGCCAGTTCGAAATTCACGCAGGCGGTGCTCACCGATCCCGACAGCCCGGCGCATCTCTTTCTGCTCAACAATGGCGGTGCCAATTTCAATTCGCGCGCGGCCCATGCCGCCGAGATCGGTTCGGCCAATGGCATCACCAATGGCCGCGGTCTGGCCGGCATGTACCAGCCGCTGGCCAATGGCGGCGGCAAGCTGGTCGGGCCGGACACGCTGGCCCGCATGGGCCGCGTCGCCATGGCAACGCATGAAGACGCGACGCTGCTGATCCCCTCGCGCTTCGCGCTCGGCTTCATGAAGTCGATGGACAATCGCAAGGTGCCCGATGCGCCGAATTCGAGCTGCCTTCTCGGCGATACGGCTTTCGGTCATGTCGGCATGGGCGGCTCGATCGGCTTTGCCGATCCGGAAGCGCGATTGAGCTTCGGCTACAACATGAACCGCATGGGGGCGGGCATCCTCTTGAACGAGCGCGGTCAGGCGCTGGTCGACGCGGCCTATAGCGCGCTCGGCTATCGTTCCAATGCGAGCGGAGTCTGGACGATGTGATCAGCCGGCTTCGGCGTCTTCGGCCGGCGGCAGGTGCAGCGCCTTGCGCGCGGCCTGGCGGTGGCGCGGCATGATGTGGCTCGACACCAGGCCGATCGCGGCCATCAGCACGGCCGCATCGTCGGTGAAGCCGAAAGCGGCGACGAGATCGGGAATGAGATCGACCGGCGTCACGAAATAGGCCAGCGCCGCCAGCAGCGTCGCCTTGACGCGCATCGGCGTTTTCGGATCGCGGGCACAGAACCAGGCGGCGGCCGCTTCCTCGGCAAAGGGCAGCCTGCCGGCAAAGCGCGCCATTTTCGGCCAGAAACCATCGCGCACGGTCCGTTCGTTGCGCGCGATGACGGCCGGCAATTGATGGACCGGGTCCAGCGGCGCGCCGGGGCTTCCTTGCGATGTCGTCATGGCCGTTTCCGCCGTTCTCTCTTCCCCGCTTCCCGGCAAAAGATGGGCGTTCGGCCGGGCCCATGCAAGCGGCGCGGACGTAGCGTCAGGGCCGCACCGCGCATCGGCGCCGCGGATTCAAGGAATTTCGGGGATTTTTGGCTCGCAACAGTGCCGACAAATTTGTAAAACCGGCGCCAATCGGGCACCGCGCAGGCATGGCGCGTCCCGGAAGACCGTTCATCAAGGGAGACGACCCATGAAACTCGATTCCGGCATCAGCGCCATCATCACCGGCGGTGCCTCGGGCCTCGGCGCCGCGACCGCGCGCCGCCTCGCGAAAGAAGGCGTCAAGATCGGCATCTTCGATCTGCAGGAAGACAAGGGCGAGGCGCTGGCCAGGGAACTTGGCGGCGTCTTCGCCAAGGTCAACGTCACCGACGAAGCGAGCGTCGATGCCGGCTTCGAAAAGGTCCGCGCCGCCATCGGCCAGGAACGCATCCTGGTCAACTGCGCCGGCACCGGCAATGCGGTCAAGACCGCGTCGCGCAACAAGGAGACGGGCAAGCCCGAGCACTTCCCGCTCGACAAGTTCAACCTGATCATCCAGATCAATCTCGTCGGCACCTTCCGCTGCATCGCCAAGTCGGCAGCCGGCATGCTGACGCTCGATCCGCTCGCCGATGGCGACCGCGGCGCCATCGTCAACACCGGCTCGGTCGCCGCGCAGGACGGCCAGATCGGCCAGGCGGCCTATTCGGCGTCCAAGGCCGGCGTCGTCGGCATGACGCTCCCCATCGCGCGCGACCTTTCCCGCGAAGGCATCCGCGTCAACACCATCCTGCCCGGTATCTTCGACACGCCGCTCTTGGCCGGCGCGCCGGAAAAGGTGCGCCAGGCGCTCGGCGCCCAGGTACCGTTCCCGGCCCGTCTCGGCAATCCGGAAGAATATGCCTCGCTCGCCTGCGAAATGATCCGCAACGGCTACTTCAACGGCGAAACCGTCCGTCTCGACGGCGCGATTCGCATGGCGCCGCGCTAAACCTTTTCCAATTTCTGGAAAACGAAAGCCCCGGTGGAAACACCGGGGCTTTTTGTTGGGCAAAAACAAGATCCTCATAGCGAGGAGCGCAAGCGACGACGCGATCCAGCACTCAGCTGGCACTTGACGTCGGTAGCACCCAGTGCTACATATAAAACATGGCCGATACCGGGAAATCCGCGCGGATTTTCAAAACTGCCTGGTTCGGCAAGGCGGCGCGGAAAGCGCGTATCACCGATGACGAACTCTGCGAGGCCATTCAGGAAGTCATGAAAGGCCAGGCCGACGATCTCGGCGGCGGCGTATTCAAGAAGCGGCTGAACAGGAACATGCACCGGAGCCTCATTCTTGCGAAGGGTGGCCGGTACTGGATCTACGCCTATCTGTTCGCGAAGAAGGATCGCGGCAATATCGATGAGGGCGAACTAGGCGACTTTCGCACTCTCGCCAAAAACTACGCCCAGTTGAGCGAACAACAGCTCGCCGGGCTTTTGAAGGACGAAGACCTGAAGGAGATATGTCATGGCAACGCGAAATAGGTTCAAGAGCGATATTTCCGAGGCCATCCACTCATCGGCTTCGGCCTTGCACAAGGTCGGTGCGATCGACAAGGAGACCATGCGCGATTTCGATGCACGGCATCTGGCCGTGCCGCCTGCGATCGAGCCGGCTGAAATCAAACGGCTCCGCGAGCGCAATCATGTCAGCCAGCCCGTCTTTGCCCGTTATCTCAACACCAGCGAAAGCACGATCGAGAAGTGGGAGACGGGCGCCAAGAAGCCCAGTGGCATGGCGCTCAAGTTGTTGTCGATTGTTCAGAAGCACGGCTTGAAGGCGCTCGCCTGATGGCCGGATTGCCGGGCGCGATTTTTCCGAGATGCCAGGCCCCGGCGGCAACGCCGGGGCTTTTTGTTTCACGGCAGATCCGTCGAGCCCGTGATCAGCCGCACGCCGCGCTGGAAGCTGAGATAGGCCCACATCCAGTGCAGCATCACCATCAGGCGGTTCCTGAAGCCGATCAGGAAGAAGATATGCGCCGCGCCCCAGGTCAGCCAGGCGATGAACCCGGTGAGCCGCACCCGGCCGAAATCGATCACGGCGCTCTTGCGGCCGATGGTGGCGAGATTGCCCTGGTGGCGGTAGCGGAAGGGCGCCGGCGTTTCGCCTTTCATCCTTGTACGGATCGAACGTGCCACATAGGCGCCCATCTGCTTGGCCGCCGGCGCGATGCCCGGCACGAACATCCCGTCCTTCCAGCTGACGGCCGCCGTGTCGCCGATGACGAAGACATGGGGGTCGCCCGGCAGTGTGAGATCGGCTTCGACGGCGACACGGCCCGCCCGGTCTCCGGCAACTCCGAGCCACACCGCGGCAGGCGAGGCCTCGACACCGGCCGCCCATATGATCGTCCGCGTGCCGATCCGCTCGTCGCCAAGCTCGACTCCGGCGCGCGTACAAAGCGTCGCAGGCCTGCCGGTCAGGACCTCGACGCCCATGCGCACAAGAGACCGCTGCGCGACGGCCGACAGCGCATCCGGAAAGGACGGCAGGATGCGCGGCCCCGCTTCCAGCAGCACGACCCGCGCCGACGCCGGATCGATATGGTGGAAGTCGGCGGCCAGCGCCTTCTTCGCCAGCTCGATGATCGCGCCCGCCATTTCGACGCCGGTCGGGCCGCCGCCGACGATCACGAAGGTCAGCAGCGCGCGGCGCTTCTCGGCGTCGGACTCTGTTTCGGCCCGTTCGAAGGCCAGCAGGATGCGCCGCCGGATTTCGGTCGCATCGTCGATGGTCTTCAGCCCCGGCGCCACCGGCTCCCAGTCGTCATGGCCGAAATAGGCGTGGCGCGCACCCGTCGCGACCACCAGATGGTCGTAGGGTACGCGACGGCCGTCGTCGAGCAGGACCAGCCTTTCGCCGCGCTCGATCGTATCGACGCTGCCCAGCAGCACCGCGCAATTCTCCTGATCGCGCAGGATCGAGCGGATCGGTACCGCGATGTCGGCGGGCGACAGCGTCGCCGTCGCGACCTGGTAGAGCAGCGGCTGGAACAGGTGATAGTTCTGCCGGTCGATGATGGTGATGTCGACGGGCGCGCCGGACAGGTCCTTCGCGGCAATCAGGCCGCCGAAGCCCGCGCCCAGGACGACGACGCGCGGGCGGGCGCCGGGAGAGGGGGGCATGGCGCGCGCTCCTACTTCTTCGCCGTCTTGCCGGCCTTGCCGGCCCATTTGTCCATCAGCGCGGCCAGCTTCACGTCCTTTTCCGAGAGCCCGCCCGCATCATGCGTGGTCAGGATCACGTCGAGGCGGTTATAGACATTCGCCCATTCGGGATGATGGTCCATCTTCTCGGCGACAAGCGCCACCCGCGTCATGAAGCCGAAGGCCTCGTTGAAATCCTTGAACCGGTAGGCCTTCTCGATGGCGTCGCGGCCCTTGACCCTGGTCCAGCCCTTCAGCCCCGCCAGCGCCTTCTCCCGTGCCTTTCCCGTCAGTCGTTCCGTCATGGCCGCCTCTCCGATGTCCGGTGAAATTTGCAGCGCCAGCCTCGCCCGCCTAATCTGCCCGCGCAAGAGGGGAGACAAGCGATGGACTGGAAAGGCGTGCGCGCGCCGACGCTGGAAGAGTTCGAGCAACTGGCCGATCTGGCCTTTGCCGGCCTGCCCGAAGGCTTTCGCGCGCGCTGCGAGGGGCTCGTCATCCGCGTCGAGGACTTCCCCGACGACGAGGTTGCGGCCGAAATGGAACTCGAAAGCCCGTTCGACCTGCTCGGCCTCTATCAGGGCATTTCCCATGTCGACCGCTCGGTGATGGAGCCGGCGCATCTGCCCGACATGGTGTTCCTCTACCGCCGCCCGATGCTCGACTACTGGGCCGAATATGACGAGCCGCTCGATCATCTGATCACGCATGTACTGGTGCACGAGATCGGCCATCACATGGGTCTGTCCGACGAGGACATGCACGCGATCGAGGAAGCGGCGGGGACGTGAGGCCGCTGGTTGTTCGGTCTGGTTCCGATTGTCTGAACACAGGTGTCACCCCGGCGAAAGCCGGGGTGTGGATTCACATTTGAAGTGCAACAGTTGG
>NZ_CAXBIB010000020.1:0-55692 GCF_963975745.1 uncultured Parvibaculum sp. | reverse complement strand
TGACGACCAAAGCACACTGTGTTTTGCAGAGGAATCCCCAAGGGGAGGGTGGGAAAAAAGAGGCACGGGCACGCCGGCATCTAGCGCCGGCCGATGCCCTCCAGCAGCGCGGTGACGATGGCGTCCTGGCGCGGGGCGCGGGTGCGGGCGTCGCGCAGGGGGACGAAATTGCCGTCGAGCCGCAACGAGATATAGCCATGCACCATCGACCAGAGCGCGACGGCGCGGCTGTCGGCGGCGACGCTTGACGGGCCGTCCTCGGACAATTCGGCAACGAGCCGGTCGTAGATCGCATCCATCGCCTGCTGCAGCCCGGCATCGGCATCGTCGAGGCTGTCGCGCCGCCACAGGAGCCGGTAGCGATGGGGATGGCGCAGGCCGAAGGCGATCATCGTGTCGGCGAAGACCCGGAGCCGCGCCTCGCGCCCGCCAGGCGCCGCTGCAAGTTTTCGGGCGATGCGGCCGGCCAGCGCCGCAAAAATGCCGGCCGCCAGCGCCGTCAGCAGCGCCTTGCGGTCGCGGAAATGATTGGCGGGCGCGGCATGCGTGACGCCGGCCGCCCGCGCCACGGCGCGGATGGTGACGGCATCGACGCCGTCCGCATCGAGGATCGCCAGCGCCGCCTCGAGCAGCCCGGCGCGCAGATTGCCGTGATGATAGGCCGGCGCCGCTTTCGGTTCTTTCATGTTGACACTGTCCATATCGCCTGTAAATTGACGCCGTCAATATACCGCCATCCGCCATCAAGGGAAGGGACGCCCCGCATGACCGCCCGCGTACTCGCAACCATCGGCCTGCTGGTCTTCGGCCTGCTGATCCCCGTTCTCGAGGTCAACGACACGCATGTCTTCAACATGGACTGGCCGCAGCATGCGCGCTTCCACAATGTCTGGCAGCTGCTGACCAATACGGGCCTGGCGGCGCTCGGCCTGTGGCTGGTCTGGGTGCGCGGGCAGATCGGGCTTGCCGCCGCGATCGGCGGCTGGGTGATGGCCAGCGTCGTCATCGCGCATGGGCTGGGACCGGTCTATGACGGTTCTGTGACCTATGAAGGCGGCACCGAGCTGGCGCTGGCAGGCCTGCCCTTCGGCGTCGTCGTGCCGCTGGTCGCCGTGCTGCTGTTTGCGGCCGCGGCGTGGCGCGACCGCCGGGCGCGCTAGCGCAATCGCGCCTCCAGCAGCCGGCGCAATTCGGCAAGCTCAACCCGCATCGCGCGCACATCTTGCGCCGTCGCCTCGCGCTCGGCATGGGCCCGGCGTTCGATGGCGGCGCGTTCCTCGCGGGCCGCGCGGTCGCGTTCGTCCTGGGCGCGGTTGTGTTCCTCCTCATGCAGCGCCTGCATCGAATTGACGATGATGGCGATGAAGAGGTTGAGCACCATGAAGCTGGTCAGCACGATGAAGGGAACGAAGAAGATCCAGGCATAGGGGTAGACTTCCATCACCGGCCGGACGATGCCCATCGACCAGCTTTCCAGCGTCATGATCTGGAACAGCGAATACATCGAGCCGCCGATCGTGCCGAACCAGTCGGGGAAGCTCTGGCCGAAAAGCTTGGTCGAAAGAACGGCACCGACATAGAAGACCAGCAGCAGCACCGCGATGATCGAGCCCATGCCGGGCAGCGCGCCGATCAGCGAGGCGATGACCTTGCGCAAGGATGGCACCACCGAGAGCAGGCGCAGCACGCGCAGGATGCGAAGCGCCCGCAGCACCGAGAAGGGGCCGGCCGCCGGCACCAGCGCGATGCCGACAATGACGAAATCGAAGAGGTTCCAGCCGTCGCGGAAGAAGCGCCCGCGCTGCGCAAAGAGCTTCAGCGCGATCTCGACGACGAAGATCGTGAGCGCGATGCGGTCGAGCGCGACGAGGGCGGGCCCGGCCGCCGCCATCGCGACCGCCGAGGTTTCGAGGCCGAGCGTCACCGCATTGACCAGGATCACCGCGGTGACGAAATGCTGGAAGGCCGGCGCCTCGACCAGCGCCGCGACGCGGGCACGCAGACCCGCAGGGTTCGTTCCGGTATCGCTCGTCGTCATGGGGCTTACACCAGATGCTTGACCATGCGGATATGCGACGGCACGCCATGCGAGGCCGCGATCTTCGGCACCGCCGTTTCGGCCAGCCGCTCGAGCCCCATGCGCTCGTAGAAGCGGACCGCCGGGTTGATGCTGGCGACGTCGAGATGGAGCGAGGCGCAGCCTGCTTTTCTGGCGCGCTCGAAGCAGTCGAGAAGCAGCTTCTCGCCGATGCCGCGGCCGCGCGCGTCCGGATGGGCCGAAAGAAAGAGCAGATACCAGGCATCGTCCGGCACTTCGGGGAAGAGCCAGGGGATGTGGCCGGCAACCGTCGGCAGATGCGCCAGCAGTTCGGGGCTGCCCATCTCGGCCATGGCCATCATGCCGGTGCCGAATTCCTCGGCATAGAGCGCCTGCGGAAAGCCCAGCGCGATGCCGGCAAGGCGGCCGTCATGCAGCGCCGCCCTGGCGTGGACATGCGAAAAGGCGCCGCCCTGGCGCAGCCAGAGCGCGGAGGTGATCTTCAGGAAGGCATCGAAATCGCGGTCATAAAGGCAGTCGAAGACATAGGAACCGGTGTCGTAGATCAGTCGCGCCGCCGTTTCGGCCTCGACCGGCTCGGCCTGCGCCAGTGTCACCGTCTCCGCATTGATCGCCGTCATCTGCCGCCCTCCCTCGAAATCAGGGCGCGACACTAGCACGGCCGGAAAATGCGGAAAGACCCAAGATGCCGCGCCGGCCGGGCCAGGGCGCGGGGGAACCGTTGCAGGTTCCCCCGGCTTCCATGGCCGCCTAGGGGTGTGCGTCCGGGTTGACGCCTGAGGCTGCCAAGAAACTCAGCAGCCCTTGCCCTGATAGATCCCGGTCAGCACCTGGCGGCGGATGTCGGCCTGCTGCGCGCGCGCCTCGGCCTGCTGGCGCTGCTGCTCGGTCAGCTGGCCGGCCGCGCCGCCCGCCTGCAAGGCGGTCAGCATGCCGCTGCCGCCGCCCAGATGCAGGCCCAGCGACTGGGCGATGCCGATGCCGGCATTGGTGAGCTGGGCGTTGTTCTGGCTCTGATTGGCTTCGGCCACGACCTGCTCCATGGCGCCGATTTCGGCGCGGATCTCGTCGCAGCTCTTGTTGCCGTCATCGACCTGCGAGGCGGCGATCGGTGCTGCCGACGGCGCCGTGGCGGCCCCCGCCCCCAGCATCGCAGCCTGTGTGCCGGCCCCTGTGGTCTGGCAGCCGGCCAGCAGGACGGAAAGCGCCAGGACGGCGCCCGTGGTTCTGAATGTCATCGGATTTCCCTCCGGAAACGACGCAAGTCCGGCACCCCATGTCCGGTCCTGAACGTCGGGAGAGAGTCCTAGCGGGCAGACTGCCGCGCCTGAATAGCGCAAATGGACCAAAGATGAGGGGCGGTCAGCCGGCCAACGCGTCGTAGAACGGGCCGCGGACATGTTCGAGAAAGAGATGGCCCATGCCGGGGAAGGTCCGCAACTCGGCGACCGGCAGGCCGGTGCGGGCAAGTTGCGCCTGCATCTCCTCGAGCGGGATCACGCCGTCGGCCTCGCCATGCCAGAGCACGACCGGCGCCGCGATACCCGAGAAATCCGGCCGTTCCGCCTGCAGCATCAGCTGCGATTCATGGACCAGGCCCTGCACCGTTTCGCCGACTGCCTCCATCGTCTGGTCGATCAGCGACTCGACCAGATCGGGCATCCGTTCAAGCAGCGCGAAATCGGCCGGCGACTTCTCGAAGAAATGAAAAACCAGCGAGCGCATGAAGGGCCGTGACATCTTGGCCCGCAGGATGAACAGCGTCGAGTCGAGCAGCCATGGATGGCGGCGAAGATTGCTGAAGAAGTAGTTGACCATGCCGGGCCGGCCCTTGCTCGGGCGCGGCGGCTCGAAGCGCGCTGTCGTCAGCACGATACGGCGCACCCGCGGCCCAAGCCGCGCGGCCGCGGCCAGCCCCAGCAACGTGCCGGAGGAATTGGCCGCCAGCACCATGCGTTCGAGCCCGAGCGCATCGGCAAAGGCTTCGAGATCGCGCGCGAAGCTCTCATGCGTCATCTGCGGATCGGGCGTCGAGAGGCCGCAGCCCGGCCGCTCGACGACGACGAGGCGGAGGCCGCGCTGCGCCGCCGCTTCCATTTCGCCCGGCCGCACCAGCGAGCTTGCCAGCGCGCTGCGCAACATCAGCACGGCGGCACCCGAGCGCTGCCCGTACTCGCGGTAGCAGAGACGGCGGCCGTCGCCCAGCGTCACGAAGCGGCGCGGCACGGTGCCCGGATGCGAGGCCGGCAGCGCCGGGTCGAGCCGCGGCGGCGGTTCGGTCTGGATGACGGCGGCAAGCTGCGACAATTCGGTCAGATGACGGATCAAGTCGCTCTGCCGGTTGACGCCGAGTTTCTCGAACACGCCCTTGATCTGGTTGCGCGCGGTGTTGACCGCAATGTTGAGATCGGCCGCCGCTTCCTTCAGCGACCGCCCCTCCTTCAGCCGCGCCGCCAGCCGCGCCTCGGCCGGCGTCAGACCGAAAGTCTCGCGATACATGCGCGCCGCATCGGCCGCCGCCGCGCGATCGGGCGCGACGAAGACCAGCGCATTCGGCCGCGCCGCAGCGGCCAGACCGAGCCGGCGGCGCAGCACTTCGGGCAACTGGGCTTCGGCAACGAGATAACCGAAGACCGCTTCCTCGCCGGTGTCCGAAACCAGGCGCAGCAGCGCCGGGCCGTCGCCCGCCCTGCCCTGTTCGATTGCCGCCGCCAGCGCCCGGAAACGCGCCGCGTTTTCGGGATCGGTGAAGGAAAGCCGGGTGCCCGGTTCGAGCCGGCCGCAACAGGGCGCCAGCATCGCAGCGGCCGCCGTCGAAATGTCGAGGATGCGCCGGTCGCGCCCGACCACCATGTGGCAATAGACCGGCGCCGGTTCGCCCGGCGCCTCGTGCAGGCGCTGCGCCAGCATTTCGGCGCGCGCCATGTGCTGGCGCACGCCCTCGACCAGCGCGCGCATCTCGCCATCGTCATCGGCATCGAGATGCGCCAGCAGGCGCGTCATCTCTTCCCAGTTTTCGGGATCGGTCGCATAGGCATAGATGGCGTCGAGCGCCATGGCGAGGTCGGGCGCGGGATCGCGCCGCCGCTGATCATCCGCCGCCGCTTTTGGCTGCGAAAGACTGTCGGTTCCCAACCCGGACTCGCGCACACGTCACCCCTGACGGATTGCCCGAACGTACCATCGTGCAGGCGGCAGCCAGTCTAGGCCAGTTCCGGCATCAGGGGGAACCGGAATCGATAATTAATTGAATGCCTTAACGCAGCGCGGGCGGGCCACGGCGCGCCTCAGACCATGCCCAGCGCGCTGAGATAGAGTTCGAGGATCGCTTCCTGCTCCTGCCGCTCGGCCTTGTCCTGCTTGCGGATGCGCACGACCTGACGCAGCGTCTTGGTGTCGAAGCCGTTACCCTTGGCCTCGGCATAGACTTCCTTGATGTCGTTGGCGAGCGCGGCCTTTTCCTCTTCGAGCCGTTCGATGCGCTCGACGATGGAGCGCAACTGGTCGCGCGCGACGCCGTTGCTGCTCGCCGGTGTATTGCCGTCCGCCATGATGCGCCGCTCCGTTCGGGTGCCGAAAAATTGAAGGACGCGACCCTATCCGCGCACGCACGCGCGGGCAATATCGCAGCCCAAGAAAGCTGTGGATAGTCGCTGCAGGCCCCGTCAGCCGTGCGATTTCTTCTGCGCCGCCGCAAAGGCCGCGAGCTGTTCGGGCGTCGCGTCGCGCTGATGCCTGGCTTTCCAGGCCTCGAACGGTTCGCCATAAACAATCTCGCGCGCCGCCTCCCGCGTCAGCGACAGGCCTTTCGCTTCGGCCGCTTCGCGATACCAGTCGGCCAGACAATTGCGGCAGAAACCGGCGCCGATCATCAGATCGATATTCTGCACGTCGCTGCGCTGGCGCAGATGATCGAGCAGGCGCCGGAACGCCGCCGCTTCGAGTTCGGTTCTGGTCGCCTGATCCATGATGCTCTCCCTCGCCGGCTTCATCCGCCCGATATAGGTACGACCGGACCCGTATGCGAACCGAAATGACGGATTTCACGCAATCCCGGCGCATCGGCAAGGCCGCGCAGCAGCCGCGCATAGCGTTCGGCCCATTCGATCTGGCCGGCATCGCTCCCGATCAGGTCCTGGCGGATCTCGATCAGTGCATGCGGCAACCCGCGCGCCGTGCCGTGACGATAGAGGCAGTCGTTCTTGAGGCGCCCGGTATAGGGTGCATTGTCGCCGACGACGAGACCGGGTTCGGCGCGCAAGGCGGCCAGCAGCGGCGCCGCCAGCCGGTCGTCGCGATCCCAGAGAATGCCGGTATGCCAGGGCCGGGCGCGGCCGCGCCAGGCCGGGGTGAAACTGTGTACCGACAGGATCAGCGGCACGACACCCGCCGCCTGCGCGCGCCCGAGCGCCGTAGCGATCGCCGCATGATAGGGCGCATGGAAGCGCGCCAGACGATGGGCGAATTCGCCCGCATCGCGAAAGGGATCGATATCGCGATTGCCCGGCACGACGGCGCCGTCCGACAGTTTCATCACGATGGTCGGGTCGTCTTCGCCGCGGTTGAGATCGACGAGAAGACGCGAGAAGCGCGCCAGCACCGCCGGCGCGCCGAGAAGACGCGCGAGATGCCGCGCCACCCCCGCCGCACCGATGTCCCAGGCGATGTGACGGGCGAATTCGGCCACCGGCAGCCCCAGCGTGCCATAACCCCGCGGCAGCGCGTTCGCGGCATGGTCGCAGATCACCAGAAAGCCCGGGTCGCCTTGCGGATCGACAAGTTCGAAAGGAGAAAGCGCGTCGGCGGCCGGCGCAGCGAGTGGCAAATCATTCATCGGCACACTATACCGGAGACGGGGATGCCGGAGAACGGGCTGGCCATGACGCGCGCCTATGACCAAATGCGAGTCCGCCTGCGCCGCCTTTACGAGGCGGCGGTCGAGGCCGCGATGCCGGTGCGGTGCCTGCCGCCGCATCTGCCCGACCCGCCCGCACCCGACAAGGGCCGTCTGGTCGTCTTCGCGATTGGCAAGGCGGCGGCCGCAATGGCGGCAACGGCCGAGGATCACTACGACCGCCACTTTCCGGGCACGCATATCGAGGGCGTGGCGCTGACGCGTTACGGCCATGCCCGCCCGACGCGCCATGTGGAGGTGGTGGAGGCGGCCCATCCGGTGCCCGATGCCGCCGGTGCGGCGGCCAGCAAGCGGCTGATGCGCATGGCCGAATGGCTCGGGCCCCACGACCTCGCGCTGGTGCTGCTTTCGGGCGGCGGTTCGGCCCTGACCGCACTGCCGCTCCCGGGCCTGACACTGGCCGACGAGCAGAAGCTGACCCGCGCGCTGCTGGCCTCGGGCCTGCCTATCGGCGATATCAATTGCGTGCGCAAGCATGTCAGCCGCATCAAGGGCGGACGGCTCGCCGCGGCGATCCATCCGGCGCGATCGGTGACGCTGGCGATTTCGGATGTCGCCGGCGACGATCCTTCGACCATCGCCTCGGGACCGACTGTGCCCGACACGACCGCGAAGGCGCGCGCACTGGCGATTCTCGATGCGCTCGACGCCGATCTGCCGCCCCATATCCGGGCCGCCATCGAAGCCGCGCCTGAAACGCCGAAGCCGGGCAACGCCTGTTTCGAACGCGCCGCCTACCGGCTGGTCGCCAGCGGTTCCGAATCGCTGATCGCGGCCGCGAAGCGCGCGCGCAGCGAAGGCTACGACACGCTGGTGCTGGGCGACGATATCGAGGGCGAGGCGCGCCATCTCGCACGCCAGCATGCCGGCCTTGCCCGCATGGCACAGGCCGATGGTCATCGCCTCGCCATCATTTCGGGCGGCGAGGCGAACGTCACCTTCACCGATGCTGCGGCGGCCGGCAAAGGCGGGCCGGGACAGGAATATGCGCTGGCACTGCTGCTCGACTTCAAGGGCGCGCCCGGGATCGCGGCGCTGGCCGGCGACACCGACGGCATCGACGGCGGCGCGGGCGCGGCCGACGATCCGGCCGGCGCCTTCGTACTACCCGACAGTTACGCACGGGCGGAAGCACTGGGCCTCGATCTCCCGGCCGCCCTTGCGGCGCATGACAGCAGCCCGGTTTTTGCCGCGCTCGACGACCTGCTGGTGACCGGACCGAGTTACACGAATGTCAACGACTTCCGGGTCATATTGGTCGACAATGCCCCGCCCGAAAAGGAAAGCCCGCCTTGATTCGCCGCCGCAACGTCAAGATCATCGCCACACTCGGTCCCGCCTCCGATACACTGCAGCAGATTCGCGCGCTGGCGGATGCCGGCGCCGATGTGTTCCGCCTCAACATGAGCCATCTCGACCATGCCGGTCTGAAGCGTCTGCACGCGGCGGTGCGCGCGGTCGAGGCCGAGATCGGCCGGCCGGTCGGCATCCTGGTCGACCTGCAGGGGCCGAAGCTGCGCATCGGCGCGATCAAGGGTGATGGCGCTGCGCTGGAACCGGGCGACCGCTTCCGTCTCGACATGGACAAGGCGCCCGGCGGCGCGACACGCGCCCCACTGCCGCATCCCGAAATCTTCGCTGCGCTGGCCGTCGGCGACATGCTGCTGCTCGATGACGGCCGCATCCGGCTGCGCGTGGTCAGCCATGGCGACGGCTTTGCCGAAGCCGAAGTGCTGGTCGGCGGCACATTGACCAGCCGCAAGGGCATCAGCCTGCCCGATACGCTGCTGCCGGTGAAGGCGATGACCGAAAAGGACCGGCGCGACCTCGACGCGGCACTCGAACTCGGCATCGACTGGGTGGCCCTCTCCTTCGTGCAACGCGCCGACGATGTCGCCGAAGTGCGCAAGATCGCCCGCGGCCGCGCTGCCGTGCTGGCCAAGATCGAAAAGCCCAAGGCGCTCGAGCATCTCGGCGAAATCATCGACATTGCCGACGCGATCATGGTGGCGCGCGGCGATCTCGGTGTCGAACTGCCACTCGAGCAGGTGCCCGGCTGGCAGAAGCGCCTGATCCGCGCCGCCCGCCGTGCCGGCAAGCCCGTGGTCGTCGCGACCCAGATGCTGGAATCAATGATCTCGTCGCCGGTGCCGACCCGCGCCGAAGTGTCGGACGTCGCCACCGCCGTTTTCGAGGGCGCCGATGCGATCATGCTGTCGGCCGAGTCGGCGGCCGGCGAATTTCCGGTCGAAGCCGTTCGCATGATGAACCGCGTCGCCCAATCGGTCGAAGCCGACCCGACCTATCCCGGCATCATCTATGCCCAGCGCACCGAGCCCGAGGCCACCGGTGCCGACGCAATCAGCGCGGCCGCCCATTCGGTTGCCGACACGCTGAAGGCGGCCGCCATCGTCTGCTGGACCAATTCGGGCTCGACCGGCCTGCGCGCCGCACGCGAGCGGCCGCTGCTGCCGATCATCGTGCTGACGCCGGTCACAGCCACCGCACGCCGCCTGGCGCTTGTCTGGGGTCTGCATTGCGTCGTGACCGAGGATGCGCGCGATCTCGAGGACCTCTCGGACCGTGCCGGCCGCATCGCCTTTTCCGAAGGCTTCGCCCAGCCCGGCCAGCGCATCGTCGTGACGGCAGGCGTACCGCTTGGCACGCCCGGCGCGACCAATATGCTGCGTGTTTCCTATGTCGGGCGTCAGCGCGGCGATTGAAGATTCACGCCCGCATCTGCCGCTCGACACGGCCATCTTCGTGCACCGTCACCATGCCGTCGAAAGGCCGCTCGCCGCGGGCCAGCCGCAACACCGCATCGACCACGATGTCGCGCCGTGTGTGATGCGGCATGTGGCCCGCGCCTTTCAGTTTGATCAGTTCGGAACCCGCGACCGCGTTGTGAAACGCATAGGAATGAATTTTCGGCGACACCGTGTAGTCGGCATTGCCGGTGACGACAATGGCCGGCACGGCGATCTCCGCATAGTGACGGCTCTGCAAAGCCAGATGCGCCTTCAACCCTGCTGTGTCGGCGCTGTTGGCGCGGAAATGTGACGGGCGGAACAGCAGCGGCAGGCCGATCGTCTCGGCATAACCTTCGGGCGCCCTGTCGGGATGGAAATTTCCCTTGACGCCGGCTGCCGCCATCAGATGCCCGCCGGGAACCGTCAGTGTGCGAACAAAAAGGCTCCCGAGAAACGGCGTGGCAACAACCTTGTGATACCAGGCGACATCGCCGGGCCAGGGATAGAGCGCGCCCGAAAGCAGCAGCACGCCCGAAATCTCGTCAGGATAGTGTCGTGCCCAGGCCGCCGCAACCGCAGCACCCCAGCTGTGCCCCAGCACGACGGGTCGCTCGATGCCGAGTTGTCGCATCGCCTCGCGAATGACGCGCGCCTGCGCGACCGGACCGGAAATTCCGGGATGGCGGCCCCGCGTGCTCCAGCCATGTCCCGGCCGGTCGACGGCGATGACGCGCGTCTGGCGTTCGAGCGCCGGCACGAGGCTCGTTATCATGTCGCGCAGATTGCCGCTGGCGCCATGAATGAGAACGACGGGCGCGACACCCGGACGTTCCGAACCGCGATCGACATAATGAAGCCGAACCGGCGCGAATTCGGCGCCGGTCTCGACGAAACCGCCTTCCGGCGGAAAGGCACGCGCCGCACGCACGGCAACGACCGCCGACCAGATTGCGAGACTGCCGATAAAGGCCGCAAGAAGCAGGAACAGAACCATCGTCAGATGCCGCGCCCCTCAACCTCAAGTTCGAGCGGCGCGATGCGCTCGCCGATATTCTCCAGCCAGGGATTGAGCGCCAATGCGCGGCGAAACGCCTCCAGCGCCCCCTTCTTGTCGCCAAGTTCCTCCAGAATGATGCCGAACCCGGCCATCGCCTGATAGTGGCGGGGCTCGAGGCGCAACACCTGTTCGATGTCGCGCAGCGCCTGGGCATAGTCCTCGCGGATGTAATGGACCGCCGCCCGCTTGTCCCAGCCTTCGGCAAAGTCCGGCGCCAGCGTCACCACCTCGTCGAAATAGAAATAGGCGCGATCGAAATCGTCCTCGCGCAGGGCATCGAAACCGCGTGTCATCAGCAGGTCGATGCTGGGACTGCCGGAATCGAGCCAGATGGCGCGGATGGCCTCCTCGAAGGCGCGAGCCTCGCTGGCGCTTCCGGCCGCAGCCAGACGTTCGAACAGAACGTCGAGCATTTCCTCACGCGCCACCGCTGCATCATCGCCGTTGGCCGCGGCGCCCGGCAGGGCCTCCGGCAGACCGGTTTCGGCATGCAACCCGGCAGGCATGACCAGCAGCGCGCCCAGCAGAAGAGCAAACAGAGCGCGCCTCATGGCTGCTCCCTCAACTGTTGATGTCGGTCCGGACGCAACCATCGAACTCTGTGATGAAATCGGCACCGAAAACCGATGACGGTGTCTGGAAGCCGGGCTTCGCGTCGCCGGCCAGCACCCGGCGCACGATCTCGAGACTGGTCATGGCGGTCAGCGTGTAGCCCTCCGGCGTCCGGAGGCGCGACACCGCCTTCTCGCCCGCCGCATTGACCGCTTCGCCATAGAGCACCGAATAGCCCTGCTGGCGCTCGGCGTCGGTCGGCCCTTCGGGGAGCTGTTCGATCCGCTTCTTCAAGGCCCGCTGCGCCGGGCCGAGGCTCATCAGCCAGCGCATCAGGCCGCCCATTTTCGCCATCTGCTCGAATTGCGGATTGCTCTCGAAATAGACGGTGATGTCGGGAATATGCGTCGAATGCCAGGCCGTCGAGACATCGCCCCAGCCGATCGCGATCGCGGGCTTCGCGCCGCTGCCGAAATCGATCTCGCGGCGCGGCACCTTGCGGACGCTGACGATATGGCCTTCGCGGCGGACGCGCGTCCCCTTGCCGATGCTTTCGACACCGGTCTTGGCCGTGCCATGCGACATCTGCCCGAGCCCCGAAATACCGAGCGTCAGCTCGCTGGCGTCGGGCATGCGGCGCTTCATATGCGCGGCCAGACAATCGCTCGGCACCACATCGAAGCCGACCCCGGGCATCATCATGATCTTCGCGCTCTGCGCCTCGGCATCGCGCGCCGCACAGGCCTCGAAGACGTCGATCTCGCCGGTGATGTCGAGATAGTGCGTTCCGGTGCGCATGCAGGCGTCGACCATCGGCCGCGAGGTCTGCGAAAAGGGCCCGGCGATATGCAGCACGACATCGACCTGGGCGAGGCCGGCATCGAGCGCGGCCTCGTCGTCGAGCGAAATGGCCTGGTATTCGAAACCATGCTGTGCGGCAATCGACTTCAGCCGCGCCTCGTTGCGGCCCGCCAGAAGCGGCTTCAGGCCCAGCGCCTTCGCCGTGCGTGCAACAAGCTTGCCGGTATAGCCCGTCGCCCCGTAGATCATAAACCGGTCGCTCATCCCGCCTGCCTCCGCGTGGCCGTGTACGGGCCCACACTATAGCGCCCGGAGCGGGGGCGGAACCCGGCAGTCCGGCTCAAACCGGAGAAACAAGGCCGTGACGCCGCAATTCACCGTCCAGGGCCTCGGCATGCATGAATTGATGCACGGCAAAGCCAAGCCCGGCGGCGGTGGCCACATTGGCCTGGGAGTCGTCGACAAAGAGCGTTCGCACCGGATCGAGCCCGGTTCGCGCGATCAGGATCCGGTAGATTCGGGGATCGGGCTTGATGACCCCCTCATTGCCCGACACTACAGCCGCATCGAACAGGCCGAGTTCCGGAAACCGCGCAGCCAGCGCCGGGAAAACCGGCCCCGGCATGTTGGTGAGGCCGTGAACGGTGCGGCCCTCCCGCTTCAGCCGGCGCAGCAGCGCCGCCGTGCCGGGAACGCGGTCGGGCACCATCTCGAGATAGCGATCGCCCCAGAGATCGATCAGACCGGCATGTTGCGGGTACCGGGTCTTCAGCCGTGCGGCGTTTTCGGCAAAGGACACGCCCCGGTCATGCTCGACATGCCAGTCCATCGTGCAGATATGGGCGAGAAAATGCTCCATCTCGGCTTCGTCGGCGAAGATGCCGCGATAGAGATGCCGCGGATCCCACTGGACCAGCACGTTGCCGATGTCGAAAACGACCGTATCGATGCGGTTCATCGGACGGCCTCAACGAACAAGGCCGCGCTCGGGGAGCGCGGCCTGTTGAATTCGTCGCCGAAGCGCATGGAACCGGAACTCAGCCCTGGCGAGCCTTGAAGCGGCGATTGGTCTTGTTGATGATGTAGACGCGACCCTTGCGGCGCACGAGACGATTGTCACGGTGCCGATTCCGGAGCGATCTCAAGGAGTTACGGATTTTCATGACTCTACCTCGGATCGGGCCATCCAGCGGGCGACCGATGACGCCCTGCCTCCGGCCCGATGCCGGAAAATGCCCTTTAAGTTGGCGCGGAACCTAAGCGGCGGAACCCGGCCTGTCAACCGGCCCGCGCGGCCAATTTGTCCCGCTTCCGCCCCCCTTTTCGGCGCCGGCAATTCGGGCTAGACCATGGCCCGACCGAAACATGGCGCAGCCGTCATTTTTGGTCCGAAATCCAGCCTTTGACGGACAGTATGATGGCGTATGACAAGCCCCGGGACGACCATTCGGCCGAAAAGGCCGATTATCTGAAGGAACCGGCCACGCGGACGATTCCCGACCAGGACGTGATCCGCCACCAGCCGCAATGGTTTCGCGCGGCCCTGGCCCATGCGCCCGAGAGCCGCCGCCTGACCGTCGACGGTGCCGAAATTCACTATCTGCGCTGGGGCCCGGAAAACCGGGACGACGACCCTGAGCGGCCAGGCCTGCTGTTCGTACATGGCAATGGCGCGCATGCGCACTGGTTCGCTTTCATCGCACCGCTGCTGGCCATGCATTACAACGTCGCCTCGATGGATCTCGGCGGCATGGGCGACAGCGACTGGCGCCTGGCCTATTCGCGCGACAGCTTTGCCCGCGAGATCGGCGAGGTGGCGCTGGCCGCCGGGCTCGGTCCGAAGCCGGTCATCGTCGGCCATTCCTTCGGCGCCTTCGTTTCGCTGATCGCCGCCAAACACTATGGCGAGAAGCTGGGTGGTCTCATCCTTTGCGATTTCACCATCCGTCCGCCGGGCGAACGGCGGGAATGGTTCCTCGACGGGCCGGAGCGCAAGCCGACCCGCATCTACCCCGATCTCGAAACGGCGAAGGCACGTTTCCGCCTGGCGCCGCTGCAGCCCTGCGGCAACGGCTTCATCCTCGACTACATCGGGCCGCTGAGCCTGCGCGAAGTATCCAAAGGCGAGACGCGCGGCAGACGGACCTTTGAGGAGACCGGCTGGACCTGGAAGTTCGATCCGACGATCTTCAACGGTCTTGCCATGGGTAGCGATCACGCCGAAATCTACAGGAATCTCGCCTGCCGCGGCGCGACCATGTTCGGTCTCGACAGCAAGGATTACGAACCGGGCCAGATCGACTTCCTGCGCCAGCTCGCACCGGACAAACCGGTCTTCACCATCCCCGGCGCACAGCATCACATCATGCTCGACCAGCCGCATGCCTTTGCGGCGGCTGTCGGCGCGGTGATGGCCCAATGGCACGCCGAGGGTGCACTCGAATAAAACCGGGGCGCGCCGAGGCACGACCGGTCTAGACTTGCATGATGGGACAGGGACTTTCGCTCACCGTGACGCTGATCGTGCTGGCACTGAGCCTCGCCGGCGCGGGCGGGCTTGTCTGGCTGGAGAAACGGCCCGTCGAACCGGGCCGGATACGTCTGTTTCCAACCACACCGCTGATCTTCATTGCGCTGCTCGTCGCCGTCGTGATGATCGTGCATCTGCTGACACTGATGGGAGCCGAAACCGGAAGCGGACGACGGCCTTTCTGACCCGCCGGCACTAGTGCAATCCGATTTCCTCGTCCTCCTCCTCGAACCCGCCATCGGTTTCGCGCAGGTTCTTCAGCACGGGATGGAAGAGTGCGAAGAGCAGCACCAGCGCCGACAGCGCCATGCCCAGCATGAACGGTGCGGAGTGCATGTAGTAGAAGAGCGGAATGCCGATCGCTGGATTGAGGATATGCCCGGTCGCCGCCGTCGAGCCGATCAGACCGGCCACGGCGCCCTGATCCTTCAGCGACACCGACAGCGATGCGCCAGCCGAAAGTCCGGCACGCAGGAAGCCGAAACCGAGGCCGGCCAGCGCCAGCGCCGACACCAGCACGCCATAGGAACCCCCGAAGACCAGCATGGCGAAGGAAACGATCATCGTGATCGCCCCCCAGCGCAGCAGGAACGGGACGGAAAGATCGAACCGCTGGATCAGGCCGAGTTGCGCAATCAGTGTGGCCATCGCCATCGCCATCATGCCGACGCTGACCAGCTGCGTCGCTGCCGATCCCTTCATGTCGAGTTCGGCCATCAGATAGAAGGCGAAGAGCTGCATCATGATCGACTGGCTGAGACTGAGGACGACGCCCGTTGCCAGCCAGGGCCGGACATTGGGTGCGGACCATTTGAGTTCGGCGCGCTTTTCCTGCTTCTCGCCGAGCATCTTTTTCGGCCGCGTGCGCTCCGGCAGCAGAATCCAGATCGCGATACCGCTGATGAAGGCGAGCGCGCCGACCGCAAAGAAGGGCGCGAGAATGTGGATTTCGGCAAACGCCGCCGCGACGCCGGGACCGACCACCGTGCCGAGACCGAAGGCGGCACCGATCTGCGCGATCGAACCGGCGCGCTCCGCCCGCGTCGTCCGGTCGGCGACATAGGCTTGCGAGGCCGGCATCGAGCCCGAACCAAATATGCCAAAGATTGCCCTGGCACCCATGACCAGCGGAAACATCAGCGCCATCGAGATCCAGGCCCAGTAGCCCGCCAGCAGCACCACGCCGACCAGCGAGGTCGAGATGGCAAAACCGAACACGCCGATCAGGATGACCGGCTTGCGGCCCATGAAGTCGCTGCGCTTGCCCCAGAAGGTGCTGGTGAGAATCCACAGGAATGCCGAAAGCGAGAAGATCATTGTCGTCTCGAACTCGGTCATGCCGAGATCGGCGGCGATCGGCGGCAACACGGCAAAGACCAGTGTCTGACCCATGCCGACCGAGAGCAGGCAGACGAAGAGAATGCCGAAGGCGCGCTGGCGCTCTTTCGGCGTTGTCTTGCGATCGGACGGAGGGGGCGTCGTCTTGCCGTCGTCGGACATCGGGAGAGGCCTTCCGGAGAAACACGCGCCGCCGGGGCGCGGGACCGGCCCTTCCTTTACGTCAAACATGCGCTGACGCCAATGCCCGCCCGCGGAATTGGCCGTGAAAATTTGACAGGCCCAAGCCGCCCGGCGCCTACTTCGCGCAACAGACATTGAAGAACATGGGGAGACACGGGATGGAACTGGGATTCAGCACGAAGGATGCGGCTTTCAGAGACGAGGTCCGGCGCTTTCTGGACGACAAGCTGACACCCGAACTGCGCGCGACCGGCGAGCTGATGACCAGCGTCTATGCCGACTACGAAACCACCATGACCTGGCATAAGGCTCTCTACGAAAAGGGCTGGGTGGCGCCGGCCTGGCCGGTCGAATATGGCGGCTGCGACTGGTCGGTGACGCAGCATTACATTTTCTCCAGCGAGCTGGCCGCCGCCGGCGCGCCGGCGCTCTCGCCGATGGGTCTCGGCATGTGCGGCCCGGTACTGATCGGTTACGGCACGCAGGCGCAGAAGGACTATTATCTGCCGCGCATCCTTTCAGGCGCGGATTTCTGGTGCCAGGGCTATTCGGAGCCGGGCTCGGGCTCGGATCTTGCCAGCCTGCAGATGAGCGCTGTCGAGGACGGCGACGATTTCATCTGCAACGGCCAGAAGATCTGGACGACGCATGCGAACTACGCCAACCGGATCTTCAATCTGGTGCGCACCTCGAAGGAAGACATTCCCCAGCGCGGCATCACCTTCATCCTGATCGACATGGACACGCCCGGCGTCAAGGTCGAGCCGCTGGTGATGCTGTCGGGCGAACACATCCAGAACCAGATTTTCTTCACCGATGTCCGCGTGCCCAAGAGCAATGTCGTCGGCAAGATCGGCGATGGCTGGACGGTGGCGAAATATCTGATGCAGTTCGAGCGCGGCGGCCACGCCTATGCGCCCGGTCTGCACAACCGCCTCGCCCGCATCCGCCGCATGGCCGAAAGCGAAGGCGGCGGCGACGGCACGCGGCTGATCGACGACGCAGAATTCGCGGCGAAACTCGCCGCCGCTGCGGTCGAGATCACCGCACTTGAATTCACCGAGCACCGCATCATGTCGGCGCTGAGCCATGGCCAGGCGCCCGGTGCGGAAAGCTCACTGCTGAAAACGCGCGGCACCGAAGTCAGCCAGCATCTGACCGAACTGGCGGTGGAAGCCGTCGCGCATTACGCCCTGCCCTTCCAGCCCCATGCGACGCGGCCGGGCGGCCCGGTGCCGGGCATGCCGAAGCCGACAGGTAATGAGCAGCCCGTCGGTCCCGACTATTCCTGGCCCGTCACCGCGAAATATCTCAACGACCGCGCCGGTTCGATCTATGCCGGCACCAACGAGATCCAGCGCAACATCATGGCCAAGGCCGTGCTGAGCTTGTGACCGCCGCTCAGCCGTGCACGGCCCGCCAGACGCGCGGGCTGGCCCGGTGGCAACCCCAGAAGGCGCCGCCCAGCAGCAGCAACGTGAGGATCGTCAGGCTTGGCCAGTTCGCCCGCACCTGATCGTGAACGCGATTGATCGTGAGTTGCGCCGTCTGATTGTAGCCCTCCGGCACTTCGAGTACGCCCACGCGTGACGCATAAGCCTCGTATTCCGCCATCATGCCGTCGAACAGCGCGGGCTCGGCCTGCGAAAGATCCCGCGTCTCGCCGGGATCGCGCGCCAGATCGTAGAGATACCAGCGCATGTCGCCATAAGGCGGCGCGTTGCGTACCAGTTTGTAGTCGCCGCGGAAGAGCGCCGCATTGCCGGCCGCCTCGATGCCGACGACATCGCTCGCGCCGCGAACGCGCGTCGCCGCGCCGCGCAGGAGCGGCATCAGCGACCTGCCCGTCATCTCCCTGACTGCCACGCCTTCGAATTCCGGCGTCGCATCGACGCCCGCCAGGTCGAGAATGGTCGGCGCGATGTCGGTGATGTAGCTGAAAGCATCCGTCGCGCCTTTGCGCGCCACGCCGCGCCCGGCAAAGATCAAGGGTACACGCAAGCCGCCCTCGCCCGCCTGCATCTTGAAGAAGGCGCCGGGCGAGGCTGCCGCGTTGGCGAATTCCGGCCCGATGAAGACATAGGAGCCCTTTTCGCCCAGCGTTTCGATGTCGCGGTTGTAGCCGGTCCACCAGAGCCATTGCGCAAAACCCGGCGTCGCCAGCGGGTCGCCGGGCTCGGGCCCGTTGTCCGACAGCACGATGAAAACCGTGTTGTCGTATTGCCCGGTCTCCTTCAGGTAGTCGATCAGCCGCCCGATATGAAAATCCATTGCTTCCAGCATCGCAGCGTTGACGGCCATGCTCTTGGCGAGCATCTGCTTCTCGTCCTCGCTCCGCGCCGCCCAGTCGCGCAGGCCCTCGGGCATCGGCCCGAGTTCCATGTCTGCCGGCAGCAGACCGCGCTCAACGACGGCGCGGAAGCGCGCCGCGCGCAGCGCCTCCCAGCCCGCGTCATAGACGCCGTCGTATTTCTCGACCAATTCGCGCGGCGCCTGCACTGGAATATGGATCGCCTGAAACGCGACATAGGAGAAGAACGGACGCCCCTCGTCCCGGCCCTCTTCCAGATATTCGATCGTCTTGTCGACCAGAAACTCCGACGAATAGAAATCCTCCGGCAGGCCGGCAGGCTTGCCATCCTCGAACCAGGGCGCGTCGTCATAGATCGGCAGATAGGATTTCTTCTCCCAGTTGTCGGCGCCCGACGCATCGAGCGCGAAAGAACGGTCGAAGCCATGCGCCGGCGGCAGCGCGCTCTCGCCATGACCGAGATGCCATTTGCCGGTCATCACGGTCCGGTAGCCGGCCGTGCCGAGACGACTTGCAACGGTGACGACGTCATCGGCCAGCCGGCCGATATAGCCCGGCTGACCGCGATGTTCGAGCGGCGCCGATTCCGGCAGATTGCCGATCCCCGCCAGATGGCTGTCGACGCCGGTCATCAGCATCGCGCGCGACGGCGCGCAGATCGGCGAGGCGTGGAAATTGGAAAAGAGCGTACCCCTGGCCGCCAGCGCGTCGATATTCGGCGTTTCAACCTCGCTGCCATAGGCGCCGAAATCGCTGAAGCCGACATCGTCGGCAAGGATCAGCACAAAATTGGGCCGCGTCTCCTGCGCCTGCGTCCCGCCGGCGAGACCCGCAAGAACCGAAATCCCGGTTACTGCGGCAACGGCTATCCGCTTCATTGGCATCCCCCTCGTCCACAATTCTTCTCTTCTACCGCGTGCGCCATTGCCGGTCGACTGGTGCGACGCCTTCGCCCCCACCCGGCGGCACGGGGGCAGGTCCGGCCGCGCCCACGAGAACGTCCGGCGCACCGCCCAGCGCCGCGTCCACCACGGCACGCGCCGCCGCATCGAGCGCCACATATTCGCGACGCAACTCGGCGAGGCAATGCTGGCGATAGGGGCTGACCGGCACGCGCCACGAAATGCCGTCGCGCACGTAGCGCGCATCTGCCGCGCCGCGCGCAAGCGCCTCTTCATTGGCCGCGAGATAGGAGAGATATCCCGCGACCGCTTCAACGAGCAGCGGCGCGAGATCGCCGGGAATATCCGCCGGCAAGGCGGCCTCGGCGAAATCGGCGGGTGACAGCGCCCAGAGCCGCGCCGTCCAGAGCACCACATGCGGCGCCCGCGTCCGCATGATTGCGGCGGGCGTCGGGTCGCTGGCGAAATGCCGGAACATCGAACCGAAGAAACCGAAATCCGCCTCGACCGGCCGCGCGCCCATCAGAAACGGCCGCCGCGAAAGAATCGCCTCCATCGCATCGAGCGTCGCGAGATAAAGCGCCTCGACCTGCGGTGCCGTTTCTTTCGTCACGCCGTCTTGCGCCAGATAGACGCGGCGTTGACGGCGCAGAATGACCTGGCGCCGGAGCCAGAAGGGCAGTTTCACGTCGCGCAACATCGTGCGCGCGATTTGTGCGCTCATCAGCCGCATGTCGTCGGCGAAGTGCCAGCGATAGTAGAGCGCCGGGCGCCACAACCACTCGTCGCCGAAATCTTCAAGCAGCAGACTGACGAAACGCGCCGCCGGATCGCGCGGGGAAAGCGCCGGCACCGGTATCGCCGCCTCGAAATGCCGGATGATCGCCGTCGTGTCGGTGAGCCAGGTGCCGTCGGGCATTTCGAGCTGCGGCATCTGCGCGACGCCGGTCGCCCGGGCCGCGCGGCGGAAGCGCCCGGTGTCCATTTCTGCAAAACGATAGGCGATGCCCTTGGCACGCAAATAGGCCTCGAGCTTGCCCGTGAAGTAGGAAAGCGTCAGGCCGTGCAGGATGGGCGGTCGGTCGGACATGGCGAGCTTTCGGCCGGGCGCTGATTATGACATTATATATGTCAATATACCGGCACCGTCGCGCCCGGCAAGCCCTTGTGCTACCACTCCCGCCATCGAAATCATATCTTCTCCGGAGCGACCTTCATGCAAGTCGACGACGCGATCAGGGCGCGGAAATCCGTGCGCGCCTTCAAAGCCGACCCCGTGCCGCTTTCGCTGGTGACCGAAATCCTGGAGCTCGCGCGCTACGCGCCGTCCGGCACCAACATCCAGCCCTGGAAGGTACATGTGGTCGCGGGCGAGGTGCGGGCCCGCCTCGAGGCCGAAGTGCTGGCGCATCGCGACACTGACCCCGCCGACAAGGGCGCCGAGTTTCCGCGCACCTCGAAGCGCAAGGAGCCCTACACGACGCGCATGCGCACGCTCGGCAAGGAGATGTACGGGCTGATCGGTATTCCGAAAGGCGACCAGGCGGCCAACTGGCGTCAATGGGGCCGCAACTATCAATTTTTCGACGCGCCGGTGGGCCTCATCTTCACCATCGACAAGGATCTCGATGCGATGAGCTTTCTCGACATCGGGATTTTCATGCAGACGATCATGCTGGCGGCCAAGGCGCGTGGCCTCGATACCTGTTCGCAAGGTGCCTGGAACAATTTCTGGTCAGTGACGCGCCGCGTGCTGAACGTACCCGACGACGAATATATCGTCTGCGGCATGTCATTGGGCTATGCCGACGAATCCGCGCCCGTCAACGCGCTGGTCTCCGAGCGCGAACCGTTGGCAAGCTTCGCGAGCTTTCACGGCTTTGAGTGAGGTTGGGTGAAATCAGAACCGTGGCTGCGGACGGAACGGGCGCACGCTATCGCCGGTGACGGACCGCTGCCCGGCTGGCATCGCATGTCCCGGACCGAAGCCGGCCGATGCCGGAATGAAGATGAAGCGGCGTTCGACGCCGCCATGAAAACCGAAACTCTGCACCTGGCCGGTAATGTCGATCCGCCCGTTGGCGGGCGTCTCGCCGCCGCCTGCCAGTTCTTCATCAGCCCAGGGATCGATCCACTGCACGCGCTCGCCAGCCATCGCCGGGCCGGCAAGGCCCGCGATCAGCACCGCGAACAGAATCCCCGAAAACTGTCTCATACTGATACATATAGACCCTGACGTCGCGGAATCAACAAGGAAAAGGCAAGGAATTCCGCCGCTTTGCCAAATCTCGGCACGCCGCTATCCTCGCCGCCACCGAAATCGAATCCACGCACACAAGGGAGAGTTTCATGGCGGACTACAATCGCCCGCTGCCCCTGCCGACGCCCGAAACGCAGCATTTCTGGGAGGGCACCCGTAACGGCGAACTGCGACTGCAGTGCTGCACCGAGTGCCGCGAAAGCTATTTCCCGCCCCGCCCCTTCTGCCCCGCTTGCGGCTCGCGCGCCGTCGAGACCTACAAGGCAAGCGGCAAGGCGACGCTCTACAGCTACATCATCAATCACCGCCCCCGCCCCGATTTCGGCACCGAGCCGCATTCGATCGCGGTCGTCGAGCTCGCCGAAGGCCCGCGCATGATGACCAACATCGTCGATTGCCCGCAAACGCCGGAAGCCCTCACCCTCGACATGCCCCTCGAAGTCACCTTCGAAAAGGCGAGCGAGGAAATCAGCCTGCCGAAGTTCCGGCCGGCCCAAAAAGCATAGAGAGGGCAGAGCGATGAAACGGAAATCGATCGCCGTTGTCGGCGCCGCCGAAACGACGGAAATGGGCAAGATCCCAGGCACCTCGCAATTGATGCTGCATGCCGATGCCGCATTGAACGCGCTCAAGGATGCCGGCCTCAGCGCAAAAGACATCGACGGCATCGCCACCGCCGGCGACAGCCCCGTCGAGGTCGCGCATTACCTCGGCATCACACCGACATGGGTCGACGGCACCAGCGTCGGCGGCTGCTCCTTCATGCTGCATGTCCGTCATGCGGCGGCCGCCATCAATGAAGGTCTCTGCAACACGGTGCTGATCACCCATGCCGAGTCGGGTCGCTCGCGCATCGGGGCACGCCGCTTCAGCCGCGATCCGGCGAGCCAGCAAGGCCAGTTCGAAGTGCCCTATGGCATCACCAGCCCGCCGACCATGTTCACCATCCCGGCACTGCGCTACATGAAGCAATACGGCGTCACGGAGGAGGACATCGCCCACGTCGCAGTCGTGCAGCGCGAATGGGCGGCAATGAACCCGCGCGCGTCTTTCCACGACCCGATCACGGTCGACGACGTCCTCAATTCGAAGATGATCGCCTGGCCGTTCCGTCTGCTGATGTGCTGCCTGGTAACGGATGGCGGCGGCGCCCTGATCCTGACAAGTGCCGGACGCGCAAGGGACTTCCCGCAGAAGCCGGTCTACATCCTCGGTACCGGCGAAAGCTGCGAAACGCCGATGATCAGCCAGATGGAAGACTTCACGAGTTCGAAGGCCTTCCGCGTCTCCGGCAAGAAGGCATTCGACGAAGCCGGCATCAAGCACAGCGACGTCGATCATCTGATGATCTACGACGCCTTCGCCCATCTGCCGGTCTACGGCCTGGAAGATCTCGGCTTCTGCGACAAGGGCGAGGGCGCTGCCTTCATCCGCGAAGGCAACACGCGGCCGGGCGGCAAGCTACCGCTCAACACCAATGGCGGCGGCCTCTCCTACATGCATTCGGGCATGTACGGCATGTATGCGCTGCAGGAAAGCGTGCGCCAGATGCGGGGCATCGCACCGGCCCAGGTGCCGAACGCGAAAATCTCGATCGCCCACGGCGTCGGCGGCATGTTCGCGGCTTCCGGCACCATCGTCTTTTCGAACGAAGCACCCTGAAAAAGGAGAGGCCGATGGACCTCGCGAAACCGCGTATCGATATCGGCCTCTTCACCAACCACCTCGAACCAATGCTGGATTTCTGGCAGAGCGAGGTCGGTCTGCCGTTCGACCACTTGCTGCCGCTTGGCGGCGGCCTGCAGCAGCATCGCCACGAACTTCTGGGATCGGTGCTGAAGATCAATCATTCGCGCAATGCGTTGCCGTCCGCTGCGCCTTCCGGCTACCGCGAGTTGCTGATTGCGCGTGAGGGACTTCTCGGCCCGAAGCGCCTGATCGACCCGGACGGCAATCGCGTGACGCTGGTGCCGCCGGGCGCCCACGGCATCGAGCGCATCGGCCTCCGCCTTGCCGTGCGCGATGCGGCGGCACATCGCCGTTTCTACGCTGTGTCGCTCGGTCTGCCGGACGTACCCGAACGCGGTGGCGACAGTTTCCTCTGCGGTGACAGCGTGATCCTGTTCGATGAAGCACCCGACGCACATGACGGCGCGCCGCTCGAAGGCCGGGGGTTTCGCTACATCACGATACAGGTACGGCGGGTCGACGACGAACATGCCGGCATTCTGACCCGCGGCGGCCGCGAAGGGCAGCCGCCACGCACGCTCGGAAAGGTCGCACGCATCTCCTTCATACGCGACCCCGACGGCAACTGGATCGAGATGTCGCAGCGCGCCTCTCTGACCGGCGCGCTGGACTGAAGCTCCTACCGCCGCACGATACGACGCCGCATTTCTTCGGGCAGAAACATGTTGTCGGTGATGTCGTCGGCGTTGAAATTGATGCCCTCTTCCTCGTTCTTGAGATTCTGGATCACATAGCGCCCCTCGACGAGATCATAGACGACATCGGACGCATTGAAGCAGGTCGGAACATCATAGTACTGGATGAGGTGAGCCTCCTGCACGCGCCACAGCCCGCCGCGCGCGTCATAGAGTTCGCCACCCAGCATGTTGTACCCATCCTCGTCGAAATAGGCTGTCCGGCGCTGATAGATGTGCCGCTGGCTGGGTTTCAGCGTCGCCTCGACGGCCCAGACGCGGTGCTTCTCGTAGCGCACCAGATCCTGATCGATATGTCCTGGCTGAATGATCTCTGCATATTTGTAGGAAGGCGAACTCAACTTGTAGGAATTGTAGGCGACGTATCGTTCCTCGCGACCGCGCACGGTCCAGTCGAAACGATCAAGCGGCCCGCTGAAGACGTCGAAACTGTCGGCCGTCGACATGGCATCGGAATAGATCTGCGGCGTGTCATAGGCGATGGCACTTGTGCGCTGTACTCGCGGCGTGGAATTGCTGAGACCGACCGTATATTGCCATGAGCGGCGGTCGCCCTTTGCCGGATCGACGACTTCATGCACCAGCAGAAGCTGGCCTGCGCGCCGCGCCGGCGCGATCGTCTCCTGCAGATAGCGGAATGATGTATTGTCGAGCTGCTGGAAGGACGAAACCTGTGGCGAAGAATAGTCGAACATCAATTCGTCGCGCACCTTGACCGGTGTGAAGGTGCCCTCGCGCGTCGGTGCCGCCGAAACGAAGGTCCGGCGCACCTTGTAGCCGCGATAGCGCAGATTGTGGTTCCAGACGATCTCATGGGCATTGGCAGGAATGGGAAACGGAATCCCCTTCAGAACGCCGGCAAGACTGTCGCCATTGCCGCCCAGCACGCCCGACACCGCATTTTGTCGTGTTGCCTCGTAGATGCTCTCAGGCTGTGCACATGTACGCCGTGCCGGATAGATATTGAGCTTGTATCCGGGATATGTTTCGAGCATGGCTCGCTGCCCGGGCGTCAGTGCCGCCTCATGCGCGCTCATGTTGGACTTGTCGATGGTCAGCAGGATCGGGTCGTCGGCAAAGGGGTCCGGGTAGTGACCGCCGAAATAGCCGATATTGTCGGGCGCCACGGCCAGACCGCCATCCCATGCCGGGATCGAACCATCGGCATTGCCGGCCCGTTCGGCGCCGAGCGGGGTCAGATCGCGCAACAGCCGCGCTGCCTGCTCTTCCGGCACACCGGCGCCGGTCGGCCCCGCAAGAACGGCCCATGTCGCGGCGGCGGCCCAGATAGACTTTGACAAACGCATCGAAAATCCCCCCCAATAATAAACTTGTTTTACTAACCTTGGCTCAATCGAGCGATCAAGGCTACCTTTTTGGCCGAAGGCGTCGGAGAACGGCCAGGAAAACGACTGGGGGAGACGGCCGCCGCAGCCGGCGGACGGGTTGGGGGAGTTCGGCGTGAAATTTGTTGAGTACATTGTCTTCAAGGCAAGGATCGTCATCCTTGCCTTGCTGGCGGCATTCACGGTGCTGACCGGCTTCTATGCTGTCCAGCTTCGCATGGAAGCCGGCTTCCTGAAGCAGGTGCCGACCGAACACGAATACGTCCAGACTTTCCTGAAATATGAAAACGAAGTGCCCGGCGCCAATCTCATCCTGGTCGCCGTCAAGGCGCGCGAAGGTACCATCTGGACCGCTCCCTTCCTCGAGCGGCTCCATGAAGTTGCCGAAGAAGTCACATTTCTGCCGGGCGTTCGCCGATCCACCGTCCGCTCGCTCTGGTCCACGACGACGCGTGTTACGGAAAACACCGAAGAAGGTATCAATGCCTATCCGGTGATCCCGAGCGGTGTCACAGCCAACAATATCTCGCCGGCGGACGTCGATACGATCCGCGATCGAGCGCTCAACGGCAAGCACAAGGGATTCCTGGTTTCCAACGATCACCGGGCAGCACTTGTCATCGCCGAACTGCAGGAAATCGACCCGCTGACGCGCGAAAAGCTCGACTATCTCGATCTCGCCGAACGCCTCGAAACCCAGGTCCGCGACCGCTACGAGGATGCTGACGTCGAAATCCAGATTGTCGGCTTCGCCAAATTCGTCGGCGACATTGCGGATGGCGCAAGCGATGTGATCATCTTTTTCATACTCGCTTTCGTCCTGACCACGCTGGCTGTTCTCGTCTATTCGCGTTCGACCCAGCTGACCTTTCTGGCGGTGTTCTGCTCGCTGGTGTCGGTGATCTGGCAATTCGGATTGCTGCACCTGATGGATCGCAGCCTCGATCCGCTGGCAGTGCTGGTGCCGTTTCTCGTCTATGCGATCGGCGTCAGTCACGGCGTTCAGCAGATCAACCTGATCGCTTCCGAACTCAGCGAAGGCAGGACGGCCGACGAGGCCGCCCGCACAACCTTCCGCCGGCTGCTGGTCCCGGGTTCGCTGGCGCTGGTGACCGATCTCGTCGGCTTCGGCACGCTTTATCTGATCCCGATCGAGGTCATCCAGGACCTCGCCGTCATGGCGGCGCTCGGCGTTGCCCTGAAAATCGTCACCAATCTGATCATGTTGCCGCTGCTGGCGTCCTACCTGCCCGTGCGGCCAGGCTTTGCCGAAACCTATGCTCGCCTGCGCCGCTCGCGCGAGCGCATCATGGGCATCATCGGCGGTATCGCCCGGCCAGTGCCGGCCACAGCCGCCCTGGTTCTCTTTGCCGGCCTGCTGGCCGCCGCGGTAATGGAGACCCGCAACCGCCATATCGGCGATTTGACGGAAGGCTTCTCCGAACTCTGGCCGTCGTCGCGATACAATCGCGACATCGCCGAAATCGTCGACCGCTTCTCGATCTCCGCCGATGCGCTGATTGTTGTCGTCGAAACACCCGCAGATGCCTGCATCGACTATCCGACCATGCAGTTGATCGATCGTTTCTCCTGGGTGATGCGTAACGTACCGAGCGTCAACTCGGTGCAATCGCTGGCTCAGTCGGCCCGGGACACGTCCGCGATCTGGCGCGAGGGCAATCTGAAATGGATGGCCCTTCCGCGCACCGAAACCGACCTGATCCGCACGACATCGCTCTACGAACCGTCGAGCGGCCTGCTGAACGAAGCCTGCACCATCCTGCCGGTCATCATCTATCTCGATGACCACAAGGCCGACACGATCGAGGATGTCATCGCCCGCGTGATCGAATTCCGCACAACGGATGCGGGGGCGCTGGCACGACCCGACGTCAACTTCCGCCTCGGCATGGGCGGCGTCGGCGTCATGGCGGCAACGAATGACGTAATTGAAGCCAATGAAATGCCGATGCTGGCCTGGGTCTATGCCGTCATCGTCCTGCTGGTCTATCTCGCCTATCGCGACTGGCGCGCCATCATCTGCTGCTGCATGCCGCTGCTGATGGCGACCTTCCTCGGCTACTGGCTGATGACGGCGCTCGGCATCGGACTGAAGGTGTCGACACTGCCGGTACTCGTCCTGGCCACAGGTATCGGTGTCGACTATGCTTTCTACATCTACAGCCGGCTGCAGCTCTTCCTCAATGAGGGCATGCCCATGCGCGAGGCCTATCCTCTGGCCCTGAAGCAGATCGGCGTCGCCGTCATCTTCACTGGCTTGACGCTGTCGGTGGGCGTTTCGACCTGGGCCTTCTCCGGCCTCAAGCTGCAGGCCGACATGGGCATCCTGCTGTCTTTCATGTTTCTGGCCAACATGATCGCCGCCATCGTCTTCCTGCCGGCCTTCGCTTCGACGCTGGAGCGGTTGTTCCCGCGGCAAAGCGGGCGGTGAACAGGTCGATCCGAAAAGCAGACGCGCGCCGCGCCATGGGACAACCCGGCAACACGGAGATTCAGCGCATCTTCCGATTCCACCCGGACCGGAAGATGCTCTAGACTGCCCTCAACGCAAAATAGCGGTGCCGGCACAGGCACCCGGAGGGAGACGTCATGCTGAAGATCTATCACGCCAAAAACACGCGCTCGGTTCGTATCGTCTGGCTTTGCGAGGAGCTGGGCATTCCCTATGAGCTGAAGACGCTCAACTTTGCACCCGCAGATCTCCAGTCGGAGGCCTATCTCGCAGTCCATCCACTCGGCAAGGTGCCGTCGATCGACGATGACGGGCTGATCCTCAACGAGTCGGGCGCGATCACGCAGTATCTGCTGGCGAAACACGGCAAGGGCCGCCTCGAGCCGAAGCCCGGCACGCCGGAGCACGGACAGTTCCTGCACTGGCTGCACTTCGCCGAGGCAACCTTTATGGTGCCGCTCGGCAATATCGCCCAGCACGCATTCCTTCGTCCCGAGGCCGACCGCATTCCCCAGGTGGCAGCCGAAAGCCAGGTTGCAGCAAAGAAGATGCTTTCGATCGTCGACCGCGAACTGGCCGGAAAGGACTTCATCTGCGGCAAGGATTTCACCGCCGCCGACACGATGCTCGGCTACAGCCTCATGCTCTGCAAGCTTTTCGGACTGTTGACCGATGACTATCCGAATGCTGTCGCCTATTTTGCGCGGCTGAGCGAACGGCCGGGCTTCAAGAAGGCAACCGCCTGAACGCCGGGAGAAATTAGCCATGCCCTACAAGACCATCGCCGTGAAGCCGATCTCGGGCGCCCTTGGCGCCGAGATCGAAGGCGTGGACCTGTCGAAGGATCTCTCCAACGAGACCTTCGACGCCATCCACCAGGCCTTTCTCGATCATGTGGTGATCTTCTTTCGCGATCAGCACATCACCCATGACCAGCACAAGGCCTTCGGCCGCCGCTTCGGCACGCTGAACATCCATCCTTACGTCAAGGGCATGGACGGCCATCCGGAAATCATGCGGATCGTCAAGGAGCCGGAAGACCGCGTCAATTTCGGCGGCGGCTGGCATTCCGACATGTCGTTTCTCGAAGAGCCCGCCCTCGGCTCGATCCTTTATGCGCGCGAAGTGCCGCCCTATGGCGGCGACACGCTCTGGGCAAACCAGTATCTCGCCTACGATGCCCTGTCGGACGGCATGAAGAAGATGCTCGATGGCCTGAAAGCCGTGCACACGGCGAAGGGCGAATACAGTGAACGCGGCCACTCGGCACAGAAGCGCAAGGGCATGGAAGTCGAAGTCGCCGGTGACGACACGCCGTCCTACGAACACCCCGTGGTCCGCACCCATCCCGAAACCGGCCGCAAGGCGCTCTATGTCAATCCGGCCTTCACCGAGAAATTCGTCGGCATGACCCGCCGCGAAAGCCGTCCGCTGCTGAACTTCCTTTTCGAGCATTGCACGCAGGAACCTTTCACCTGCCGCTTCCGCTGGACGAAGAACGCTATCGCCTTCTGGGACAACCGCGCCGCACAGCATTTCGCGTTGAACGACTATCACGGCCACCGCCGTCACATGGAGCGCGTAACGGTAAACGGCGAACGCCCCTTCTGATCCTCGCGGGGTTGTGATGCGCGGTCGGCGGGCCACCGGGATATGCTGGTGCAAACGAGCAAGTACCAGCACGAGCGCCGCCATGGAATCCGTCTACTACGTCCTGACCTATGCCTGCCACCGCAAGTGCCGGCATTGCTACGACACGCGCTTCCGCCCCTACGTCCGCGACGGGTTGAAAGCCGTTGTCGGCGAAGGCGTCGACAATTACCGCCGCATTGTCGGCAACCTGCCCGACAGCATGACCTATCTCGATCCGTCGAAACCCGACGCCGACGGCAATCCGTCAGAACGGATTGGACGCATCATCATGGCGGGCGGCGAATTGCTGATCGACCCGGTGCGCGAGGCGCTGCTTTATCCGGCGCTCGATGCCGTCCGCGAAAAATACGGGCACTGCGGCGCCCGCGTCGGCCTGCAGACGACCGGCGACGTCGTGACCCCGAAGATCCTCGACGAACTGCGCGAACGCGGCGTCTGGATGATCGCGGTCGCCAGCATGGACGACTATCATGTCGGCATGGAGGGCGAGAAGCGCCTCCCCTTCATGGCAAACCTGAAAGCGATGTTCGAGGCTGCCGGTTTCAAACCGGCGCCGGACGGGGAAAGCGGCCGCGACTATCTCCTGGAGGACGGTCCTTTCCACCTGTTCTTCGGCGCGCAGCCCGGTCAGTGGATTGCCGAACTCTGGCCGCGCGGCCGCGCTTGGGAAAACGGCTTGTCGAAGGCGACGATGGAAACCAACTTCTGCGCACGTTGGTCGGGTGCAAGGAACTTTCTCAATCATGGCTACGCCGGCGCCGAAGTCGCCATCGAGCCGAACGGCGATGTCTTTCCCTGCTGTCTGAAAACAAAACTTCCGATCGGCAATCTCGTCGAGGAGCCGCTGCTGGAAATCCTGGACAGCCTCAAGGGCCATCCGGTCTTCGAAGCCCTGAACGCCGGCGATCCGCTTCATATGGGCGAAAGCCTCGGCTGGGACAGCGACGCGTTTATTGCCGCCTCGCACACCACCACGCCGCAGGGAACCCCCTATGCCAATCTCTGCATTGGCTGCGACCGCTTGCACGAGGAAAAACTGGGCCCGGTCATCCGGGAATTGCGCGAACGACGCCGCGCCCGGCGTGCTGCCTGAATGGTTAATCCGGGAATATCCGTGATTCCTCTTGGAACGCGGGATTCTACCATGCATCATTCCGCCGAAACGGAACGGACGCAGGGGGAGAACGCGTGACCGGATTCCATGCTACGAAGCGCCGCGTCGAATTGGCGGCTGCCGCTATCTTCATCACCGTGCTGGCCGCCGGCCCACGCGCCGGTGCCACGTCATTGCCGCCTGAAAGCGATCCTGCGGCGCGCGGCCTTGCCATTGCCGAGGAAGTCGAAAAGCGTGACCGCGGCTGGGGCGACGCACGGGCACAGATGAAAATGGTCCTGACCAACGCATCGGGCGAAACCAGCGAACGCGAACTGCGCTTCATGATGCTCGAGGTGGACAGGCCGGACGAGGGCGATCTGAGCCTGATCACGTTCGACCGGCCGCGCGACGTCGCGGGCACGGCGCTGCTGACACATGCCCATGTCCTGCAATCCGACGACCAGTGGCTCTATCTTCCGGCTGTCAAGCGCGTGCGCCGCATTTCGTCGGCCAACAAGTCAGGTCCCTTCGTCGGCAGCGAGTTCGCCTTCGAAGATCTCGCCGCCCAGGAGGTTGGAAAATTCACGCATACGTGGCTGCGCGATGAACCCTGCGAAAGCCGGACCTGTCACGTTGTCGAGCGCAAGCCGCTGTATGAAGGCTCCGGCTACACGCGGCAGATCGTCTGGATCGACATGGAGCACTATCTGCACCGCAGGATCGACTACTACGATCGCAAGGCGGCGCTGCTGAAGACCCTGACCTTCGGCGAGTATGAACTCTTTCTCGACCGGTTCTGGCGTCCCCACGATCTCGAAATGGCCAACCATGAATCCGGCAAGACGACCCGCCTGATCTGGGAGAGCTACGAATTCAGAACCGGCCTCACGCCCAGTGATTTCGCCCCGACAAATCTCGAACGGGCGCGTTAGGTCTCAATGATTGCTGCCGGGCATGATCAGGAAACGTGATCCGTACGCCGGCGCTATTGCTAACGGCTATTCGGCCGGCACCGGCGCATCCCGCCCGGTCCGTGCCGCCTGTCGGCGTTCCTGCCAGCCCGCCAGCAGAAGATAGACCGTCGGCACGACGAACAGTGTCAACAGGGTACCGAAGCTGATCCCGCCGACAATGACGAGGCCGATCGAGCGCCGGCTTTCGGCCCCTGCGCCGCTCGCCAGTGCCAGCGGCATCGCACCGAGCACCATGGCGCCGGTCGTCATCAGAATGGGCCTCAAGCGAAGTCCGGACGCTTCCACCACCGCCTCGTAGACCGGGCGCCCCCGCGCGCGCAACTGATTGGAAAACTCGACGATCAGGATGCCGTGCTTGCTGATCAATCCGACCAGCGTGATCAACCCGACCTGACTGTAGATATTGAGCGTTGTGCCGGTCAGGAACAGCAGCAGCAGCGCCCCGGCGATTGACAGCGGGACACTGACCAGAATGACAAGTGGATCGAGAAAACTCTCGAACTGTGCCGAGAGAACCAGATAGATGAACAGCAACGCCAGAACAAAGGTTATGGCAATCGTGTTGGACGACTTGACGAACTCGCGAAGCTGTCCGTCGACATCGGTTTGCGCGGTTGCCGGCAGCAGCCGCTGCGCGGTCTCGTCGAGGAAGGCTTGCGCCTCGCCCATCGAATAACCTGGCGCGAGATTGGCCGATATCGTTGCCGCCCGCAGCTGGTTGAACCGGTTGAGCGCATTGGGGGCCACGGTTTCCGTGACGGATATGAGGTTCGACAACTGCACCATGTCGCCTTGACCGCCTCGGACATAGATATTGCTGATGTCGTCGGGCGTCTGGCGCTCTTCGTCGGCGACCTGAACGATCACGTCATACTGTTTGCCGCCCTGCTCGTAGCGCGTCACCCGGCGCCCCCCCAGAAGCGTCTCCAGCGTCCGCCCGACCGTCGCCACGTCAATACCCGCATCCACGACCTTGTCACGATTGACTTCGATGTCGAGTTGCGGCTTCTGCAGCTTGAGATTTGTGTCCGGATTGACGAAGCCCGGGTTCTGACGAATCTCCTGCATCATCCGGTTGACGAATTGCTCGAGCTCCTCATAGGTGCCGGATGCCTGGATCACATATTCGACCGGCAACGAACGTCCGCTCTGCCCCAGCGACGGCGGGTTGATCGCAAAGGCGAGAATTCCAGGAATGCGTCCCAGCCGCGGCTGGATCTCGTTGACGATCTCCTGCTGGGTACGGCTTCGATCACCCCAGTGAATGAGACGCGAGAAGGACACAAGATCGGTGATCTGCGGAAAGCCGGAAACGACCAGATAGCCGGCCACCTCGGGAATATCGACGTAGATCTTTTCGATCTGCCGGGCGTAACGGGCCGAGAATTCCAGCGTTGCACCCTGCGGGGCCTGCCCGACCACGAGCAATGTGCCACGGTCCTCAAGCGGCGCCAGTTCCCGCTGCAGCAACATCATCAGGCCGCCACAGGAAATACCGACGATCACGGCAACCGTCACCACCATCCGCTGCCGCGCGAGCGCGCGTTGCAGCAGTTTCTTGTATCCGACATCGAGATCGTCGAGCCTGTCGCCCAGCCAGCGCTGTAGGCGGCTCTGGCTTGTTTCGTGGCGCAGCAGTTTCGAACAGAGCATCGGTGTGAGGGTGAGTGCCACAAACCCCGACACGACCACGGCGCCGGCCAGCGTCAGGGCAAACTCGAGAAAGAGCTTGCCGGTGCGTCCTTCGGCGAAACTGACCGGTGCATAGACCGCAACAAGCGTAAGCGTCATGGCGATCACCGCGAAGGTGATTTCCCGCGACCCGTCAATGGCGGCCTGGAAAGGGGTCTTTCCCATTTCGATATGACGGTAGATGTTTTCGAGCATGACGATGGCATCGTCGACCACGAGACCGATCGCGAGCACCATTGCAAGCAGCGTCAGCGTGTTGATGCTGAACCCGAACATCAGCATGATCGCGAAACTGGTGATCAGTGCGATCGGAATCGTAACAACCGGAATGAACGACGCCCGCACGGTTCGCAGGAAGACGAAGATCACCAGCACCACCAGAACGATGGCTTCGACGATCGTTTCATAGACCGAACGAATGGATTCGGCGATGAAGACGGATGTGTCGTAGCCGACGAACGAGGCCATGCCTTCCGGCAGGGACGGCGCGAGGTCGTCAAGCGCCTTCCGCACGGCGGCCGCAACTTCGAGCGGATTGGCCGTTGCCTGCTTGACCACGCCGAGCGAGATCGAAGTCTCGCCATTATAGGTCGCCGATCGCCGCACGTCGGCCGCCGCGACTTCCACCCGTGCAACCTGTGAAAGCCGGACCTGGAATCCGTCGCTTTCCTTGACGACGATATTCTCGAATTCCGTCGGCGTTTGCAGCGCCGTCTTGGCCAGCACCGTGAACTCCCGATCGAGACTCTCGATACGGCCCGATGGGATTTCGGTATTCTGGGCGCGGATGGCATTCTCGACATCCTGCACCGTCAGATTGTAGGCGGCCAGCCGCGCACGATCGACCCAGATGCGCATCGAATATTCGCGGCCGCCGAAAATGCTGACCTGCGCCACACCTGGTTGGTTCTGCAGACGATCCTTGACGATGCGGTCCAGATAGTCGGTGATCTCCAGTGACGACATGCGATCGCTCTTGAACGCGATATACATGATCGGCTGCGCATCGGCCTCGACCTTGGCGATAATCGGCTCGTCGACATCGGTCGGCAAAAGGCCGCGGGCGCGGCCGACGCGATCGCGTACGTCGCTCGCGGCGACATCGGGATCGGTAGCCAGCGTAAATCGGGCCGTAACCTGGCTTTCTTCGGGACGGCTGGCCGAAGACAACACTTCGATTCCTTCGATGCCGGCCATCGAATCCTCGAGCGGCTGCGTCACCTCGCGTTCGACAACCGACGCACTGGCACCGCGATACACCGTGGTAACGGTCACCACCGGCTCGTCGATCTCCGGGTACTCGCGCACCGACAATCTGTCGTAGGACACGATGCCGATCAGCATCAGGATGAGGCTGACGACGGTGGCAAAGACCGGACGACGGATGAACAGCTCGGAAATATGCATGATCCGCTCCCGCTACCCGGCCGGATCGGGATCGGGCTGATCGCCAGTCGCTGAAATCGGCTCTACGGACGCACCATCCTGAACCTTGAGTTGCCCGGCAACGATGACGGTTTCGCCCGCCTCGATGCCCGAGACGATTTCGACCTGACCGGGCTGTCGCTCGCCGATCGTCACCGTGCGCAGGCTGGCATGTCCATCGACCACAACGAACACCGCTCTGCCGCCAGTCTGGTCGGTCACGATCGCTGACTCGGGCACCAGGATCGAGTCCCGCGTTTCGGTCACGATATCGACGCGCCCGAACAGGCCGGGGCGCAACTGGCCGTCCTCATTCGAAAGCAAAGCGCGAACGCTGAGCGCGCGCCCTTCGACGCTGACCACCGGATCGACGGCACTGACCATGCCCTCGTAGGCCTCGCCCGGCAACGCATCGAACACGATGCTGATCTTCTGGCCTTTGCGAATTCGCGTCAGGAAAACCTCCGACACCCGGAAATCGATACGCAGATTGTCGACATCTGCCAGCGTCGCGATCGGTTCGCCCGCTGTGAGATATTGCCCGAGACTGACCTGCCGCAATCCGACGATGCCCGAGAACGGCGCCTTGATCGTCGCCTTGTCGAGCGCTGTCTGTGCCGCAGCCAGTTCGGCTTCGGCCGATTTGAAATCGTTGAGGGCTTCATCGCGCGCGCGCGCGGTCCCCGACCCCTGGCGGACGAGCTGCTCGGCGCGCTGGTAGTTGGCACGAGTCAGCGTCAACCGCGCTTCGGCTTGCGCCAGACGTGCCTTCAGGTCATCGTCGTTGATCCGCAGCACGACTTCGCCCGCCTCGATCCGCTGTCCGTCGGTAAAGTCGATGCTGGTGACAATCCCCTGGATTTCGGGCGTCAAGACGATCGACTGATCGGCCTGAAGCGTGCCGAGCGCCGATACGCGCACGAGAATCGGGGCAACCTGCGCCTCGATCACCTCGACAACGGGAGGCGGAAATCCGCCCCATTGCTGCCCGGAAAAGCGATCATAGAGCCGGTAGGCAAAGAGAATGACCACCAATGCGCCGAACACGGCGAGGAGTCCGACCGCGATCATGCGGGGCGACAATTGTTTCGGGAGAAGCTCTTTCAGGGACTGCATGAAAATTCGCTTGCTGGACCGGCGACAAAACGGGACCTGGCCATGTCGAAAGACGGAAAGCCTGGCGGCCTGCCATGCAGGCCGTCTCGGGCATTCTGGAATAGGTCATTTATACGAGCAGGAAAATGGCAATTTGCCAGCATCGGCTCACATTATGGCGATGACAGGCGACAGGTCCGGCAATGGTGGGCGTGACAGGGATTGAACCTGTGACCCCTTCGATGTCAAGAAGGGGCGCAGATTCGACACCCATTGAAAGAAAAGGGAAAAGGCGTCCCCGCTTGGTCCGAAAGCGGCGCTTTTCGAGATAATTGCACCCCAGTTGCACCCCAGCAGGGCGAAGCGGCACAAGGCCCCCCTACTCCCGCTCGTAGCCCTGCCTCCGGCGCTCAAGCCCGCTGCCATCGTCGTCTTCCTCGCCGGTCAGGAATGCCCGGAGGCGCTGCCAGACCTCTTTCCCGACTTGCGGAGGCCGAGACATGGAGAGCAACGCCACCCGGAAGCGGTCACGGCCCGTGGTGATGAGAGCAACGAGCAAGCCGAAGGCCTTTGCCGTCCGGGAAGCGTCGAATCGGTATTTCTCCGCCTTGCCTTCGGCAGCCTCAAGCTTGGGGCCGAGGTCGGCCACCTCCCACTTCAAGCACCGGTTCTCTTCACGAAGGTTCAAAACCTCCCCTTCGAGGAGTTGTGCCCGGTGCTGAACCTTGTCCGCCCCGGCTGCGGCCAGCTTGAACGCCTCCAATTCAGTCAATCGGCTTTCCGCGTTGGTCATCGTTTCTGCCCTCCGTGCTGCGTTGCGCTTCTCTGCCAAGTAAGCCCCGCGAGAGAGACGACGCCGGCGCGGCCCCTCCCGTAGATGTCCGTGGAACTGGCCTACATGGGCATGGAAATCGTCCTGTAGGCCCCTCATGGCCTCGCAATAGGCCCTGTTGGCTTCCTTGGCACTCTTGCCTGCGCGCTTCTCGGCCTCCCGCGCGGCGATGCCGGGATGGACAGCCTCAAAATCTAGGCGCTTGTCGCCCGTGAGGTGCGGCACGATGAAGTAATGGAGATGTGGATAGGTCTCGTCCTCATGACGCACGACCGATGCCAGCGTGTTGCCGTAGCGATTGGAGAGCCACCGCAAGGAGCGCATCTCCCACGCCGCGTAATCGACGCGGGCGCACTCGTTCATGTCAGCAACGGCCACTGGATAGGAAAGCACTCCGGCGAGCATGACGGGCGCGTCCTTGCGCAGTTTCCGGTCCTTCGCATCTCGCGCCTCTTCGGCCTGGCAGAGAGTAGCCCGCTCGACTTCGGGCAAGGCTAGGCCGAAGAGGCGCCTCGGCGGTCGTGGAGCTTCGATGTGTGGGCACGCAGCGGTATCCCGACCAGCTTCCGCCAGCACATCGCGCAAGGACCACCGCTTGGCGGTCGCCTTCTTCGGGACGGCGCGGGCAACAGTGTCGATATGGAGAAACTGAAACGTCATCACCGCCCCTTTCTCCGGTCTACCTAGGAACCGATTGGGAGCGGTCAAATGCGCGGCGTATGTTTTTGGACGGGAGAAGAAACCTAGAGACCGACTATATTTGTTCGCCAGCCTCTTGCGGGCGCTCACAAATGTCGGGCCTGCGGCGCTAGGCGCACGATGGGCCGCAAGGTGACGACCGCCGCGTCTTTGAGGCGGTGGCAATCGCCATCCAGACTACTCCCGCACGATATGCGTGCCATCCGGGCGCGCCTCAACAAACCCGCGGGCCACAAGCTTCTTAATCCACTCGTGCGCGGTCGCGGGCCGCTCCGGGCCAATGCCTGCCGCTTGTGCTCGCTTGCGCCATTCGAGGGCATCAAGCCCTTCAACCCCGGCCTCCCGCAGCACCGCAAGAACTCTTTCTCCAACTGGAGAGAGCGACTGACAACCGGACTGATTGTCGTTGTGGGTCTCGACTGCGGCGCCACTATCGCTCGCAACAGCCAGCGAATAGACAGCCTCCCCTTCGCTATCCACGCCGCACCTGACCCGTTCGAGCGTGATGGACAAAGCTATCTTGTTGTCGTTCTTCTGCTTCTCGGCGCTCAACACAATATGCCCCTCGCAATCGCCCTCATTGAGCGCCAACAACGTGTCGAAATTACCGTTGATGACGGAGCTGCCGCGCGGCCCCTTCGTCTTGTCCTTTCCCATGTGATGGATAACGCAAACTTGCGTTCCGAGGGCCTTGGCAATTCGCGTCATCTCTCTAGTAAATTCGGCCATGGGTTCTGGCCCGCTTTCATCCGCAAAAAGACACTGGGAGAGCGTGTCTACACAGACGAAGCGGCAAGGCACACCAGAGCTCGCCTCAAGTTGCTTGATGCTGTCGACGAGCGTAGCAACGACCCCCGACTCACGCAGGCGCATCGGCTCTTCGATGAGTGCGACCGGCAAATCTGATATGTCGATGCCGCGCGCCAGAGCCCACGCAGTAGCTCGCGCCCGCAGGCCAGAGTTGCCTTCCGTCGAGAGATAGATAGCGGCCCCTTGAAGGCTACTGCGGCCGAGCACATCGAGACCCGCAGCTACGGAGAGCACGGCATCGAGGGCGACGAATGATTTTCCGGTGCCCGGCGCACCGTAGAGGCATGTCGTCCCGACCTGCGGGAAGAGACCCCGAACGAGGTGAAGCGGGAATTCGCGTCCGAGCACATCCGGCAGAGTCGTGAAACCGAGGGATTTTGCGTCGTCCGCGAACGAACGGGCGAAAATTGTGGACGGTGTTTGTTTCATCGCTGCTGCTCCATGCGGAAGACCATCTGGTCGGGATGATTTCCATATGGGTCCGTCGCGCTCAGGACGAAAAACAACAGCGGGCTAGTTATTCAGACTGCTTTAAGAACAGCAGCCGCAGACATACGTACGCCCTCCCCTTAAGGGGAGGGCGTACGTATGTCTGCGGAAGCAATAAGTATCGCCAGCGAACAACATCGCTTCAGGTCAATGCGTATATCAGAAATATCATCAAAAAACCCACCCCCCAAAAAACCCACTTGTATCTGTCACGGTCAACTTCAGCAGGTTCAACTCCAACACCCAGACCTTCCTTCGGGGAAAAATTCTGCTCTTCAACGATGGAGGAAGCGATTTGCGAGTCCTCCAGACCATTCGTCTCCTTCATCCACAAATATGCTTCATTCTTAATTTTCAACATCGTAGGCGACAGCAGTTTCCACGCCTCAAGTCGTCCGGGCGTTCCGCGCGGCGCCGCCATTATCGAACACCAAGCACACACCATCGAATGAAAGAGGTATTCAATGGAGACGATTTCCGCAGTGAGCTGTTTCCTTGTGGAATTGCCCGCAATCTGCGCCAAAGCTGGTTCGCAGTAGTCTGGGTCGCTTGCCTCCCATTCGCGAGAATGGTCCGGAGCGTCAATTCGATGCGTAAGAATAAGGAATGTTCCATACGCAGAGGCAAGAATTCGGCTTTTCTCAGCATGCGATTCTAATTCAGCGAGCGACCTCCCTATGGCGTTTATTGCCAGCATCGCATTGCCCACATTTCGTGCCGCAGCTGCGCGACGAAATATACCCAGCACTGCCCCCTCCCCTCCTAGTAGTCGCTGGAACAAAAGCACCACCACACCGCGAATGCGCCCGTGGGCAATTCAAAACCAACAAAAAGGGCGCCGCAGAACAAAGCCAGTGCTTTTACCCCAGTCTTGCCAAATGAAACTGTAAACTATTCCAGCTTCCAAAAAATTTTTGATTCCGGCTCTTGTTTTCAAAAAAAGACCATATACGCCGCCATGACGCAGATGGCAGGCATCAACGGGGCATTAAAAAGCCCGCTTATGACGCCGGAAGAGGTTTCCTCTCTTCTGGCTCTTGATGTGCGCGCCGTTCGGCGTCTGGCCCGCCGCCGGGAAATCGAACACTTCGCCATTGGTGGCGAAATTAGGTTCACCCAAGAGCAGGTCCGTGTTTTCCTCGATGCTCAACGGAGGCCCGTCGCATGCCCAACAACAGACAATCCACCGGCAAATTTTGGCTCACAAAACGCCCGGACAGCCCCGTCTGGTATGTCGCCACCTACGACCCCGTCAAGCGCAAGACCGTATTGCGCTCGACCAAGACGACCGAAGAAGCTGCGGCTCAAAAAGTGCTCGCAGGATTCATCCTCGGACACGACATCCCACAGCAGGCCCATTCGCAGACGGCAACAGGCGCAATAGAGGCACAGCCTGCGGCGGTGACACTCGCCTGCGTCCTAGACGAGTATCTGGCCTCTATCGCTCGCCAGCCCAGCGCCGAACAGGCGCGATACACCCGCGCTCACATGGTTTCGCATTTCGGCGAGGACTTCGATGTCCGCCTGCTCAACTTTGATAAACAGGAAGCATATCTCGACCACCGCATAGACGCGGGCGTTAAAGCCTCAACCGTCGAAAGGGAATTGAGTGTGCTGCGCGCCGCGCTTTATCACTTTAGCGAGCAATGTCCGCACGTCCTGCCCGTCCCGCCGAAAATTTACAACCCGGAGCGCGAGGACAATTCCCGCAAACGGTGGCTGACGCCCGAGGAACTTGCGGCGCTGCTCAATGCCACGAAGTCCCCGCACATCCGCCTTTTCATTCTTCTGGGCATAACAACCGGTGCCCGACCGGATGCCATCCTTGACCTCAAATGGGATGCCATCGACTTCAACGCAATGCGCATCTATCTCAATCCGAACGGCAGGGCGCAGAACGCAAAGCATCGGCCTGTGATGCCGCTTCAGGACGTTCTGTGGGCGGAGCTCCGGCAAGCGTGGGAGAATGAAGTCGAGCTCGCCCAATTCTGGCGCTCTCGCAACAAGGGGCGCCCCACCTCTGGCTATGTCGTTTCTTACGGCGGCTACCCGCTGGGCTCAATCAAGAAGGCTTTCGCAAGGACCGTTGAAGCCGCCGGGCTTGGCAAGGACGTGGTGCCCTACTCACTGCGCCACACCGCCGCCTCGTGGCTGGCGCAGGCAGGTGTGCCGCTGGTGGAAATCGCGGCCTTTCTCGGTCATAGCGATACGAGGATGGTTGAGCAGCACTATGTCCACCTCCACCCCGACTACAAAGAGAAGGCCGCCAACACCATCGCTGAAAACATGAAAAAGGCGGGCATTACACCCCAGTTGCGCCCCAGAGAGAAGCGCGGGAAGAAAGGGGATGCCGCTAAGTCACGGAAGGCAATGGTGGGCGTGACAGGGATTGAACCTGTGACCCCTTCGATGTCAACGAAGTGCTCTCCCGCTGAGCTACACGCCCATTGCCATTCCCAAACGCCGGCGGCGGGCGCCAGCGAGGCGGCACCGAACCGGCACCGACGGCCGTTCCTATAGCGAGGATACCCTTCAAAGACAAGCTGGAAACGCAGTCTGGAAACGTGCGCCGGGGCTGCTCAGGCGGCGACCATCAGGCGTTCGACCTCGGCCACGAGATCGCGCAGATGGAAGGGCTTCGACAGCACCTTCGCATCCTTGGGCGCAGCCACTTCCGGATTGAGCGCGACGGCGGCAAAACCGGTGATAAACATGATCTTGAGTGTCGGGTCGAGCTCGGCCGCAAGGCGGGCCAGTTCAATGCCGTCCATCTCCGGCATCACGATATCCGTCAGCAGAATATCGAAAACATCGTCCTTGAGGCGCCGGTGGGCCTCGTCGCCCTGTCCATAGGACACGACTTCGTGGCCCGCGTTTTCGAGCGCCTTGGCCAGAAACCGGCGCATGGATTCGTCGTCTTCTGCGAGCAGAATGCGTGCCATAGGTCCAGCCCGATCCGTCCCTTGATGTCCATCACTGCGGGAGCGGCCTGCGGCCCAATGGCCATCCCCTCTCCCCACCTGGGTTCCACTTTAGGATTCGAATAGTAAACAGCATATGAAGCACGGCGTTTGCGATCCACCTTGCTCTCGAATTTTCCCCCTTCACCGCGCGGGTCGCCCTCGGCGAGATGGTCATGCTATGCTTTTTTCCAAAGCGCTCCGGCATTCGTACTCACAATGGTAAAACAGATATTTTAATATCATTCCCGATGGACCTGTCCCCCGCAACACTGAAGACGACGCCAGGGCCGCAGGCTTCGGAATCCGCCGAAATCAGCCTTTTTGAACACCCCGTCATAGTCGAAGACCCGCCAGGCCAGCGGATTCCGTTCGTCTTCAGTTCGCCCCATAGCGGGCGGCATTACCCGGCATCGTTCATCGCCGCCTCAAACCTTGACGCGTTGACGTTGCGTCGAAGCGAGGACAGCTTTGTCGAACAGCTTTTCGGCGCCGCCGTCGGCCGCGGTGCGCCATTGCTTCACGCGCGTTTCCCGCGTGCCTATCTCGATGCGAATCGCGAGCCCTACGAACTCGACCCGGCAATGTTCGCAGAGCCCCTGCCGCCGCATGTGAATACGCGCTCGCTGCGCGTCGCCGGCGGTCTCGGCACGATTGCGCGCGTCGTTTCGGATGCGACGGAAATCTATCGCGAACCCCTCTCCTATGCTGAAGCCGAAGAACGAATCCGGCGGCTCTACATGCCGTTTCACGACACACTGCAGAGCCTTCTCGAACGCACGCTCCAGCGCTTCGGCTTTGCCATCCTGATCGATTGCCATTCCATGCCCTCGGTCGGCGGACCGACCGACGAAGACCGTGGCGCGGACCGTCCTGATATTGTCCTGGGCGATCGCTATGGCACCTCCTGCGACGGCGCCATAACGGCCGAAGCGGAGCGGATTCTGCAGCGGCTGGGCTATAGCGTCGTCCGCAATAATCCCTATGCCGGCGGCTTCAACACCGAGCATTACGGCCGCCCCCGCAGTGGCCTCCATGCCTTGCAGATCGAGATCAACCGGGCCCTCTATATGGACGAGGCGCGGCTGGAGCCGATCCCCGCCTTCGATCGCATGCGGGAGAACATGACCGCCTTCATCGACGAACTGGCGACCTGCGACTGGGCCGCCCTGACGCCGTCCATACGCGGGGCGGCGTTCTGAACCAGCCGGCAGCGCCAAGCCATCGGGACGTCGACCGGTACAAAAAAAGGGGCCCTGGCGAACCAGGGCCCAAGTTTAGGGAGGAAACGCCCAGGAAGGGCTACGGCAACGGGAGAAACCTCAACCGATGCCGCGATGCACAAGATGACATTGCACTGCACACAAATCAAGGGTCAAAACAAAAATTTCCTCCCGGAAAATAGCTGAATTCTGCCAAATACTTGGGCAAAGGGCACATATTTCAGGCCCAATGGGCTCTGTGTGCAGCGCAGCGAACTTCATGTCAGATGAACCGGGCGTCAATAGGGTACTCACAGCAAACGTTCCTTAACGCCGATGCTCCATGATGACCGATGAATCGTTGCATGGCCCTGTGGCCACGTGACCTCACGGCAAGAGGTGGAACGCATGGCCGCTTTGGCGCGCCTTTTCAGATACGGAACGAGCGCGGCCGCGGCCCTGTCGTTGTCATTGCTTCTGGCGGGCACGGCATGGGCCGGCGACGGCGTCGAGGACCCCTCTCTTCTCTGCGAACGTGCCACGCTTCACCACGAAACGGCCAATGGACTTCCGCGCGCATTGCTGACCGCGGTTTCCTTGGCCGAGTCGGGCCGCTACGACGCCCGAACGCGCCAGGCACGCGCCTGGCCATGGACCATCAACGCCGAGGGCCGCGGATACTATTTCAAGAGCAAGGAAGAAGCGGTCCGCGCGACGCGGCGCATGCTCGACAATGGCATGCGTTCGATCGATATCGGCTGCATGCAGGTCAACCTCCGCTATCATCCCGACGCTTTCGCAAGCCTTGAAGACGGCTTCGACCCAATGACCAACGTCGCCTATGGCGCCGATTTCCTGAAGCGTCTTCATGCACAGACGCGAAGCTGGCCGAAGGCCGTGGCGCACTACCATTCCCAGACGACCGCGCGCGGCGGCCGCTATTTCGCCCGCGTCATCCGCATCTGGGAAAATGAACGCACCCGGATCGCCAACGCCGCCTACGTCGCACCGGCCGCGCAGCACGCGCCACGGATCGACATATCGGCCGAGCTGAAGCCCGCGATCACGCCTGCTCTGGAACGGACACGGGACCCGAAACCGGTCGCCGAGATCACAACGGCAAGCATCATGCGTCCGGCGCCGAAAGTGCTTGATCCAATGCCGGGTCAGAATGTCCGCGAGGCCGCAGCTGCGACGGTCGGCCTGCGTCTGTCGATCGCCGATGGTGAATTCGAAGTCGCAAGCGGCGATGCGCATCGCACGCCGCCGCGCGTGCTCGAACCGGCACGGCCGACACGCATTGCCGAGGCAGACCTGCCCGGCGCCTAGGGCCACGGGGATATCATACATTCGGGGGCACGGAGCATGGGCACGTTCGGCGGAACGATGAAGGATCTGGCGGACGTCCTGAACGATTCCGTTATCTGGCAGATCGTCGACATCATGTCGGCGTTCTTCATTGTCGGCATCGGCTGCGGCGTGCTGGCAATCGTTGTTCTTTTCGTGATCGACAGCACACAGACGAAGCATGCTGTCCGGCGCAACTATCCGGTCATCGGCCGATTTCGTTATCTCTTCGAGTCTCTCGGTGAATATTTCCGGCAGTACTTCTTCGCGATGGACCGCGAGGAACTCCCCTTCAACCGCGCCCAGCGCGCCTGGGTCTATCGCGCGGCGAAGGGCGTCGATACGACTGTCGCCTTCGGCTCGACACGCGATCTGCGCCCCGCTGGCACGGTGACCTTTGCCAATTGTCCCTTCCCGACGCTCGACCGCAACGCAGCCGAGACGGCCTTGATCGAGGTCGGTCCCTATGCGCGCAAACCTTTCCGTACGGCATCGATCTACAATATTTCCGGCATGAGCTACGGCGCGATCTCGAGACCGGCCGTGCTCGCGCTGTCGAAAGGCGCGCGCATGGCCGGCATCTGGCTCAATACCGGCGAGGGAGGCCTGTCGCCCTTCCATCTCGAAGGCGGCGCCGACATCGTCTTCCAGATCGGCACGGCGAAATATGGCTGCCGCGACGCAGACGGCGCCCTTTCGGACGAAAAGCTCGCCGCACTGGCCGCCCACGAACAGATCCGCATGTTCGAGATCAAGTTGAGCCAGGGCGCCAAGCCCGGCAAGGGCGGCATTCTGCCGGGCTCGAAGGTCACACCGGAGATCGCGGCCATTCGCGGCATTCCCGCCGGCCACGATTCGATCAGCCCGAACCGGCATCCCGAAGTCGACAGCATCGGCGAACTGCTCGACTTCGTTGCCCATGTGCGCGACGTGACAGGCAAACCGACCGGCTTCAAGCTCGTGCTCGGCGCCTATGACTGGCTCGACGACCTCTGCAACGAGATCAACCGCCGCGGCATCGAACATGCGCCCGACTTTATCTCGCTCGACAGTGCGGATGGCGGCACGGGCGCCGCGCCGATGCCGCTGATCGACTATGTCGGCCTGCCGATCTGGGAAAGCCTGCCCGTCCTCTGCGACACGCTGGAACGCCACAAACTGAAATCGCGCATCCGCGTGACGGCGAGCGGCAAGCTGATCACGCCGGCCGAGGTCGCCTGGGCGCTTTGCGTCGGCGCCGATTTCGTCTGCTCGGCGCGCGGCTTCATGTTCTCGCTGGGCTGCATCCAGGCACTTCAGTGCAACAAGAACACCTGCCCGACCGGCATCACCACACATAACAAGCGCCTGCAGCGCGGCCTCGACGTGACCGACAAGGGCGAACGCGTACGCCGCTATGCCGAACGCGTGACGCAGGAAGTCTGCGTGATCGCGCATTCCTGCGGCGTCACCGAACCGCGCCGCCTCAACCGTGAACATGCGCGCATCATGGGCTCGGATGGCGTGTCGGTATCGCTGGCCGAATATTACGGCCGCTGGGCCGCCGCCGCCGCACTGCCGTCGCGCAACGGCTTCGGCCGACCGCGCTTCGGTGCCGACGCCGCCTGACCCGGCACCACAAGGCGCAGGAACTGCGTCCCTTGTTCGATCGTCAGCGGCAGGTGACCGCGCGCGTCGCCATCCACTTCGACGGCAAGACCGGCCGGGGCTGTGACGTCGATATGCCGTGCCGGCAATATCTCGACGCTGCGTAATCGCGCCACACGGCCAAGGGCAAGCGCCGCCAGAAAGCGCGCAAGGCCGAAACGGCTGCCGTCATGCAGCAGAAAGAGCGTTAGCCCCGGCAGGGTGATGTCGGATTGCGGCGCCAGCACGAAGGGGCCGGCATAGTGCCGCGCATTGGTGACGATGGCCCATGCCGCGCGCTTCTCCCGGCCGTCGACGACAAGACGGATATCCCGGCCCGGACCGCGCAGCCATTCCTTCAATCCCGACCAGATGAACGCACCCTTGCCCCACAGGCGCTTGAGACGCGGATCGATGCCGTGCACGACCACGCCATCATATCCGATGCCGACCATCAGCAGGAAGACCGCGCCGTCGACAAGGCCGGTGCCGATCAATTCGGCCGGCCCGCTACGCAGCATCGCCGCGATTTCGTCTGCTTGCGGACGAAGACCGATCTCGATGGCTAGCACATTGGCCGTGCCGAGCGGCAGAATGCCGAGCGGAACGCCCTGCCCCATCAGGCCACGCGCGACCTCGTTGATCGTGCCGTCGCCGCCGGCCGCAACGATCACATCGGCCCGGCCCGCCTGCGCCGCCGCGCGCGCCAGCTCGGTGGCATGACCGGGCGCCTGCGTTTCTTCGATCGCCACATCGGCACCATGCGCGCGCAGACGCGCGACGACGCGATCGAGCAGCGCACGGTTGCGGTTTCCGGCGGCCGGATTGACAATAATATGGATGAAACGACGCAGCACCGAACGGCTCTTACCCCCCTCTGTCATCAAACTGTCAAAAAAATGTCACAAATCCTTGTTGCGGCGCACCCATATTCGTGACGAACGCAGCCGGGCGATTCGCTTATAGCCAGATTGATCGGCACAGGCGAGCCAGCCGACCAGGGATAAGCAGGACGACCAACGCAAGATGAGTGCAACAAGGCGATCGACGCGAATATGACAGTGATCGAAACGGGCTTGCCGAGACGGCTGGAAGAGGCGGCGACCGCGCCGCCGCCGAAATCGGCAAAGACATCCCGCAAGGAGGCGGCCCGCGCAAAGGCGCGGCGCAACGGCCTCGACGAAAGACTGCTCGGCCCGCGCCCCAAACACCGCAAGCAGCACCGTACGCTTTTCCTCTCCGACATTCATCTGGGCACGCCGGGCTGCAAGGCCGAGCTGCTGCTCGACTTCCTGCGCCACAACGACGCCGAGACCTTCTATCTGGTCGGCGACATTGTCGACGGCTGGCGCATCAAGCGCTCCTGGTACTGGAATGCCGCGCATAACGCCGTGGTGCAGGAATTCCTGCGCAAGGCCCGCAAGGGCGCAACCATCATCTATGTGCCCGGCAATCACGACGAGGCGCTGCGCGACTATACCGGACTCAATTTCGGCGGCATCGACGTGACCGGCGAAGCGATCCACGAGACCGCCGACGGCAGACGTCTGCTGGTGCTGCATGGCGACCAGTTCGACAGCGTCGTCAAATATGCCAAATGGCTCGCCCATCTCGGCGACCGCGCCTATGGGCTGGCGCTGGTGCTCAACAACTGGCTGCACGAGGTGCGCCGCTTCTTCGGCCTCTCCTACTGGTCGCTCTCGTCCTACCTCAAGAACCGCGTCAAGAACGCGGTCGAATACATCTCGAGCTACGAACAGGCGGTCGCCCGCGAGGCGCGCGAGCGCGGCGTCGACGGCGTGGTCTGCGGTCACATCCATCATGCCGAAATGCGCGACATGGACGGCATTCTCTACTGCAATGACGGCGACTGGGTCGAAAGCTGCACGGCCCTGTCGGAAGACGAGACCGGCGCCCTGTCGCTGATCGTCTGGCAGAAATTCTCCTGGGAGAACGGCCTGGGCCATCTCGAGACCGAACCGCATGAGGACGACGTCATGCCGGCATTGAGCGCCGCCTGATGGCCATGAGCACCACGCTTACGCCGCTTCCCCCGCTGGCGCCCCGCAAGAAGCGCCGCGTCGCGAGGCTCTTGAGCCGACTGCGCGGCAAACCGCTGCCGAAGGATGTCGGCCGCTTTTCCGAACCCTTGCGCATCGTCATCGTTTCCGACGCCGCGCCGCCGCAGGTCAACGGCGTGGTACGCACATTGCAGCAGCTGACGCAGCATCTCGAAGCGATGGGACATGAAGTGACCTTCATCACGCCCGATCTCTTCCGCACCGTGCCGCTGCCGACCTACAAGGAAATCCGGCTGGCGCTTTTCCCGGGCGCCAGGATCGCGCGGATCATCCGCCAGGCCAATCCCAACGCCATTCATATCGCGACCGAAGGACCGCTCGGCCTCGCGGCGCGGCGCTTCTGCCTGCGCAAGGGGATTCCCTTCTCGACCTCGTTCCACACGCGCTTTGCCGAATACCTCAACGCGCGCACCGGCATTCCGCTCGCATGGGGCTATGCCTTCCTGCGCCGCTTCCATGCGAAATCGACCGCGCTGATGGTGGCGACGCCTTCCCTGCAGACGGAACTCACGGACCGCGGCTTCGGCGAGCCGGTGATCTGGTCGCGCGGCGTCGATGTCGAACGCTACCGGCCGCGCGAGGACCTGCAGGACGCACACCCGATGGGCCTTGCGCGGCCGGTCTGGCTCAATGTCGGCCGCGTGGCGGTCGAAAAGAATCTTGAAGCCTTTCTCGATCTCGATCTGCCCGGCACGAAAATGATCGTCGGCGAAGGTCCGCGCCTCGAACATCTGAAGAAGAAGTACCCGCAGGCGCATTTCGCCGGCCCGCTGTTCGGCGAGGAACTGGCGGCGGCCTATGCGGCAGCCGATGTGTTCGTGTTCCCGAGCAGGACCGACACATTCGGTCTGGTGCTGATCGAGGCGATGGCGGCCGGAACGCCGGTTGCGGGCTACCCGGTGCAGGGACCGGCCGATGTGCTGGCTTTCACGCCCGACGGCACCAAGGCCGGTGTGATCGACGAGGACCTGAAAACCGCCTGCATGAGGGCGTTGCGCCTCGACCGCGACGATGCGCGCGCCTATGCGATGAATTTTTCCTGGGACGCCTGCGCCCGGCAGTTCATCTCGAACCTCGCGCTCGAAGAGATGCCGGGAACGGAGGAGACGGTCGAGATGCGCACAGCGATGGAGGTGGCGGGCTAGCAATCAGTATCGACATTGCTTCGTCGCTTCGCTGGCAATGACGGAACAGGAATCTTCCCCCTGCGGAAGGGCCGAAATCTGCGGCAAACGCACAGCGCAGGTTTCGGGGAGGGGCGGACCCCTCCGACGGAACGAACACGCCATCGGATGTACATGGCTGTTCGCCCGCAACCCCTCTCCAAACGGCTTTCAGCCGTTTGACCCTCCCACAGGGGGCGGACGGGACGCCGGCGGCACCGGCACCAGATGCCGGACCTAGCTGGCGAGCCAACGAAATGCCCGGCCAATGAATGCCGCGCCGTCCTCGGTCACGGGCGTTCCATGCGCCATCAGCACCTTCCTGGCCGGCCATGCCAGAATCTGGTCCAGCGCATGGCGCGCGGCCCGGCGGTCGGTGAACGCCAGACGGAACTTCCGCGGCACAGCGGGCTCGGGCGCCACCATGAGGTCGAGTTTCGCCACGACCGCGCGCCAGCCGGAGAACCAGCCGGCGTGAAAATGCTGGATGAGATCGGTGAAGAGCACGGTGCCGCTTGCGATGTGAAAAAACACGATCTCGGTCGTGATGACGTTGCCGGCCATCAGGACCTGATCGATTTCGCCCGCCCAGGCGGGGTCCGGCTCATTTCCAAGATCGTCGTCGAAAGCAATGTCCTTGCGCTTCTCCCGCAGTCCCGGCGGGGCATAGACCTTCGCTTCCGGCCAGGCGCGCTGCCAGTCGGCGACCGACAAATGATGCAGCGAATTCGGCGCAACGATGTGACGAACCGGACCGAGCGCATCGACTGCCGTGCGAAGCGCATCGACAAGCGGGATCGGCGACCAGATGAAGAGGCCGCCATCGGCCAGCCTGATGACGGCCATGCGCGTGGGATAGCGGAACCCGAACACCTCGACGGTGTCGGCGCCATCCGCAATCCAGATTCGGTCACCGAATTGTTCCAGCATTTCCGCCCCCGTCATGTCGCCGCCACAGAAGGGGAATGTATCGAGAGACGCTTCCCCCTGCCGTGAAAAGATATCCCCAATTGTCAGCGCAACGCTCGATCCCCATATAGGAACCATCTCCAGGGTTGCGGCCGCTGCGCTCTACTCCACCCCGGTCGGCAGCCCGTCGATGCTGACGCGGTTCTTTTCCTGCCAGTATTCGGCGATGCCGTCCTCGCCCCGCGCTTCGGCCCAGCGCGTCAGCGAGGGACGCTCTTCCCTGTAGTCGTGGAGCGGCACGCCGAAGCCGCAGCTTGTCTGCACCAGTTCGACATCGAGCACCACGATCTGCCGCGCGCCCGGGGGCTCGTTGCCGTCGAAGAAACTTTCGAGATAGCGCGCATAGCCGCCCGTGCCCTTGCGCGCGACGCGGCCGCGACCGTAGAGACGCAGGATCATCGGCGAGCCTTCGAAGGCGCAGAACATGATTGTCATGCGGCCATCGGCCTTCAGATGCGCCGCCGCTTCGTTGCCGCTGCCGGTGTGGTCGAGATAGCAGACCTCGTTGTCGCCCACGACGCGGAAGCCGTCGAGCCCCTTGGGCGAGAGGTTGATGCGGCTGTCACCCGTGGCGCTGGCGGTGAAGAAGATGTGCTGGCGCCCGATGAAACTCTTGAGCTCCGGCGTGAGGCTCGGGAATTGTTTGGCCATGTCGCGTCCTCTCAATCGCCTCCCAATGATGGGGGTTTCCTTTTCATACATCGATCCAATCGATAGCATGGACGCTTAATTTTCGAGAGGAGATCCCGCCGTGGCAAGGGCAGACGATAACCCGCTCACAGAAGACCCGCTGTACACGGCGTTGAGGCGAAGCATCGCTGAGTTCCGCGCCGGACGGGTCCGCGACATCGATGAAGTTCTCGATACGCTGGAGACACGCGCCATCGCCGTACGCCTGCCGACAACCGGGAAATGAACCCCAGCCCTCAATCGCCGTCGATCAGCGCGCGGGAACTGGTGTCGGGGATCGTCGAATAATAGGCCGCCGCCGCGACAAGCACGAGGGCGAGAAAGCCGAAGGCGGCGCGGTAGGTGACGTCGAAGCCGAAGTCCATGCGCAGCAACTGGCCGATCAGCACGCCCGACAAGGCACTCAGCACGAAGACGCCGGCCATGTTGCCGAAATTGAGGATGGTGATACCGCGCCCGGCGAGACGGTCCGGGAAGATCAGCCGTCCATGCGCGAGCAGCAGCGGCGTGTAGCCGGCATTGAGCCCGAAGATCACGAAGAGCGCCGTGACCAGCCAGAGCGGCGGCGCATCGAGCGCGGCGAGAAGGACGAGAATGGCGGCCGACAATGCGGCGCCGGCCATGATCGGCTTCTTGATGCTGCCGAAGACGCGCTCGGCATAGCCCCAGACGAGGAGGCCGACGATCTGACCCGCCGTCAGCAGCAGCAGGACGTTGCCGCGGCCGGTGAGGTCGAGGCCGTGCACATCGGCGAGATAGGGCGAGGCCCAGAGCGTCTGCACGGCGGCGAAGACCGCATAACCGGTCGAGATCATCACGAAGAGCGGCGGCACCGCCGGATGGCGGACGACCTCGCCGAGACCCCGGAGACTCTGGCCCAGCGTTTCGCGCGGGGCGTCGGATGCCGGATGGCCGGCCGGTGCGTCGCGCACGATGAAACCCATGGCGACCGCGAGGACGCCGGTGACGATGGCGGCGAGAACGAAGCTGGCGCGCCAGCCGATCGCTTCGGCGGCGAAGGCGAGCGGCGCGGTCGCCATCAGCGCGCCGAGCGTGCCGATGGAAATCTGCAGGCCGGTCAGCGCCGCGAAGCGATCGGCCGGGAACCAGCGGCGATAGATCATCAACGGGCCCATCAGCATCACCGAACAGCCGATGCCCATCAGGATACGCGCGACGGTCAGCCCGGTGCGGCCCTCGGCCATGGCGAAGACCAGGCAGCCGAGCACGGCGACACCGATCGAGCCGATCATGGTCAGGCGCGCGCCATAGCGGTCGAGCAGGATGCCGACCGGGATCTGCATCAGCGCGAAGGAAAGAAAGAAGGCGCCCGACAGGATGCCAAGCTCTTCAGGCTGCAGCCCGAGATCCGCCGTCAGATTGGGCGCGATGACGCCTGTCGACGAGCGCAGGAACTGGCTGACCGTGTAGACGAGGCAGAGAATGGCGACCAGGGCCAGAACATAGAGGCGGGAGGCGCGCGGGGCGGACATGCGGCGGGGCTCTCCCTGAAGGCCGGGACGGTACCCCCGGGCGCGTTGACGGTGCCAAGTGCTAGCATGGCCGGGCCGGGCGCTGTCAAACTACCAAAAACGCAAGGCAATCTGCCCTTTTCCGCACTTGCGAAGCAAACCTTGTGGCGACCCCCCTCCCCGTTATATAAGGCGGCACATTTCGGCCGCCCCCGCGCCAAGCTTTGCCGCGCGGCCGGGCCGCGAAAGCGTTGTCGCCTGAACCGCGAAAACGCCCCGTTTCTTTGTTTTGTCGCGTTTCGGACGGAAAGCCGGAAGCCCGCTTTCCCGAAAACGCCTAGCCCGGCTGGTATCATGTCTATTCGGAATATCGCGATCATCGCCCATGTCGACCATGGGAAGACGACGCTGGTCGATCAGTTGCTTCGCCAGTCCGGCACCTTCCGCGACAACCAGCAGGTTGCCGAGCGGGTGATGGATTCGAACGATCTCGAACGCGAGCGCGGCATCACCATTCTGGCCAAATGCACCAGCGTCGACTGGGAGCAGGACGGCACCCATACCCGCATCAACATCATCGACACGCCGGGCCATGCCGATTTCGGCGGCGAGGTGGAACGCATCCTCTCGATGGTGGACGGCGTGGTGCTGCTGGTCGACGCGGCCGAGGGCCCGCTGCCGCAGACCAAGTTCGTGACATCGAAGGCGCTGGCGCTGGGCCTGCGCCCCATCGTGCTGATCAACAAGGTCGACCGCCCCGACGCGCGCGCCGACGAAGTGCATATCGAAGCCTTCGATCTTTTCGCCGCCCTCGGCGCCACCGACGAGCAGCTCGACTTCCCAACCATCTTCGCCTCGGCCAAGGAAGGCTGGGCGACGGAAGACCTGAGCGCCCCTGACGCCAAGGACCACGGCATGGCGCCGCTCTTTGCCAAGATCCTGACGCATTTCCACGCGCCCGAAGCGCTGACCGACGGTTCGCAGCAGGAACCTTTCGCGATGCTGGTGACGACCATCGAAAGCGACCCCTATCTCGGCCGCATCCTGACCGGCCGCATCGAAAAGGGCATCGTCAAGCCGAACCTGCCGGTGCAGGTATTGCGCAAGCCCAAGGATGGCGAGGCGGCGACGGTGGAAAAGGGCCGCATCACCCGCGTGATGGCGTTCCGCGGCATCCAGCGCATTCCTGTCGACGAGGCGAAGGCCGGCGACATCGTCGCGATTGCGGGCCTCGAGGAAGGCACCGTTGCCGACACGATCTGCGATCCGACCGTGACCGAAGCGATCGACGCGCTGCCGATCGATCCGCCGACGCTGTCGATCACGGTGTCGATCAACGACAGCCCGCTGGCCGGCCGCGAAGGCAACAAGGTGCAGTCGCGCGTGATCCGCGAGCGGCTGATGAAGGAAGCGGAATCCAACGTCGCGATCAAGGTGACGGACAGCGAGAGCCGCGACGCCTTCGAAGTGGCGGGCCGCGGCGAATTGCAGCTCGGCGTGCTGATCGAGAACATGCGCCGCGAGGGCTTCGAGCTTTCGATCTCGCGGCCGCGCGTGCTCTATCGCGAGGACGAGAAGGGCAACCGCCTGGAGCCGATCGAGGAAGCCACCGTCGATGTCGACGACGAATATACCGGCGTCGTCATCGAGAAGATCTCGAACCGCAAGGGCGAGATGATCGACATGCGCCCGACCGGCGCCGGCAAGACCCGCATCATCTTCCATTGCCCGTCGCGGGGCCTGATCGGCTATCACGGCGAGTTCCTGACCGACACGCGCGGCACCGGCGTGATGAACCGCATGTTCCATGCCTACGAGCCCTATCGCGGCGAAATCGAGGGCCGGCGCAACGGCGTGCTGATCTCGAACGGCGCCGGCGACGCGGTGCCCTACGCGCTCTGGTATATCGAGGAGCGCGGCACGCTTTTCGTCCAGCCGGGCGTCAAGGTCTATGAGGGCATGATCATCGGCGAGAATGCGCGCCCCGACGACCTGATCGTCAATCCGCTGAAGGCCAAGCAGCTGACCAACATCCGCACCACCTCGAAGGACGAGGCCGTGCGCCTGACGCCGCCGCGGCCGCTGACGCTCGAACAGGCGATCGCCTATATCGAGCAGGACGAGCTGGTGGAAGTGACGCCGAAATCGATCCGCCTGCGCAAGCGCTATCTCGATCCCAACGAACGCAAGAAGTTCGCCCGGGCGGGGTGAGGCGAACATCCCGCTGAATCAAATCAAGTACGTCATGGCCCGCTTTATGCGGGCCATCCACGTCTTGACGCATTCTTCGTAAGAAAGACGTGGATGACCCGGACAAGCCGGGTCATGACGGATTTGGATTAAAGTCCGAATTCATACCCACACAAGACAGCCGATTGCCTCTCGTGGCCCTCAATGCCACTCTTCCCCGAAGAAACACCGGGAGGCGATGATGGCGGGCAATGCGGAATGGCTGGCGCAGGTTGTGGAAGCGGCGCTCGAGCCCGGGCTGCCGATCATCGACCCGCATCATCATCTCTGGGACCATCCGGGCTCGCGCTACGAGCTCGACGAATTGCTGGCCGATACCGGCCAGGGCCACAATATCCGCGCCACCGTCTTCGTCGAATGCAAGGCGATGTATCGCGCCGCAGGGCCTGAAAACCTGAAACCGGTCGGCGAGACCGAATATGTCAACGGCATCGCCGCCAAATCGGCCAGCGGGCAATTCGGCGAAATGCGGGCCTGCGCCGGCATTGTCGGCTTTGCCGATCTGCGGCTGGGCGCGGCGGTCGACGCGGTGCTGGAGGCGCATCTGGCCCGCGCGCCGGAACGCTTTCGCGGCATCCGCCATGCCTCCGCCTTCGATCCGAGCCCGGATGTGCGCGCCTCGCACACGCTGCCGCCCCAAGGGCTGCTCGGGCTCGAAAGCTTCCGCGCGGGCTTTGCGCGGCTGGCGACATACGGCCTCAGTTTCGACGCCTGGCACTATCACCACCAGATCCCCGAACTGACGGCACTGGCCCGCGCTTTCCCCGAAACGACGATCATCTTCGATCATTTCGGCGGACCGATCGGCATCGGCCCTTACGAAGGCAAGCGCGCCGAGATCTTCGCGCAATGGAAAAAGGATGTGGCCGAGCTTGCCGCCTGCCCCAATGTCGTCGCCAAGATCGGCGGCATCAACATGGCGGTCAACGGCTTCGGCTGGCACAAGCGGGCCAAGCCGCCGACCTCGGACGAACTGGTGGCCGCGACGCGCGACTGGTATCTGCATGCGATCGACGTCTTCGGGCCGGCGCGCTGCATGTTCGAAAGCAATTTCCCGGTCGACAAGCTTTCCTGTTCCTATGGCGTGCTGTGGAACGCCTTCAAGAAGATCGCCGGCGGATTCACGGTGGCGGAAAAGGCGTCGCTGTTTCACGACACGGCCAAACGGGTTTACAGGATTCCCGATTAAATCCACCCTCCCCTTGGGGATTCCTCTGCAAAAGAGAGTGGCATTTGGATTGTAGTG
>NZ_CAXBIB010000019.1:0-63497 GCF_963975745.1 uncultured Parvibaculum sp. | reverse complement strand
TGACGACCAAAGCACACTGTGTTTTGCAGAGGAATCCCTTGGGGGAGGGTCGAAATTTGTGGAGCGTTAGCGAAACAAATTTCGGGGCGGGGTAAGCCGTAAGGTCCAGCCCCGCCCCGAAAAATTCATCGCGTCCCGCGCGAATTTTTCGACCCGCCCCCCAGGGGCGGGTGGGAAGTTGGAGATGCGATGAGGCGCCTCACGCGGTGCTTGAGCGGATCGAGGCGAAGCTGAATTTCTTCGCTCGCAATGATGATTGCTGATTTTCTGCCTCACCCAAAATGAAAGTGTCACCCCGGCTTTCGCCGGGGTGACACCTCGTTTTTATGTCAGGCGCTCAGCTTCATCGAAAGCAGGGCGCCTTTTTGGTTGCCTGAACGACAAACCACAACCCCCAAAACCATCCGACGACGGAGGACAGGCGTGAGTGAGGCGGAACGTGAAGGTGCGGCCGAGCGGAAGTCGGCGCGGTTTCAGGCCAAAAGCGTCCGGCCCGACGGGACGTTCGAGGGCTATGCGAGCGTTTTCGGCGCCGAGGATCTCGGCCGCGACATCGTGATGCCGGGCGCCTTTGCGCGCTCGCTGGCGCGGCGGGGGCCGAAGGGCGTCAAGCTGCTTTACCAGCACGATGCCGGCGCGGTGATCGGCGTCTGGAACGAGATCCGCGAGGATGCGCGCGGGCTTTTCGTGCGCGGGCGGCTGCTGACGGACGTGGCGCGGGCCCGCGAGGTGCTGGCGCTGATGCGGGCCGGCGCCGTCGACGGGCTCTCGATCGGCTATCACGTGGTGCGCGCCGAAAAGGATGCGCGGCGCGGGGCGCGGCGCCTCACCGAGCTCGACCTCTGGGAAATCTCGGTCGTCACCTTTCCGATGCTGCCGGAAGCGCGGATCAGCGCGGTCAAGCGCCTGGTAACGCCCGACGCGGCGCTCGCCCGCGCGCTGCGCGCGGCGGCGCGTCTTTTTCGAAGCTGAAGTTTCACCCCCGAACGGAGATCATCCATGTCCCTCTGGAATGACGACCTGCCGCGCATCGGCGCGGCGCTGAAGGAAGCCGAAACCAAGAGCGCCGAACCGCCGGCGGCACCCGCCGCCACGGAAGTGCGCGAAGCGATGGACGAATTGCTGTCGTCCTTCGAGGCCTTCAAGGAAACCAATGACGAGCGCCTGGGCGAGATCGAGCGCAAGCTTGCCGCCGATGCGCTGACCGAGGAAAAGCTCGCCCGCATCGACACGGCGCTCGACCGGCAGACCAAGAAGGTCGAGGCGCTGGCGCTGGCGGCCCAACGCCCTGAACTCGGCGGCGAGAGGGCGGGGCCGGCGGCCGCACGCGAACACAAACAGGCCTTCGAGCGCTATGTCCGGAAGGGCGAGGCGCATGAGCTGCGCGGACTCGAGGCGAAGGCGCTGTCGGCCCAGTCCGATCCCGATGGCGGCTATCTGGTGCCGAGCGAAACCGAACGCGCGATCGACCGGCTGGTCTCGGAAGCCTCGCCGATCCGCGCCATTGCCGGCATCCGCAGGATCGGCGCGGCGAGCTTCAAGAAGCCGTTTGCGACCGGCGGCGCGCAGACGGGCTGGGTGGGCGAAACGGAAGCCCGGCCGCAGACCGCGACGCCGACGCTTGCCGAAATCGAGTTTCCGGCAATGGAGCTTTATGCGATGCCGGCGGCGACGCCGACGCTCTTGGACGACGCGGCCGTCAATATCGACCAGTGGCTGGCCGAGGAAGTGCAGACGGCATTCGTCGAGCAGGAGGGTGCGGCCTTCGTCAATGGCGATGGCGTGAAAAAGCCGCGCGGCTTTCTCGACTATGAGCAGGTGGCCGACGGCGCCTGGGAATGGGGCAAGCTCGGCTTTATCGCGACGGGGAGCGCCGGCGCCTTCCCGGCGTCTAACCCCGCCGACCGGCTGATCGATCTGGTCTATGCGGTGAAGTCCGGCTATCGCGCCGGCGGCCGCTTCGTGATGAACCGCACGACCCAGGCGACGATCCGCAAGTTCAAGGACGCCGAGGGCAATTACCTCTGGCAGCCGGCACTCGCGGCCGGCCAGCCGCCGACGCTGCTCAACTATCCGGTGACGGAGGCCGAAGACATGCCCTCGATCGGCGTCGACGAAGCGGCAATCGCCTTCGGCGATTTCCGCCGCGGCTATCTGATCGTCGACCGGCTGGGCGTGCGGGTGCTGCGCGATCCCTACAGCGCCAAGCCCTATGTGCTGTTCTACACGACCAAGCGCGTCGGCGGCGGGGTGCAGAATTTCGAGGCGATCAAGCTTTTGAAGTTCTCGGCGTAGGGAGGGCGAGATGCGCGACATTCACAGCAATATCGCGACGGCGCAGACGCTCGACCCGGCCGTCACCACGATTTCGCGTTACGGCGCGCCGGTCGACCGCCGGGGCTTTGCGGCGGTCGAACATGTGGTCTGTATCGGGGCGAGCGCCGAGGCGCTCTCGCCGGCGCTGTCGATCGCCTGCGTCCTCGAACAGTCCGAAAACGGCGGCGACTGGCAGCCGGTGACGGCGGCGCATGAGGTGCTGGGCGGGCCGCCGGACGAAAACGGCGTCTTCGCGACGATCGACGACATGGCCGGCGACCAGCGCGACTACCGCATCGGCTATGTCGGCCCGGCGCGCTACAGCCGCGTCGCGGTGGTGCTGACCGGCACGCATGCGGCAGGCACGCCGATCGCCGCGCTGGCGCTGCTGGCGCATGCGCATCTGAAGCCGGTGTAGACGCTCGCTCGGCTTCTTCTTCCACCCTCAAATGGCGAGGTGAAGGGAAAAAGGATTCACGCGGAGACGCGGAGTCGCGGAGAAGGGAAGATTTATTGCGCCTTCGGCGCGAAGCGCCAGAAAACACGCCCTGCGCCTCTGCTTGAAATCTTCCTGCCTACTTCTCTTCTCCGCGACTCCGCGTCTCCGCGTGCAAAATCCTTATCTTGCCACGGGCCGCACCGCCCATGGATCCCGGCTCTTGTCCCGGCGATAGCCGGGATCACCGGGATGACACCGAACTTTTCTGATCTCCCGGAAAGAAACCCCCATGCCCCTGATCCATCTTTCGGGCCCCACCGAGGAACCGGTGACGCTGGCCGAAGCCCGCGCGCAGTTGCGGCTCGACGGGACGGAGGAAGACGCGCTGGTCGTGGCGCTGATCGCGGCCGCGCGTGCCGCGATCGAGGCCGAGACGCGGCGCGTGCTGACGATGCAGGGCTGGCGGCTGACGCTCGATGCCTGGCCCGACGGGCCGCTGATGCTGCCGCTGGCGCCGGTCTCGGCGGTGACGGCGCTGACGGTTGCGGCGGGCGATGGCGCGCCGCAGACGGTCGATGCGGCACTTTACGAAACCGCACTTGCCGGCGACGCGCCGCGGCTGCTGGCAAAACCGGGCATGTCGCTGCCGCAACCGGCAACCCGGCTCGACGGCATCGCCATCGACTTCACCGCCGGCTATGGCGCGGCGGGCGATGTGCCGCCGCCGCTGAAGCAGGCGCTGTTGCTGCTGCTGGCGCAGTGGTTCGAGGATCGCGAGGCGGCGGCGGTGCGCGGCCTGCCGCCGATGGTGGTGGCGCTGCTGGCGCCCTGGCGGCGGGTGCGGCTGTGAGGGTGGGTGCGTTGCGTCAGCGCGTGACGCTGGAGGCGCCGGTGCGGACGCCCGACGGCGCCGGCGGCGCCGATACGGCCTGGAGCCCGGTGGCGACGCTCTGGGCCGATGTCGCGGCGGCGGGCGGCGGCGAAGTCACGGCCGGCGAAAGGCTGGAGGCACGGACGCGGTTGCGCGTGACGATCCGCTTTCGCGCCGGCGTGACGCCGGCGATGCGGCTCGTCTGGCGCGGTGCGGCGCTGAACATTCGCGCGGTTGCCGACCGCGACGGGCGGCGGCGTTTTCTCAGCCTCGATTGCGAGGCGGGCGGGGCATCGTGAGCGCCGATCTCGAATTGCAGAAGGCGCTGTGGGCGCGGCTTTCGGGCGATGCGGCGCTGGCCGCGCTGCTCGGGACGCGGCTCCATGACAATCCGCCGGCCGATACGGGCTTTCCCTATCTGACGCTGGGCGAGAACGAGACGCGCGACTGGAGCAGCGGCGACAGCCGCGGCGCCGAGCATTTCCTCGCCTTCCACGTCTATTCGCGGCGCGGCGGCCGGGCGGAAGCCAAGGCCGTTCTGGCCGCCATCGCCGCCGCGCTCGAGGATGCGGCGCTGGCACTTGCGGGCCATGTGCTGGTCAATCTGCAATGGCGGGGCAGCGAGACGCGGCGCGAAGCCGACGGCCTGACCTGGCGCGGCACGATCCGCTTCCGCGCGGTGACGGAGGCGATGTAGGGAACGCCATCCGCTTTGGCGCCCACCCTCCCCTGGGGGGAGGGTCGAACAAGCGCAGCTTGTTCGGGGCGGGGGCGCAGCGGATCGGCAGTATACAGACGATATCGTATTCGACGGCGAAAGCCCGCACCCCCGCCCCGAAAAATTCTTCGCAGGCTCGAATTTTTCGACCCGCCCCCCAGGGGCGGGTGGGGCGATGCGGCGAATGGTTGAGTAACCGCACAAACTTCAAAAAGGACATTTCATGACCGCCCAGAAAGGCAAGGACCTGCTGGTCAAGCTCGACGCAACCGGCACGGGCAGCTTCGCGACCGTGGCAGGCTTGCGCGCGCGGGCGCTGGCCTTCAACGCGCGGCCGGTCGACATCACCCATGCGGACTCGGCCGGGCGCTGGCGCGAACTGCTGGAAGGGGCGGGTGTGCGTTCGGCCGCCGTGACCGGGCGCGGCATCTTCCGCGACCAGGCCTCCGATGCGGCGGTGCGCCAGGTCTTTTTCGACGGCGCGATCCGCAACTGGCAGGTGGTGATCCCGGATTTCGGCACCGTCGAAGGCCCGTTCCAGATCGTCGCGCTGGAATTTGCCGGCGAACATGACGGCGAGGTGACGTTCGACCTGGCGCTCGAAAGCGCCGGCGAAATCACCTTTGCGGCGGCATGAGCATGGCCAACAGACATCGCGGCGAGATCGAGGCGGTGCTGGGCGGCGAGAAGCGTCGGCTGGTGCTGACGCTGGGGGCGCTGGCCGAGCTCGAACAGGCCTTTGGCGGCGAGGACATGCTGGCGCTGGCCGCGCGCTTCGAGAGCGGGCGCATTTCGGCGACGGATGCCGTGCGCGTCATCGGCGCGGGGCTGCGCGGCGCCGGCGCCGATATCCCGGACGCGGAAGTCGCGCAACTGACGGCCGAAGGCGGCGCGGCCGGTTTCATCGCCGTGGTCGCCGATCTGCTGTCGGCAACCTTCGGCGGCAGCGACAGCAAATGAGCGCGCCGCGCTTTCCCTGGGAAGAGGCGATGGCGCTGGGCCTCGGCACGTTGCGCCTCGCGCCCGATATTTTCTGGCGGCTGACCCTGCCCGAACTCGCCGCCGCCGCGCGGGTGCTGCAGCCGGCCGGCGACGCCGCCATGGAACGAAGCGCGCTTGACCGGCTGATCGAGCGCTACCCGGACTGAAAGAGAGATCATGACCCCCGACACCGATCCGGCGGCGCTGACCCGCGCCATGGAGGCGGCGGCCGCGGCGACGCGCGCCTTCGGCCTCGAAACGCAGCGCACGCTCCGCGCCGTGACCGAGGATTATCGCCGCGCCGGCGCCGGCGGCCGCGATTTCGGCCGCGCACTGTCCTCGGCCTTCGAGGGCGTCGCGCTGAAAGGGCGTTCGCTCTCCGACGTGCTGCGCAAGCTGGCGCTCGATATTTCGCGCCTGGCGCTGGAAAGCCTGACGCGTTCGATCTCAAGCGCGGTGGCGGGCGGCTTCAGCGGGCTTGTGGGCGGCCTTGTCGGCAGCGCGAAGGGCAGCGCCTTTGCCGATGGCCGCCTGCGGCCCTTCGCCAGAGGCGGCGTCGTCAACAGCCCGCTGCTCTTCCCGCTGAAGGGCGGAACGGGGCTGGCCGGCGAAGCCGGACCCGAAGCGATATTGCCGCTGAAGCGCGGCCGCGACGGCCGGCTCGGCGTGGCGGCGGAAGCCGGCGCGGGCGTCATCAACGTCACCTTCAACGTGACCGCCACCGACGCCGAGAGCTTCCGCCGTTCCGAATCCCAGATCGCCGCGATGCTGGCCCGCGCCACGCGGCGCGGTGCCCGGAACCTCTGACATGGGTTTTCACGAAATCCGCTTTCCGCTGGCGATCGGCTTCGGCGCCTCGGGCGGGCCGGAGCGGCGCACCGAGATCGTGACGCTGGGCTCGGGCCATGAGGAGCGCAACAGCCCCTGGGCAATGTCGCGGCGGCGCTGGAATGCCGGGCTCGGCCTGCGCGCGCTCGACGACATTCACGCGCTGATCGAATTCTTCGAGGCGCGGCACGGGCGGCTGCACGGCTTCCGCTGGCACGACCGCGTGGACGGCAAGAGCTGCGCGCCGGGCGCGATCGTCGCACCGACCGATCAGCTGCTGGGCACGGGCGACGGCGCGCGCACCGCTTTCCAGCTCGTCAAGCACTACGCCTCGGGCGGCGTGAGCCATGCGCGCGACATCGCCAAGCCGGTGGCGGGTAGCGTGCGCGTCGCGGTCGACGGCATCGAGATGACGGCAGAGACCGATTTCACGGCCGACCCGACAACCGGTCTGGTGAGCTTGACGGTGGCGCCGGCGTCCGGCGCGGCCGTGACGGCGGGTTTCGAATTCGACGTGCCGGTGCGCTTCGACACCGACTTTCTCGACATCGATCTCGGCGCCTTCGACGCCGGCAGCGTCCCCGACGTGCCGGTCATCGAGATCCGGGTGTGAACCATGAAAACCCTGTCCCCCGGCCTTGCCGCACATCTGGCCTCGGGCGCGACGACGCTGGCGACCTGCTGGAAGCTGACGCGCGCCGACGGCGCCGCGATGGGCTTCACCGATCACGACCGCGATCTCGCCTTCGACGGCCTGACCTATGAAGCGGCCGGCGGCTTCACCGCGACGGCGCTTGAAAATTCTTCGGGGCTTGCGGTCGACAATCTCGACGTCGCCGGCGCGCTCTCCTCGGCGCGGATCGAGGAGGGCGACCTCGCGGCCGGTCTCTATGACGACGCCGAAATCGAGATCTGGCGCGTCAACTGGCAGGCGCCGGACGAGCGTGTGCTGCTCCGGAAGGGCAATCTCGGCGAGGTGACCCGGTCGGGCGCGGCCTTCAGCGCCGAACTGCGCGGCCTGGCGCATCGTCTCAACCAGCCGACGGGACGAATCTTTCAGTATGGCTGCGATGCCGATCTCGGCGACGCGCGTTGCGGCATCGCACTGGATGCGGATCAGTTTCGCGGCATGGGCGTCGTGACCAGCGCCGAAGACGACCGCATTGTCATTGCAAGCGGGCTCGATAGCTTCGCCGCCGGCTGGTTCGAGCGCGGCAAACTGGTCTTTTCGGGCGGCGCCAATCAAGGCGCGGCGATGGAAGTGAAGGCCCATGCGCTGCGGCCGGACGGCACACGGCTCGAGCTCTGGCGGCGCATGGCGCGTACCGTCGCGCCCGGCGACACGTTCATCGTGACGGCGGGCTGCGACAAGCAGTTCGCAACCTGCCGCGCGAAATTCGCCAACGGCGTCAATTTCCGCGGCTTCCCGCATATGCCGGGCAATGATTTCGTGCTCGCGCGCGCGGGCGATGGCCCGAATGACGGCGGCCGGCGGGCCTGAGATGACGACACGGGAGGAGATCGTCGCCGCCGCGCGCGGCTGGATCGGCACGCCGTATCGGCATCAGGCGAGCCTGAAAGGCGCCGGCACCGATTGCCTGGGCCTGGTGCGCGGCGTCTGGCGCGAAGTGGTGGGCGCCGAACCGGAACTGCCCCCGCCGTATACGCCGGACTGGGCCGCGGCGCCGGGCGGGGCGGCGGCTGAAACCATGGCCGATGCCGCACGGCGGCATATGACGCAAATCGCCGTCGCCGATGCACAGGCAGGCGATGTGATGCTGTTCCGCATGCGCTCCGGCGGTCCGGCCAAACATGCCGCGATCCTCAGCGCGCCGGACCGGATGATCCATGCCTGGTCGGGCCGCGCCGTGGTCGAAACCTCTCTCGGCCGCTGGTGGCGCGCCCGTGCCGCCTTCGCCTTCCGCTTTCCCGGCATTGACGACTGACGCATGGCAACACTGGTTCTTTCCTCTGTCGGCTCGGCGCTCGGCAGCGCATTGCTGCCGTCGGGGCTGAGTTTTTTCGGTGCGACCGTCAGCGGCGCGGCACTGGGCGGCGCGATCGGTACCGGGATCGGCGCCTATGTCGATGCGCAGCTCTTCGGCAGCTCGGCCAATGCGCAGGGCCCGCGCCTTGACGACCTTCATGTGATGGCCTCGACCGAGGGCGCGCCGATCTCGCGTCTCTATGGGCGGGCGCGGCTCGCAGGTCAGGTGATCTGGGCGACCAACTACAAGGAGCATGTGCGCCGGCAGACATCCGGCGGCGGCAAGGGCGGCGGCGGATCGAGCGTCACCGTCACCGAATACAGCTACAGCGTTTCCTTCGCGGTCGCGCTCTGCGAAGGCGCGGTGACGCGCATCGGCCGCATCTGGGCCGATGGCAAGCCGCTGTCGCTGTCGGGCCTGACCTGGCGGTTGCACCGAGGCGGCGAGGACCAGCAGCCCGATCCGCTGATCGAGGCGGTCGAAGGCGCGGACGCCGCGCCCGCCTATCGCGGCACGGCCTATATCGTCTTCGAGAACATGGACGTGACGCCTTTCGGCAACCGCATCCCGCAACTGAGCTTCGAGGTCTTCCGCGCGCTGAGCGAGGTCGAGGGGCTGGTGCGTGCCGTGACGATGATTCCCGGCGCCGGCGAGTTCGTCTACGACACGGTCGCGCAGCGCGAGATCCTCAGCGAGACGTCGAGCCGCGCGCTCAATCGGCACAGCTCGGATGGCCGCGCCGATTGGCCTGTGGCGCTCGACGAACTCGAGGCGACCTGCCCGAATGTCGACGCGGTATCGCTGGTGGTGAGCTGGTTCGGCGACGATCTGCGCTGCGGCGCGTGCACGGTGCGGCCCAAGGTCGAGATCGGCCACAAGATCACGCAGCCCGGCAGCTGGAGCGTGGCGGGGATCGGCCGGGCCTCGGCGCAGACCGTCAGCGAGATCGAGGGGCGACCGGCCTTTGGCGGCACGCCTTCCGATGCCTCGGTTCTGCGGGCGATCGGGGACCTCAAGGCGCGCGGACTGGACGTCGTTTTCTATCCCTTCGTGATGATGGATGTGCCCGAAGGAAATGCGCGGCCCGATCCATGGACCGGCGGGGCGAGTCAGCCGGCCTATCCCTGGCGCGGGCGGATCACCTGCGATCCGGCGCCCGGACGGGACGGCACACCCGACAAGACGGCCGCGGCGGCAGCACAGGTCGAAAGCTTTTTCGGCAGCGCGGCGCCCGGCGCCGGCGAGTGGTCATATCGCCGCATGGTGCTGCACTATGCCGATCTTTGTGCGCAGGCCGGCGGCGTCGATGCCTTCCTGATCGGTTCGGAACTGAGGGCGCTGACGCAGATACGCAGTGCGGCGGGAACCTATCCGGCCGTCGCAGCGTTGAAGGAACTTGCATCCGATGTGAAGGCGATCCTCGGATCCGGAACGAAAGTCTCCTATGCCGCCGACTGGTCGGAATATGCGACCCACGCGCCGAATGACGGTACGGGCGATCTCCATTTCCATCTCGACCCGCTCTGGGCCGACACCAATGTCGATTTCATCGGCATCGACAATTACGCCCCGCTGAGCGACTGGCGCGACGGCCATACCCATCTCGACACAGAAGCAGGCTGGCGTTCGATCTACGACCTCGAATACCTGCGCAGCCATATCGCGGGCGGCGAGGCCTTCGACTGGTATTATGTAAACGAGGCCGACCGCGCGGCGCAGCTCCGCACGCCGATCACCGACGGCGCTTATGGCAAGCCCTGGGTCTGGCGCGCCAAGGACATCAAGTCCTGGTGGTCGAATGCCCATCACGACCGGCCGGGCGGCATCGAGAGCGAAGTGCCGACGGCCTGGATGCCGCAATCGAAACCGGTCTGGTTCACCGAACTCGGTTGTCCCGCGATCGACAAGGGCACCAACCAGCCCAATGTCTTCGTCGATCCGAAATCGTCCGAAAGCGCCTTGCCCCATTTCTCGCGCGGCACGCGCGACGATTTCATCCAGCGCCGCTTCATCGAGACGCAGATGTCCTGCTGGGATCCGGCACATCCGGATCACGTCGCGGGCACCAATCCGCTCTCGCCGGTCTATGGCGGACGCATGGTCGACCCGACACGGATCTTCCTCTGGACCTGGGACGCGCGGCCCTTTCCGGCCTTCCCGGAACGCATCGACATCTGGACCGACGGCGAAAACTGGCAGCGCGGGCACTGGCTCAATGGCCGCATGGGCGCCGCCCCGCTGGCCGATCTCGCCACCGCAATCATGCGCGAAGCCGGATTCGAGGATTTTGACGTTGGTGAACTCGGCGGCACGGTCGAAGGCTTCGTGATCGACCGCATCATGTCGCCCCGCGCTGCGCTCGAGCCGCTGATGCTGGCGCATTTCTTCGATGCGGCCGAGACGCAAGGGCGAATCCGCTTCCGGCATTTCGGTGACGCGCCGGTGCTCTCTCTGACGCCCGATCAACTGGCGGTGGCCGGGGAGGGCGCAACGCCCGGCTATGCGCTGACACGCGGTCAGGAAACCGAACTGCCCCATACGGCGAAGATCGCCTATATCGATGGTGCCGGCGAATACAGGCAGGCGGCGGTCGAGGCGCGCCGTCTGGCAGGCAGCAGCGAACGCGTGGCAACCGCGACGCTTCCGATGGTGCTGACGCAAGCCGCCGCACAGGCAGTCGCCGATATCCGGATGCAGAAGGCCTGGAGCGAGCGCGAACGTGCCGTGCTCTCCCTGCCGCCGAGCCGGCTCGCACTCGATCCGGGCGATGTCGTGACGCTCGAACTGCCGCATCGTGCCGCAGATTTCCGCCTGGTCGAGATTGCCGACACGCATTCCCGCAACTGTCGTGGCGTTGCGGCCGAAGCCAGTCTCTATGGACCGGTGACGGCGCCGCTGCGTCCGCGCGCGCCCGGGATTGCGCCGAGCTATGGCGTGCCGCTGGCCGTCTTCATGGATCTGCCCTTGCTGACCGGCGCGGAGACGCCGCATGCGCCGCGCGTCGCAGTGGCGGCCGATCCCTGGCCGGGCGGCATCGCCTTCTTCAAGGGCGCCGGTGCAGGTTTTGCCTTCGATCGCATCGTGACATTGCCGGCGACGCTGGGACGGACGCTGACGCCGCTATGGCCGGGGCCGGTCGGACGCTGGGACGAAGCAAGCGAGCTGGCAATCGAGCTGTCGAGCGGAGAGCTGGCGAGCGCCGACATGTTCTCCGTGCTGGACGGCGCCAATGCGGCTGCACTCGAGACGCCGGAAGGCGAATGGGAAGTCATCCAGTTCCGGAGCGCGCTGCTGGATGCGCCTGACACGTTCGTGTTGTCGGGTCTGCTGCGCGGTCAGGCCGGCAGCGAAAGCGCGATGCGGGCGCCGCTGGCGCCCGGCGCGCGTTTCGTGCTGCTCGATGCGGCAGTGGCGGAACTCGGCATCAGCGACGCCGAACGCGGACTGTCGCGGATCTGGGCCTATGGGCCTGCGCCACTCCCGCTCGACGATGAAACCTATGCGACCGCAACACGCAGCTTCGACGGCATCGGTCTGCGCCCGCTGAGCCCGGTCCATCTGCATGCGCGGCGCGGACCGGGCGGCGACATCGAACTCGGCTGGATCCGCCGCACCCGTATCGGCGGCGACAACTGGGCCGGTCTCGACGTACCGCTCGGCGAGGAAAGTGAACACTACGAAGTCGAGATTCGGGACGGTTCAACCGTAAAGCGCGTCATCGCGACGGACGGACCTCACGCAATCTACAGCGTGGCCGATCAGGTCGCCGACTTCGGCAGCGCGACATTTCCGACGCTGGACGTCGCCGTCCGTCAGCTCAGTGCCAGTTTCGGCCATGGCGCGGGCCGCAGCGCGACGCTGCACCTCTGAGCATTCCATCGTTTCCCTGCCCCCGAAAACTCAACTGGAGGAACAAGACATGCTGGAACTTCTCTCTGCGATTCTGCCGGTCGACCTGCTGGCTTGGACCGAGGCGGCGCTGGCCATCGTTGGTGCGGCCTCGGCAGTTGCGGCCGCAACGCCGACGCCGAAGGACGACACGCTGGTCGGCAAGCTCTATCGCGTGCTCGATTGCCTGGCGCTGAATGTCGGGCACGCCAAGGAAGAACCCGCCAATCGGCGCTTCTGAAGAGATCGTACCGGCACGGATTTTCTGTGCCGGTACGATAGTATTCGCTCAATATTGGATCAAATAACGGTATTCCGATTAGAAATCTCTTAAAGATTTCACCATAAAATTACCATTGCAGCGTACCCCGAAACGAACTGGCTCGAGACGTCAGGGGGAACTCCAATGGCGCGGAAGATATTCTACAATCGCCGCTCACGCCGCCGCATGGTGGCGGTGGCGGGCTTGTGCGTCGGCGCCGCGATGCTGTTCTCGGCCGGTGTCTATACGGGCAAGACCTTTCCCACCCTGTTCAGCATTGCATCCCTGTCAGGCGCCGCGCCCGTTGTCGCCGAGATCGCGCCGGTGACGCTTGCCGCAGCGGAATTCTGATCTGCTGCACAAGATTCGGCCACACCTCCCCGCGACCTTCTCCCAAATCCTGAATGCCCCTGTTCCCACGCGGACAGGCGAACCATATCCTGCTAGAAACGCCTCCGAACGATGAGGGGCGACGGGCAGGATCGGCGTTTATGGATTTTCATCTCACTGGCAGGACGGCGCTTGTTTCCGGCGCGCATCGCGGCACGGGCCGCGCCATCGCCCATGCGCTGGCGCGCGAAGGTGCGCATGTGCTGGTGCATGGATTCGAGCAGGGACCGGCCGACACCGTTGCCGCCGAGATCCGTGCGGCAGGAGCTTCGGCAACGGCCATTGCGGGCGACATATTGAACGATGCAGGTGCGGCAGAAGTCGCCGCTGCGGCCGGCGATGTCGACATCCTCATCAACAATTACGGCACCGCCGATGCGGGCTCATGGGCGAAATCCGAAACGCCGGACTGGATCGAGGCCTATGAGAAGAATGTGCTCTCGGCCATGCGCCTGTCCCGCGCCTTCATGGATGCGATGAAGCGCAAGGGCTGGGGCCGCATCGTGATGCTCGGCACCATCGGCTCGACGGAACCGGCCGCGCGCATGCCGCAATACTACGCGTCGAAGGGCGCACTGGCGACGATGACCGTGTCGCTCGCCAAGGAACTGAAGGGCACCGGCATTACCGTCAATCTGGTCAGTCCCGGCCTCATCCGCACGAAGGAGGTCGAGGAACGTTTCCTCGCGCAGGGTCGCGAACGCGGCTGGGGCACGACATGGGACGAGATCGAGCCGCATGTGCTGAAGAATTTCATGGGCAACCTGACCGGCAAGGTACCTCTCCCCGAGGAGATCGCCGATCTGGTCGCATTCGTCGCCAGTCCGCGCGCGAGTGCCATCAACGCCCTCAATATCCGGATCGATGGCGGTACGACCGCCCTGGTGACGTGAGGAGACAGTAATGCAGGCCTTTCGCTTCGATCTTTGCGCCTTGCCCGGCGAGACGGAGGGATTGCGCGCGGAAGTGCGCGCCTTCCTCGCCGAGGAACTGGCCAATGTGCCGGCGGTGACCCGGGCGCAGACCTGGTCGGGATCGGACCCCGAATTCAGCCGCAAGTTGGGCGCCAAGGGCTGGATCGCGATGACCTGGCCGAAGAAATATGGCGGCCATGAGCGCAGCGCCTTCGACCGCTATGTCGTGCTGGAGGAATTGCTGGCGGCAGGTGCGCCGGTCGGCGCGCACTGGATCGGCGACCGGCAGTCGGGACCGCTGCTGATGCGCTTCGGTACGGAAGAGCAGCGGCAGAAAATCCTGCCACGCGTCGCCAGGGGCGAATGCTATTTCTGCATCGGCATGTCGGAACCGGATTCGGGCTCGGACCTTGCCGCGACCCGTACCCGCGCCGACAAGGTCGACGGCGGATACAAGGTCAACGGAACCAAGCTCTGGACCTCGGGCGCCCATACCGCGCATTACATGATCGGGTTGTTCCGCACCCATCTCGATCCGCAGAACAAGCATGCGGGCCTGACGCAATTTCTGGTTGATCTCAAGACGACCGAAGGCATCACGATCCGGCCGATCAGGGATCTGGCCGGCAAGGCGCATTTCAACGAGGTGGTGTTCCAGGACGCCTTCGTGCCCGACGACATGATGGTGGGCACCGAAGGCGGCGGCTGGAACCAGGTGACCGCCGAACTCGCCTTCGAACGTTCGGGGCCGGAGCGTTACCTTTCGAGTTTCATCCTGATGGTCGAAATGATCCGCGAACTCGAAAAGCGCGGCGGTCCGGAAGGTGCACGCGAAATCGGCCGTCTCGTCGCGCATCTGGTGACGCTGCGGCAGATGTCGCTTTCGGTCGCCGGCATGCTCGACAAGGGCGAGAACCCGGCACTCGAAGCCTCGGTGGTCAAGGATCTCGGCGCGATCTTCGAGCAGGACATGCCGGTGCGCGCGCATGAGCTGCTGGGCATCGAACCGACGGTCGGGGCGGGCAGCGACTATGAACAGGTGCTGGGCTATCTGACGCAGACGACGCCGTCGTTTTCGTTGCGCGGCGGTACGCGCGAAATCCTGCGGGGCATCATCGCCCGCGGGCTCGGATTGCGGTGAGGAGAAGAACATGAACGAGTTGCAGACGATCCTCTCCGACAGCGTCAATGGCCTGCTCGGCGAACGGGTGACGAAGAACCTGATCCAGAGCGCCGAAGACGGCGTCTGGCCGGCCGATCTCTGGAACGAACTCGAGGCGAACGGTCTGACCCGCGTGCTGGCCCCCGAAGCGCAGGGCGGCGCCGGCGGCACATGGAGCGATGCGGCGATCGTGCTGAAGGCGGCCGGCCGTCATGTTGCACCGTTGCCGCTTGCCGAAGCCTTGCTTGCGCACTGGCTGCTTGCCGAAGCAGGCATCGCGGCACCCGAGGGCGTGCTGACGGTGATGGAAGGCGATTTCACGCTTTCGGGCGACAGGCTTTCCGGCACTGCGCCGCGCGTGCCCTGGGGCCGGCAGGCCGCGCATGGCGTTGCGCTGACCGGCGGTGCGGTGATGCTGGTGCCGCTCGACGGGGCGACGATCGCGCCCGACATCAATGTGGCGCGCGAGCCGCGCGATATGGTGACGCTGAACAACGTGCCGGTGAAATCCATGCCAGTCGCCATGCAGAAGGATGCGCTGCGTCTATATGGAGCGCTGATCCGCGCTTGCCAGATGGCGGGCGCGCTCGACTATCTGACGGCACAATCGGTCGCCTATGCCAATGAACGGACGCAATTCGGCAAGCCGATCGGCAAGTTCCAGGCGATCCAGCAGCAGCTTGCGGTGCTGGCGACGCAGGCGGCCGCTGCCGGCATTGCCGCCGACTATGCCTGTGCAAGTCTGGACAAGGGTGATGCATCATTCGAGGTTGCGGTGGCGAAAATCCGCGCCGACGATGCGTCGAGCATCGCCACTTCGATCGCCCATCAGGTGCATGGCGCGATCGGCTTTACCTATGAGCACGGCCTGCATTTCGCGACGCGCCGGCTCTGGTCGTGGCGCGCCGAGTTCGGCGCCGGTGCCGAATGGGCCGAGCGGCTCGGCCGCGAGACGATTTCACGCGGGGCGGACGCGCTGTGGCCCTATGTGACGGCCCGATAGGATTCGCAACCGAAGAAAGAGAATGCCGATGAAAGTCTCCGAAGCGCTGAAGAGCCGCATCACCTGCCGTGCCTTTCTCGACAAGCCGGTGCCCGAGGCAACCGTGCGCCAGATTCTCGAAGAGGCCAAATATGCGCCCTCAGGCGGCAATCTGCAGCCCTGGCACGTCTATGTCGTGACCGGCGAGCGGCTGAAGGAATTTCTGTCGATTGTCGAGACAAAGCAGAAAGACACGCCATTCGGCGACGGTCTCGAATACGACATCTATCCGAAAGCGCTGACCGAGCCCTACAAGGCGCGCCGCTTCAAATGCGGCGAGGACATGTATGCGACGATCGGCGTGACGCGCGAGGACAAGGCGGGACGGCAGGCGCAGTTTGCGCGCAATTTCCGCTTCTTCGACGCCCCGGTGGCGATGTTCTTTGCCATCGACCGGCAGATGGGCCTTGGACAATGGTCGGATCTCGGCATGTTCATCCAGTCGGTGATGCTGGCCGCCCGCGAGCACGGGCTGCATACTGCGCCGCAGGAAGCCTGGGCGATCTGGTACAAGACGGTGGCGGAGTTTGTGCAGATGCCCGATGAGCTTATGCTCTTCTGCGGCATGGGGCTTGGCTACATGGACGAGGCGGCGCCCATTAACCAATTGCGCACGGATCGCGCGCCGCTCGAGGAATTCGCGACATTCAGCGGCTTCTGAGCGCCGGATCCTGACGGAAAACCGCGACGCCCGTTCATCGCGGGTTCAGTCGCGATGGCTTAGGACCGGGGGCATGACACGGACACGCACATGGGTCGCCCTGACGACCGCCGCGGCGACCCTTCTTCTGATGGGGTCCGGGCCGGCGCTTGCCGATCGGGTGATCGATGCCGAGATTCCGGCAGCCGGGCTTCTGGTCGAGGCACAGTACTGGGGGCGCGGTCCGGGCGAGGACGATGCACGCGATGCCGTGCGCCAGGGCCGGGCGATTTCGGCCGGCCAGGCCAAGCAGGCGGCCCTGTCGAGCTATCCGGGCCGTTTCCTCGACATGAGCCTTGCTGGCCAGACCTACTATGTAAAGATCAGGACACCGGACAACCGGGTCGTCGTGGTGGCTGTCGATGCCGCTTCGGGCCGGGTCATGGGTGCCCGTTAGCGGACAGGGAGTGGAGCAGGGGTCATGCGGCTTTTGGTTGTCGAAGACGATCCCGATCTCAACCGGCAACTCGTGGGAGCGCTGGAAGAGGCCGGCTACGTGGTGGACAGCGCCATGGACGGCGAGGAAGGCCACTTCCTCGGCGATACCGAGCCCTATGATGCCGTGGTGCTGGATCTGGGCCTGCCCGAAATGGACGGTGTGACGGTTCTCGAAAAATGGCGCCGCGACGGCAAGACCATGCCGGTCCTGATTCTGACGGCGCGCGATCGCTGGTCGGACAAGGTGGCGGGCTTCGACGCCGGTGCCGACGATTATGTGGCCAAGCCCTTCTTCATGGAGGAAGTGCTGGCGCGCCTGCGGGCGCTGCTGCGCCGCGCGACCGGCCATGCGACCAGCGAACTTGAATGCGGTCCGGTGCGGGTCGACACGCGCAGCTCGCGCGTGACGGTCGACGGGCGCGCGATCAAGCTGACCTCGCTCGAATATCGCCTGCTCGCCTACATGATGCATCACCGCGATCGTGTCATCTCGCGCACAGAACTTGTCGAACATCTCTACGATCAGGATTTCGACCGCGACTCCAACACCATCGAAGTGTTTGTCGGCCGCCTGCGCCGCAAGCTCGGCAAGGATGTGATCGAGACCGTGCGCGGCCTCGGTTACAGGCTGACGGCGCCGGAAGATGCGGTCTGACAGCCTTGCCTTCCGCCTAGCGGCGGGCGCGGCGCTGTGGAGCGTCGTGGCCCTTGTCGCCGGCGGTCTGATCCTCTCCGCCATATTTCGCAATTCGGTCGAACGCAGCTTCGACGCGCGGCTCGATGTCCTGCTCGACAGCCTCATCGCAACGACCGAGGTCGATTCTGCCGGTCAACTCGTCCGCATTCGCGACCTTTCCGAAACGCGTTTCGACCTGGCCTATTCGGGCTGGTACTGGCAGGTATCGCCGCTCGCCGAACGGCCGGCCTTGCGTTCGCGCTCGCTTTTCGACCAGTCGCTCGATGTGGCGACCGGTCGTGGCGCCGGCCGCAGCGATCTGGGGCTCAAGGTCTTCGACGTCCCGGGACCGGAAGGCCAGCGGCTGCGTGTTGCCGAACGGCGCGTGTCGCTGCCGGACTATGACGTCCGGGTTTCCTTCGCCGTCGCCGGCGACCGCAGCGAGATCGACCGTGAAATCCAGGGCTTCAACACATGGCTCTTCGTCGCCATGGCCGCGATGGGCGCCGGACTTGTCGTGGCGCTGCTGATCCAGGTGCGTTTCGGACTTCGTCCGCTCGAAAAGGTGCGTCTGGCGCTGGCGCAGATCCGTTCGGGACGCGCGACGCGGCTGGAAGGCCGCTTCCCCTCGGAAATCGAGCCGCTGGCCGACGAACTCAACCGCCTGCTGGAAGGCAATCGCGAAGTGCTGGAGCGCGCCCGCACCCATGTCGGCAATCTGGCGCATGCGCTGAAGACGCCGCTCAGTGTGCTGACCAACGAGGCGCGCGGTCACAAGGACGGGTTCGGCGATACCGTCGGCCGCCTCGCCGGGCAGATGCGCGAACAGATCGACCATCACCTGGCCCGCGCCCGCATGGCCGCATCGGCCAATGTGCTCGGCGTCAACACGCCGGTTGCGCCGGTGCTGGCGCGCATCGCCCGCGCACTCGAACGCATCCATGCCGATCGCGGCATCGCCATCGCGGTCGATTGCCCGGAAACGGCCGGCTTTCGCGGCGAGGCGCAGGATCTCGAGGAAGTCGCCGGGAATCTGGTCGACAATGCCTGCAAATGGGCGGCCGCCCGCGTGGTGCTGAGCGTGGTGCCGGCGCCGCCGCGCAACGGCCGGGCCTATTTCGTGCTGGCGGTCGAGGATGACGGGCCGGGCCTGCCCGAGGCGGCACGAAAGACCGTGTTGAAACGCGGGGCGCGGCTCGACGAAAGCAAGCCGGGTTCGGGCCTCGGCCTGTCGATCGTCACCGAGATTGCCGAGCTCTATGGCGGCGAATTGCGGCTCGAAACCTCGCAACTGGGGGGCTTGCGGGCCGAACTCCTGCTGCCGGCCGCCACCGAATGACGCCGCGCGGCGGCCGAAGCTGAATGCCCGATGAACGGCGCATTCAGGCTCCGCTCAAGGGCATTTTCCTATCCTCGCGACTGTTGGATCACCCAAACAGGACACGGGGTACAGCGATGAAGATCAAAAGCACGCTTCTTGTGGGCACACTGGCTCTGGCCCTGGCAGGCTGCCAGACGGGCGGCCCCGGCTACGGTTATGGCGGCACAGGCCCGAAGGAAGGCTTCGGCACGCTGGCCGGCGCGGTTGCCGGCGGCCTCGCCGGTTCGCAGATCGGCGGCGGCTCCGGGCGCCTCTGGGCGACAGGTGCCGGCGTGCTGATCGGTGCGCTGGTCGGCAACAATATCGGCCGCAGTCTCGATCGCGCCGACCAGATGTACGTCCAGAACGCCTCCTACAATGCGCTCCAGACCGGCCACCGGACGCAGTGGCGCAATCCCGAAAGCGGCAATTACGGCTATGTCGAGCCGCAGCGTTCCTACCAGTCGAATGCCGGCTATTGCCGCGAATACAGCCAGACCGTCTATATCGGCGGCCGTGCCGAACAGGCCTATGGCACCGCCTGCCGCCAGCCCGACGGCAGCTGGCAGATCATGAACTGAGGCGAAGCCGGACCTTCGTGAGACAGCGTGTCGGTATGACGCCGGATGTGAAAAGGCCGCCGCTCTCCTTCAAGGAAAGCGGCGGCCAGTTCGGAAACGGCAGCGACGCGGCCAGTTTGTCTTGTCTCTGGACCGCCCCGTTTGCGTCCATCTGTTTCGATTGCAGAGTCGCCGCGCCGGTCACGGTGCGGCGATGAAGGATAAAGGCTCAGGCAGAAAGGCCCCCGGAAGTTTCCGACCTTACCTGCCTCGCCACACGACCCTCTGTCGAGATCGAAATCTTGGCGATGGCAAACGGTGTCACCAGACCGTTAGACATCGGATCACCTCCTTTCAATTGTTGAACCCAGTAGAGAGAGCCTGAATCTCCCGGCCGCTCCCGTCAAGAGAATGTGTGTGAAGAAATTGCGCACACATCATCAGGTAGGCGGCCAATGCCGGTCATTGCTGGCATTTCGGGATTTCGGAGCGACCGCGCCATCGCCGGCTGCACCGCTTCGGCCGCCGCGCGGCAACCATCTGATCGCGAATCAACAGGTTAACGTTGCGCCGACCCGGCGCTGCCGGAGGCCGGGACAGGCTCGGCCTCCGAAAGCAGCGTTGCGATGGTGGTCGGCTCGGCGAGTGCCGCCTCCCGCGCCGACAGGGCGTCGAAGAAACCGTCGACCCGCGGCTCGTGCGCCAGCGTCGCATCGTCGACCTGGCGCTTGTAGCGTTGTGCCCGCACCGCGGCCATGACATCGGCAATGCGCGTCTTGTCGGCGGGACGGGTGGGGACGAACCGGCTCGGGTTGCCCGACGAAAATGTGACGAAACCCGCATTGCACAGCGCGCCGGCGATTTCGCCCATGGCCTCCATCGGCACATGCAGCCGCCGCGCCAGCGCCTCCTCGGTCCAGGGCGTGTGCGCCCGTTCGAAGGCGTCATGGATCAGCAGCAGCGCCTGTACCGCCATGCGGTCAAGCTGGCGCAGCGTCAGCGGGTTGATGCCCGACTGGGCGGAGAGGTAGGAGCGGTTCTGATAGTAGAAGGCGATCGCACAGCCGCCGAGCAGGATCAGCCAGGCGGCGTACAGCCAGATCATGAAGAAGACCAGGCTGGCAAAGGCCGAATAGATGGCGACGTATTGCGCCGATTTGACGACGAAGGTTGCAAAGGTCCAGCCCGCCGCCCCCCAGGTGACGCCTGCCACGACAGCCCCCACCAGCGCGGCATCGAGTTTGACCCGCGTGTTGGGAACCATCATGTAGATGAAGGTAAAGGCGGCGATCAGTACGGCAAAGGGCAGCAGCTTGCTCGATTGCTCGACGAGATAGACGACGAGCCAGTATTCGGCGACCTCGCTGACGAAGCTGTTGGATATCGCACCGGCCATGATGCCGATCACCGTCAGCACGATCAGCGGCCCGAGAATGCCCATGCTGACGATTTCGGTGAACTGCCGCGCAAAGGAGCGGCTGGCTTCGACATGCCAGATGCTGTTGAAGGCGGCCTCGACCTTGTTGATCAGCGAAATCACCGTGTAGAGCAGAAACGCAAAGCCGACCGTGCCCAGAACATTGACGTTGACCCGCTGCACGAACTCCATCATGCGGTCGGTGATTTCCGCACCCTGGTCGCCCAGCGGTGACAGGAAGTCGGCCATGATCGTTTCAAGATAGCTGTCGAAGCCGAAGGCGCGGAAAATGGCGAAGGCGATGGCGAGCGCCGGCACAAGAGCCAGCAAGGTGGTGTAGACCAGGCTCATCGCCCGGAGGCTCAGCGCGCCGGCCAGCAGTTCGCGGACCACCGCCCAGCCGATCCGCGCCGCCAGCAGAATGGTGCGCTGCCAGAACGGCTGATCGTCCAGAGACTGATCCCAGACAAGGGCATGAAGGCGCTCGAAGAGCGACGCAGGGCCAAACATGAGCACATGTTAGACGTGGCGTCCGACAATCAAAAGGCCCTCCGCCATGAGGGGGAGGGCCTTGGTTTCTTGGTCTTGTCGTACACGGGCGGCATCGCCCGTCGCGATACCATGTGTGGATCAGCCAAGTACCAGATTTTCGGCAGAGAAGCGGCCGTTGCGCCCCTCGACCAGTTCGTACTGGATCTGCTGACCTTCCTGCAGGGTCTTCTGGCCGGCCTGCTCGACGGCGGAGATGTGGACGAATACGTCCTTGCCGCCATCCGCAGGTGCAATGAATCCATAACCCTTCGTGGCGTTAAACCACTTCACGACTCCGCTAGCCATAGTGCGTTGATTGCCTCGCATAGAGATAGAACGAACGGATGCCACCATCAAAGGCGACGCCCGGACCAAAACGCTATCACCGAAATTTCACGCGGGCTAACGAAAATCTGGCTGCAAACCGGCCCATTCGGGGTCCGCTGCTGCAGCTCGGCCGGATGTTGGAAAATGGCGCGTTTCTGTCATTTGCGACGATACGGAACCAAATTTTAAGCATGGCTTCGTAGTCTGGGCTTTTGGGGGTGGCATGGGGACCGCCGAGTTCAGCCGAGACGTCATGGCCGATGAACCGAATACATCGCTGTCGCAGCGCCTGGCCAAATATCTGGCGCAATTGCCCGCGCCGGCCGTGCTGAAGCTTGCCTCGGGTATCGAGCGCGAGAAGCTGCGCGGCACCGCCGGACTTCCCTATGAGACTATTCTCTCCGGCCTGCGCCCGATTCTGGCAACCCTCCAGGGCAAACGGCCGGGCATGGCCGATCCGTTGCGCCGTCTCTGCCTGCCATTCGAGGATCTGCTGTCCAGTGCGCCGTCGATAGACCGCAGCCGCGGCGAGATTGCACGTGCTGTCATCGGGCCGCTCTGGGCGTGGCTTGAAACAGAGTTGCTGCCGGACGCTGTGCCGGACATGGCACGCCGGATTGTGGATCATACATTGAAGAGCGACACCGTCGCCCTCGATGCGGCTGTGTCGGTGTTGCACGCTTCAGTGGCCGCGGCCATTTCCGCGGAACTGGACGAAGCGCGTCGCGATGCGGCACGCCGCCGCGAGATTGAGGCGCGGCTCGGCGGCGAAGGTGGCCTTGAGGATGCGGCATCGATTGCGGTCGTCCTCTCGGTTGCCCCGATCATGCTGAAACTGCAATCGATCCTGCCGAAGCCGGTTGCCGATTTCGACGACGCCATGGTCGGTGCGGTCAAGGATCTATACGAGGAAGCGCACGAAAATTCGCCGGAAGCGGCCAATTATGTCGCCTTCGTGGCCATGGCGCGTCTTTCCGAGCCGTCGCAGATACTGCGCCTTGCGCGGAAGGTGGCGCACTACCGCAACGACATGCTGATCAGCCGCAGCGAACTTGCGGTCGTCGGGGAATTGTTGCTTGCCGACATGGACAGAATTGCCCGCAACGCCGAGGGCAAGCGTCCGGGACAGACGGATCTCGACCAGCTGCGTGAAGAGGTGCGGCGCTTTGCCCGCATATCGAAAGGCTTCACCACGGAAATCGACCTGCGGCGCCATGGCGAATGGGGACAGCGCCTGCTGGGCGCGCGTGCCCGCCTTTCGGCGGCGATATCGCAGGAAATGGCGCGCTTTGAGACTGACCTTCCACGCGCATTGCCGCTGCATCAGATCGGGCAGTTTGGACGAGGCGGGCCGCTCCGTCCCGACATCTCGTCCGCACCTGACCCTGTGCGCACGGCGCGCATGAGCGCCTGTCTCCGTTTCCTCGAAGGTCTTGCCCCGATCTGCGAAGCCGTCGGTGCGCAAAGCCACTGCCGGAGTATCCGCGCGCAAATCACGACCTATCTCAACACCTATGAAGATCGGTTGCTGGAGGAGATGCGGACGGCGAGCGGTACGGCGCGCATGAATGCCGAGGCCTTTGTCGAGATTGCGGCCAGCTTTCGCGATGCGCTGGGCGAAGAACGTCTGGCCGAATTGCTGCGCCGCCGCGCCGGCGTTGCCCTTCAGGCGGCGAGCTAGAATTCGTCTTCATAGGCAAAGAGGCCCGGCATCCCGCCGGTATGCAGGAAGACCAGCGCTTCGACATCGTCGTGGCGGCCGGCCAGCACCTGGGCGATGAAGCCGGCCATCGCCTTTCCCGTATAAACCGGATCGAGCAGCACACCTTCTTCGCGCGCGACAAGCTCGACTGCCGCTTTCATTTCCTCGGTCGGCAACCCGTAACGCGGACCGAGATGCGCACCGTCGAGCACCACCGCCCCGGCTTCGGGCGCCGCAAGTTCGAACAGCGCCGCCGTCTTGCCGGCCAGCGCGAGAATGCCGGCCGCCATGGCGTCATTGTCGGCGCGATAGACATTGATGCCCGCGACCGACGGCCCGTGTCCGCGCAACTGCCGTCCGACGACGAGGCCGGCTTGTGTGCCGCCGCTCGACGAGGCATGGACGATGCGGGCAGGGCCGGTACCGAGAGCATCGAGCGCGTCCGCGATTTCGAGATAGGCTGCCGTGTAGCCGAGCGAGCCGGTGGCGTTCGAACCGCCGACCGGCACCAGATAGGGCTTGCCGCCTCCCGCTTCGATCTCCGCCATCACTTGCCTGAACAAGGCGCCGGCATCCGCATCTGCCTGCTCGACGCGAACCTCCGCGCCGAGAATGCGGTCGAGCAGCAGATTTCCGGAACTGCGATAGGCGCGGCCCGCATAGGGCACGCTCTCGAACAGCACCAGCAGGCAGCGAAGGCCGGCCGCAGCCGCCGCGGCGGCCGTTTGCCGGGCATGATTCGATTGCAGGGCGCCGGTCGTCACCACCGTATTGCAGCCCTGCGACAGCGCCTCGCCGATCAGGAATTCGAGCTTGCGCGTCTTGTTGCCGCCGCCCGCAAGACCGGTGCAATCGTCGCGCTTGATGAACAGGCGCGGCGGTTCGGCATTCATGCGCCCCGACAGCGTGGCGCGCAGGCGCTTCATTTCGACAAGCGGCGTCGGAAGATGGGCCAATGGAAACCGGGGAAAGCGCGCGAACGGATCTGCCATGCTCAGATGACCCCATCGGCGCGAAATGCGGCGATCTCGCCGGGCGAATAGCCGAGCGCGCCGAGAATGGCATCCGTATGCTCGCCCAGAACCGGCGCCCGCTCGCGAATGCTGCCAGGCGTGCGTGAAAGCCGGAGCGGTGTCTCCATCACGGGCGCCGGTCCTGGCAGGCCGGGAAAATCGAGCGGCTTCAGATAGCCCATCTCGCGGATATGCCGGTCGTCCAGTGCCTGTTGCGGCGTGTAGACGGGACCGGCCGGAATGCGTGCCTTCTCGAGTTCGGCCAGCGCTTCCTCGGTCGTGCGCGTTTCGGCCCAGCGGGCCGTGCGTTCCGACAGGATTGCGCCGTTGTCGCCGCGCGCGAGATCGTCCTTGAAGCGCGGATCGGTGAGCCAGTGATCTTCACCCATCAGCCGCGCCCAGCGCTTGAACAGCGGCGCGCCGATCGCCTGGACCAGAATCCATCCATCCCTGGTGCGTACGATATCGGCCGGCCCCGCATAGGGCGAGCGGTTGCCGATCGCCACGCGATTGGTCTGGCGCAATTGCTGTTCGATCAGGTGAAAATTGAAATAGGCCAGCGCCGTCGAGAGCAGCGCACCTTCGACGACCTGCCCCTTGCCGGATTTCTGACGTTCCATCAGCGCGGCCATCGTGCCGAAGGCTGAAAGCGAGGCGGTGCCGAAATCGACCCAGGGTGCGTAGCTCTTGACCGGTTCGTCGGGATGGCCGGTCAGATAGGCCGCGCCGACCATCGACTGGGCGACGCCGTCGAAGCCGGTGCGTTCGCTATAGGGGCCGCCATGGCCGAAGGCCGAGACGGTGGTCAGGATGATGTCGGGTTTTGACGCTGCGAGGCTTTCATAGTCGAGGCCCATCGCCGTCAGTGTCGAAGGTGGCAGATTGGCGACGACCACGTCGGCCGTTGCGACCAGACGCCGGACAATGCCGCGGCCTGCCTCGGTCATCGGATCGAGCGTCAGTCCTTTCTTGTTCCGGTTCATCTGCAGGAACATCGCGCCTTCGCCGCCTTCGCCGGGGCCTGCGCCGGGCACGATCGGCTGCACGAACCGGTCCTCGCTGCCCTCCCGCCTCTCGATACGGATCACCTCGGCGCCCATGTCGCCCAGCAGGGCCGCGCAATAGGGGCCGGCAATGTAGCGGCCGAAATCGAGCACGCGAATGCCGCTCAGAATGCCTTTGCTCGGTTCGCCGCTGCCGCTCTGTTCCGTCATCTCGTCCGTCTCCCCTGACTTCCTGTTCTGTCTCGTTTTCGCACACCGGACAGGCGCGCAAACGATAGGCGGAGCGCCGGTCGCGAGAAAGGCCACAGCCGGAAATTTTGCATTTTATTTAGCCTTTGAACCTTACTGTACGGGCGCTCGACGAGTGGGGAGACGCGCCGAGCCGAAACATATGTGGAAAGGGAGCCGCGTGAGGGGGTCCGAGGACACGGCCGGAGATGCTTTGCCCGAACCCGGCGCGCCCGCGCCGGAGATCGAGCGTGCATTCCGTTGGACCGGCGAGTTCGTCGATCGGACGCTTGAGGCGGCGTTTGCTCGCGCAAGCTGGCCCGAGACGCATGCGCGCCTCCGCGCCGTCCTGATTGCCGTCTATATCTTTGTCTGCTGGGCTGTTTTCGATTATCTGCTGATCGGATTCGGCTGGGCCTTCATCGCATTGACGATTGGCCGTCTGGCAACGCTGGCGGCCATCCTGATCGCGCTCAAGCGCTACGCCAGCTACGAAAACAGCAAGCAGTTCATGTACGGTGCAATGGCGACGCAGGCACTCGTCGCCATCGTTGCGCCTGCATCGCTGGTGCTGGGCAATGTCGACTTTGCGGCCAGCCTGCTGGCGATTGTTGTCGTTCTCTTTGCCTTCTATATCGGTATGCCGACCGCCCTGGCATCGACGCTGGCATTCTCGGCGATCCTGAGCGTGAGCTTTGTGTTTATTTCTCCGTGGTTGGCTGATGTTTCGCTGGCCGCCATCGGGCAGATCGCCGCGCTCTTCGCCGTGGTCAATGCCATCGGCGTCGAAATGGTGCGGGCGGCGAACCGAATGCGCCGCAGCGGCTTCCTGACATTGATGCGCCAGCAGGAACTCTACGACCAGTTGAAGCGCGAGGTCGAAGTGCGGCGCGAGGCCGAACAGGCGGTTCGCGCAACTGAAGAGAGTTTTCAGAGTCTGTTCTATGCGGCACCGTTGCCGAGCTCGCTGGTCGACCCGGCCGACTACCGCCTGATGCAGGCCAATATCGCGGCGCTCAAGCTGTTCGGCATTTCCGAGGAAGAGGCCAGGGACATCGATGTCCGCACCTTCTTCGACGAGGACGATATCGATGCACGTCTCGAACGCCTGCTGGTCAGCGGCCGCGCCGGCGTTCCCGTGGAATTCCGGCTGAAGCGCCGCGATGGAACGCCGATCTGGGCATTGGTCTCGGCCGCAACGGTTCAGTTCCACGGCCGGCCGGCCTTGCTGATCGGTATCCAGGACGTGACCGCGCGACACAAGGAGGCCGAGACGCTGCGCGAGGCGCGCGACCAGGCGACGGCCGCCAGTCGCTCGAAATCGGAATTCCTGGCGAATATGAGCCACGAACTGCGCACGCCGCTGAACGCGATTATCGGATTCTCCGAAGCCCTTGAGCGCGAGCTCTTCGGTCCGGTCGGCAATCCGCGTTACCGCGAATATGCCGAAGACATCCACGACAGCGGTGTTCATCTGCTGAGTCTCATCAACGACATTCTCGATCTGTCGAAGATCGAAGCCGGTCATTTCAAGCTGCATGAAGACGAAACCGAGCTAGACCGCATGGTCGAGGCAGCGACACGCATCGTTCGCCACCGCGCACAACAGGCCAACATCGAGATCGAATGCTGTCTGCCGTCGCCGTCGCTCTTCCTGGTTGCCGACGAACGGGCACTGAAGCAGGTGCTGATCAATCTGGTGTCGAATGCGGTGAAATTCAGCCCGAATGGGAGCGTGGTGATAATCGAAGCGCAAATTTCCACCGACAGCCTGCAGATTGCGGTCGTCGACAAGGGCATCGGTATCGCCGAACACGACATTCCAAAGGCCCTGACACCCTTCACGCAGGTCGATGGCTCGCTGTCGCGCACGCATGAAGGCACCGGTCTCGGGCTGCCGCTGGCCAAGCATCTGACCGAACTGCATGGCGGTACGCTGACGATCGAAAGCGAACCCGGCGCCGGAACGACCGTCTATGTCGATCTGCCGCTGACGCGCATTGTCGGCCGCGATACGCCGTCGAACGAAAAGGCGGCCGTCTAGCTCAGCGCGCGCCAGGCCGGTAGCTTTCGACGATGTGATCCTTCAGGTCTTCTTCCTCGAACCGCACCGGCTTCGTCTGCATCGTCGCGAAGAGCGGCGCCTGATCGGCATGATGCGGCGACGTTTCGTCCAGCGTTGCGCTGCCGAACTGATGAACGCTTTCCGACTTCAGCCGACCGGAACGGTCCCATTCCACGAACATGATCAACGTGTCGCCGCCGCGTGCCGTCAGCGTCCCGTCGTCCTGCAATGCGCCGTAAATCGCCCGCAGTGTATCGGGTCCGCCGTCGACCGGCAGGTCGAGGTTGCCGCGTCTCAGACGGTTGACCTCGCCCCAGGCGGGATCGAGCCGGCCGTGATGGGTCTTGAGTGTTTCGATCGCATCGCGCAGCGTGTCGAGCGCCTCCGGCGCCGGCCGGCCGGCCAGACCGGCGCGCACCACGGGTTCGGCCATCAGCACGCCAAGCGCCGCACCGCGGTTTGCCGTGTCGGTCGCCCGGTCCCATCCGGCAAGAATGCGTTGCGCCTCGGCAAGGTCGGTGTCGTCGCCGGCATCGACTTGCAACACCTCGTCGATCAGCCGCGCCATGTGCGATCCGTCGGCATAGCCGAGATCGTATTTGTAGCGACGGAATTCGTCGGCTGAAATCGATCCATCGGCGCCCCATGTCGCCTCGGCGCGCATGGCCCGATTGGTCATGTCTGTCTGAATGCCCATCGCTGCCGGAAAGTTGTCCGGATTCAGATTGTCATTGGCCGCACTGGCGCGGAAGGGCGTGTTGTTGGCGTTGTAGAGATAGCCCGAATTGGGATTGTAAAGTTTGGGCACGGCGTCGAACGGCCGATAGCCCTGCCAGATCAGGTTTGAATCGTCGCCCGCCAGCACGCCAGACCAGTCGGGCCCGTCGGCGCGGGCTGGAAATTGCGCATTGTAGACATAGGCGATGTTGCCCTGCCGGTCGGCATAAATGTAATTGATGCTGGGCAATGCATGCAGCTTCATGGCCTCGATCCACTCACCGAGCTGCGTGGCCTTGTTGAGCGCATAATACTGTTCGACCTGTCGGATTTCATCCATGCCCGCATAGCGGACGGCATAGGCGCCGGCCTCGGTCTTCAGCACGGGCCCGTGTTCGGAAAACAGAACGTCGCGGTTGGCCGTCCACCAGAACGGGCCCCAGAGATTGACGCGGATTTCCGCCACCTTCTTCTCGAAGTCCCGCCATTCGCCGTCGAGAAGATACTGGTCGTCGTTTTCGGGATTGATCGTCAGCGCATAGATGTCGACGAGATCGGGCTCGTTGACCGTATTGGCCCAGCCGAGATGGCGGTTGTGGCCATGCAGCATGAAGGGCGTGCCGGGAAAGAACCCGCCCGCGACATGCCAGCCTTCCTCGCTTCGCAGAACAGCCTCCCACCAGGCGACCGGACCGGTGAAGGGCTGGTGCGAATTGACGAGAAGGCGTGTGGCACCGTCGGATGAACGCGCCGGGCTGACCGCGACGGCATTGGAGCCGACCGGCAGCGGTGTCTGGGTCGGCAGGAAGGCGTCTATCCCTTCCTTGGACAGGCCGCCCGCCTTGCCGATCCGCCCTTCGAAAATGGCCGTCAGTGTCTTGTCGAGCCCGTAGAAGAACGGTGTCTTGAACATGAAGCCGGCTGCAACATCCCGGCCTGTCAGCGGCAGGAAGCCGGGCGTGACCTTGTCCGGATTGAGCGCTGCATAGTAGTTGACCCCGTCCGCGTAAGCCTCGATGACGCGCCGAACCTCGGGACTGAGGTCGCTTTCGTAGCGCGCGTCCACCGTTTCCCATATGCGCATCAGGTGAACGAGATAGTCGGTGACGGCCGCCTCCGTGCCCTTGACCGCGGCGAGCGTGCCGCGCGTTGCGATGGCGACTTCCTCGATCGTCGCGTAGTCGTCCTCGGCATGTGCAAAGCCTACGCCGAACGCGGCATCGGCATCGGTCTTGCCGAGAATATGCGGAACGCCCCATTCGTCGCGCCGGATCACCGCGTCGTAGCCGGCGGCGCGTGCCATCAGCGGCGCCGGATCGAGAGGAGCGGGGGCTTCGATGGCAGCGCGCACCAGCACGATGGCCAGCACCGTCAGTGCAATGCCGGCAAGGCCGGACACGCCCGTCTTGAGAATCCGCAGCACCATTCCCTCCTGCGTGGCAATTCTGCGCGGGAGACTAGCGGCCGGCGGACGATACGCAAAGCACGCAGAACTGCTGGCCTGCGTCCCTGCGCCGCTTTTGCGCAGCGCCTGCAGCCTCTATACAAGGGGCATTCCGCAACGCCTCAGTGAAAGACGTCTCCTTGGCTTTTTCCGGCGACATCCTGCTCTTTGCGATGCTGGCCCTTCTTGCTGGCATTGTCGTGATTCTGCTGCTGCGCCCCCTGCGGGCGGCGGCCGGCGCCCGTGCCGACGCGGGCGAAAGCGAAGTCGCGCTCTATCGCGATCAGCTCGCCGAGATCGGCCGCGACCTCGAGCGGGGCGTGATCGCCGAAGCCGAAGCCGCCGCGGCGCGGGTCGAAGTTTCGCGCCGCCTTCTGGCCGCCGATGCGGCGCGGCAGGGACTGCAGGACGGGGCGGCAGGTACCAGTCCCCGCCGGCGCAGGATCATGGCGACAGCCACGGCGCTGGGCGTGCCGCTGCTGGCGCTCGTCATCTATCTGCAGGCCGGATCGCCGGGCCTGCCGGACCAGCCGCTTGCACCGCGCCTTGCGGTCCCGGCCGGCCAATTGCCGGTCGAAGCGCTGGTGGTCCGCATCGAACGGCGCCTGAAGGCGGCACCGGACGATCTGCAGGGCTGGGAACTGATCGCGCCGACCTATCTGCGCCTTGGCCGCTACGATGACGCAGCCGGCGCATGGACGCGGGCGATCATCATCGATGGGGCAACGGCCGAGCGCCTGGCGGCGCGCGGAGAAGCGCGCGTCTTTGCGGCCGAAGGGCGTGTGACGGCTGGCGCGAAAGCCGATTTCGAAAAGGCCGCCGCGCTCGATCCCGCCGAACCCCGTGCGCAGTATTTTCTCGGGATTGCCGAACATGACGAGGGCCGCAGCGATGCGGCGCTCGCGCGCTGGCGGGCAATGCTGGCCGACGCGCCGGACGACGCGGCCTGGGTCCCGGCCGTCAGGGCCCGGATCGCCGCTGTCGAGGCCGGGGCAGCGAATGAGTAATCCCCGGGTCTGAGACCCTGCGCTAGCATGGCGGTTGGCGCGCGGCGACAGCGCGTCTGAGCGGAGGGACATCATGCTGACCGAACTTCAGAAACAGACGGCCAAGGCCATCGTCAATGTCTTCGAGACCGGGCAGGCGCGCGGCGACTATGGGCGGGTCACGTTGCTGGCTGGCGACAGCGGTCACCTGACCTATGGCATGGCGCAGACGACGCTCGGCAGCGGTAATCTCTATCTGCTTATCAAGGCCTATTGCGCGGCCGCGGGCGCAGCCTATGCCGCGGCGTTGAAACCCTATCTGCAGCGTCTTGCCGATATCGATCTGCGTCTCGACAACGACATGACGTTTCGCGGCCTGCTGACAGATGCCGGCGCCGATCCGGTGATGCAGGAAGCGCAGGAGAATTTCTTCGACCGCGTCTTCTGGCGGCCTTCGGCCGAGGCGGCATCGAAGCTCGGCCTTGCCGAAGCGCTTTCACACGCCATCATCTATGACAGCACGATCCACGGTGCCTGGGCGCCCATGCGCGACCGCACGCTGGTGAAAATGGGGCAGCCGGGGCGCGCCGGCGAACACGCCTGGATCGCGGCCTATGTGAGGGAGCGGCGAAACTGGCTGGCAACCCACCCCAACAGACTGCTCGGCAGGACCGTCTATCGCATGGACGCGTTCGAGACATTGATCGGGGCGAAGAACTGGCAGCTTGCGCTGCCGGTGACGGTGCGCGGCGTCAGGATTGAACCCGTGATTTTCGACTACCGCCCGCCGGTGCCCGTCTCGGCCGTCGATGCGGCGACGCGCAACCTGCGCCTGACGACGCCGCACATGACCGGTGCGGATGTCCGGTCGCTGGAGGAGGCGCTGGCGAAGGAAGGCTATGCGATCAATGTCGACGGCGTCTTTGATGAGGGGCTCGAACGCGCATTGAAATCCTTCCAGCAGGAATACGGCCTTTTCGCCGACGGTATCGCCGGGCCGGCGACGCGGATGATGCTGGGGCTTTGAGCGGGATTCCGGCGAAATGCCCTTTTGCCGCGACCATTTAGCGGTTTGATCGGCCCGGGCCCCCGGCTATATCTCTCTTCCCGGAGCCTCGCGACCGAGATAGAGGAATCGTCATGACGCGCAAGCAGCGCCGCGCCGCCTTCATCGCCGTCGGTCTCGCCATTCTGGCGCTGGCTGTCGGGCTGGTGCTTTATGCAGTGCGCGACAATATCGTCTTTTTCTACAGCCCGAGCGACGTTGCCGAGCGCGAGATCGCGCCGGGCCAGCGCATCCGCCTCGGCGGCCTCGTCGAAATGGGCTCGGTCGAAACCCTTCCCGGCGGCGAGGCCCGCTTCAGGGTCACCGACATGGTCGAAACGATCGCGGTCTCCTATCGCGGCATTCTGCCGGACCTGTTCCGCGAGGGGCAGGGCGTGGTCGCCGAGGGCGTGCTGCAGGACGATGGCCATTTCGCGGCCGACACCGTTCTGGCCAAACACGACGAGACCTACATGCCGCCCGAAGTGATCGACGCACTGAAGCGCAGCGGCAACTGGCAGGGTGAGGGAGCCGAAGCCTCGCATGCGGAGACCTACGGTCAGGGCGCCTATCCATGATTGTCGAGATCGGCCATTTCGCGCTGGTACTGGCCCTTGCTGTCGCGATCGTGCAGACGGCCGTTCCGATGCTGGGGGCGCACCGCCGCGACGCGGCGCTGATGGCTGTTGCAGTCCCGGCCGCGTTTCTGCAGTTTGCACTGGTGTCGCTGGCCTTTGCGGCGTTGACCTGGGCGTTCCTCGTTTCCGATTTCTCGCTGAAGCTCGCCTACGACAACTCGCACTCGGCGAAGCCGCTGATCTACAAGATCTCCGGTGTCTGGGGGAACCACGAGGGATCGATGGTTCTCTGGGTGCTGATCCTCGCGCTGTTCGGCGCCATGGTGGCGCTGTTCGGCCGCAATCTGCCGGACACGCTGCGCGCGCGCGTCCTTGCAGTGCAGGCATCGATCGCGGTCGCCTTCCTGCTTTTCATCGTCTTCACCTCCAATCCCTTCATCCGGCTCGACCCGGCGCCCTTCGAGGGCACCGGGCTCAATCCGCTGCTGCAGGACCGGGCGCTCGCCTTTCATCCGCCCTGGCTCTATGCCGGCTATGTCGGCTATTCGATGACCTTTTCCTTCGCGGTCGCCGCACTGATCGAGGGCCGCGTCGACGCAAGCTGGGCGCGCTGGGTGCGGCCCTGGGCGCTCGCCGCATGGCTGTCGCTGACCATCGGCATCGCGATGGGTTCCTGGTGGGCCTATTACACGCTGGGCTGGGGCGGATTCTGGTTCTGGGATCCGGTCGAGAACGCCTCACTGATGCCATGGATCGTCGGCACGGCACTGCTGCATTCGGCGATCGTTGCCGAGAAGCGCGGCGCGCTGAAGAGCTGGACGCTGCTGCTGGCGATCATTGCGTTTTCGCTCTCGCTGCTCGGCACCTTCCTCGTTCGCTCGGGCGTTCTGACATCGGTTCACGCCTTTGCGGTCGATCCCGAGCGCGGCATCGTCATTCTGGGCATCCTGATCTTCTTCGTCGGCGGATCGCTGGCGCTCTATGCCTGGCGCGCGCCGCTGCTGAAAGGCGGCGGCATCTTCGCCCCCGTCAGTCGCGAGGGCGCATTGCTGGTCAACAATCTGCTGCTGGCAGCGGCGACGGCTGCCGTCTTTTTCGGCACGCTCTACCCGTTGCTGCTCGATGCGCTCGACGGACCCAAGATCACGGTCGGACCGACCTTCTTCAATCTGACCTTCGCGCCGATCTTTGTCGCCTTGCTGTTGCTGGTTCCGTTCGGCCCGTTTCTCGGCTGGAAACGCGCCGATCTTCAGGGCGCTGCCGAGCGATTGATGGTGGCCGCCGGTCTCGCCTTCGTGGCGATGCTGATCGCCTTTGCCTTGATGTGGGAGGGGCCGTGGCTGGCCCCGCTCGGCATGGCGCTCGCGGTCTGGCTGGTGGCCGGCGCCGCGTCGGAAATTGCCTGGCGCATCAAGCTGTTCACCATTCCGCTCGGCGAGAGTCTGGCGCGCGCGCGCCGGCTGCCGCGCGCCGCCTGGGGCATGGCGCTGGCACATGGCGGTCTCGGCATCGCCGTTGCGGGGATTGTCGGTGTCACGGCGTGGCGCGCCGAAACGATCGTCGCACTGGCGCCCGGCGAGAGCACGCAACTGGCCGGCTACACCTTGACGCTCGAAGCGGTCGGCATGCGCGACGGTCCGAATTTCGAAGCGACGACCGGTGTCGTTCGTATCGACCGGGGCGACCGTTTTGTCGCGCGACTGATGCCCGAGAAGCGTCGCTTTCCGGCCGAACGCCAGGAAAAGACCGAGGCCGGCATTCATACCAACTGGTTCTCCGACGTCTATGTCGTGCTGGGCGATGTGGCGGGTGAGGGCAAATGGGTTGTGCGTGCCTATCGCAATGCCCTGGCGCCATGGATATGGATCGGCGGCATGATCATGGCGCTCGGCGGCGCGGTGTCGCTGACCGACCGGCGCCTGCGTGTTGGCGCACCGGTCAGCGCGAAGGCGCATTCCGGCGCAAGGCCCGTGGCGGCGGATTGACGCCATGCGCACGATACTCGCAGCCATGCTGTTTCTTCTGGCCCTGGCGCTGCCGGGCCATGCGGCGCTGGATCCGGCCGAGATGCTTGAAGATCCGGCCGCCGAGGCGCGCGCCCGCGCGATCTCCAAGGAGCTGCGTTGCATGGTCTGTCAGAATCAGTCGATCGACGATTCCGACGCGGAGCTTGCGCGCGATCTGCGCGCCGTGGTGCGCGACCGCATTCGTGCCGGCGACAGCGACGAGGAAGTGTTCGATTTCGTTGTCGAACGCTATGGCGATTTCGTGCTGATGACGCCGCCTTTCACGCCGGCGACCTGGCTCCTCTGGTTGGCGCCGGGTCTGGTGCTGATCATCGGCGGCGGCGTTGCGCTGCTGGTTCTGCGCCGGGCGCGCGGGCGTGCGGAAACGCGTCTGACGCCCGAGGAAGAAGCCCGGCTGGCGGCGCTGACAGGGCCCGAAACGGCGGACAGAGGCTGAGAACTCCTGCCATCTTTTGGCCTTACAGATTTGTAATATTCCAGACATGAATTGGTAAGGATCAGGACATGATGCTGATCCTCAAACCTTGCTGCCCCTTTGCGGGCGGACCGCATCGACAGGAGAGTATCGCGATGACGATTGGCGGAAAGAACGGGCTCGTTTCCATGACCTTCGGTGCCGTGGCCTTGGCATTTGTGGCCTCAGGCGCCTTGGCCCAGCCCCTCGACACGCGCTCGGCGGCACCGGCGGCCAGCGCGCTGGAGCGTCTGCCGAGCTTTGCCGATCTGGTCGAAAAGGTAAGTCCGGCTGTGGTCAGCATCCGCGTCGCCGAGGAACGCGCCGTGCGCGCGCCGGCCGGCGTGCCCGATCTGCCTTTCCCGCCCGGCAGCCCCTTCGAACGCTTCTTCCGGGATCTGCAGCCTCAGGGCCCGGGCGGTGCGCCGCGCGGCCGTCAGGCGATGGCGCTGGGCTCGGGCTTCATCATTTCGGCCGACGGCTATGTCGTCACCAACAATCATGTCGTCGGCGACGGCAAGGACATCACCGTGGTTCGCGACGACGGTACGGAGATGCCGGCCAAGCTGATCGGCCGCGACCCGAAAACCGATCTGGCGCTGGTCAAGATAGAGAGCAAGACCGATCTGCCCTATGTCGCCTTTGGCGATTCCGACACGGTTCGCGTCGGCGACTGGGTGCTGGCCGTCGGCAATCCCTTCGGCCTCGGCGGCACCGTCACGACCGGCATCGTGTCGGCGCGCGGTCGCGAGATCGGCGCCGGGCCCTATGATGATTTCATCCAGATCGATGCTTCGATCAATCGCGGCAACTCCGGCGGTCCGACTTTCGACGTGCGCGGCAATGTGATCGGTGTCAACACGGCAATCTATTCGCCGACCGGCGGCAGCGTCGGCATCGGTTTTGCCATTCCCGCCTCGATCGCATCGCGTGTCATCGAACAGCTGAAGGACGAAGGTCGCGTCACGCGCGGCTGGCTCGGCGTCACGATCCAGCAGGTCGATCCGGACATGGCCGCCTCACTGGGCCTCGACAAGCCCAAAGGCGCTCTCGTGGCGCAGGTCGCCGACGAAAGCCCGGCAAAGAAGGCCGGCATCCAGACCGGCGACGTCATTCTCAATGTCGACGGCAAGGAAATGGAAGACGTCCGCGCGGTCAGCCGCACGGTTGCCGAGCTGCAGCCCGACACGCGCGCCCGCATCATTGTCTGGCGCGACGGCCGGCAGCGCACACTGACGGCGAACATCGGCATCTTCCCGGACACGCTCGAAGTTGCAGCCGCATCGGCTGAGGAAGCGCCGGCCGCCGGCACCACCACGAGCCTCGGCCTGGCATTGACCCAGACGCCCGACGGTGTGGTCGTGCAGAGCGTCGATCCGTCGAGCGATGCGGCCGAAAAGGGCGTGCGCCCCGGCGACATCATCGTGAAAGTGTCCGGCAAGGATGTGAAGAAGCCCGCCGATGTCGTGGCGGGCGTCGAAGCAGCAAGCAAGGCCGACAAGAGTTCGGTGCTGCTGCTTCTGCGCAGCGAGGAACAGCAGCGCTTCGTGGCGCTGTCGCTGAGCAAGTCGTAAGCGTTTGCGCCCCGGGGGGAACGGATGGGGCGGACAGATGGCACTGATGCAGCCCGGACCCCACCGGATTTGGGCTGCAGGGCCGCGCCGTCCGATGCCACCCCCCCGCAGCATCGGCGGCGCGGTTCGCCTGCCTGTCGGCCGCTGCGGCCCGTGTCGAGAACTGGGAGTTGGACCGTAACATGCGCATTCTGGTGATCGAGGACGACCTGGAGGCTGCGGCCTATGTCGTCAAGGGCCTGCGCGAAAGCGGGCACATCGTCGACCATGCGGCCGACGGCGAGGAAGGTCTGACGCTGGCCTTTTCGAGCACCTTCGACGTGATGGTCGTCGATCGCATGCTCCCGAAGCGCGATGGCCTCAGCGTCGTCGAGACCCTGCGCGAGGAGGGGGTGCGCACGCCGGTGCTGTTTCTCTCCGCCCTCGGCGAAGTGGACGACCGCATCAAGGGACTGAAAGCCGGCGGCGACGACTATCTGACCAAGCCCTATGCCTTTGCCGAACTGCTGGCCCGTATCGAGGTGCTGGTGCGCCGCTCCAATCCCGACCAGGTCCGCACCCGTCTTCAGGTCGGCAATCTCGAAATCGACCTGCTGGCCCGCAAGGTGATCCGCGAGGGCCGGGAGATCGATCTCCAGCCGCGCGAGTTCCGCCTGCTCGAATATCTGATGAAGCATGCCGGCCAGGTCGTGACCCGGACCATGTTGCTGGAGAACGTCTGGGAGTATCATTTCGATCCGCAGACCAACGTGATCGATGTGCATATTTCGCGGCTGAGGGCCAAGATCGACAAGAATTTCGAACAGCCGCTCTTGCATACCGTTCGGGGAGCCGGATACTCGCTACGTGCTGCTGACTAATCTCCTCAAGACCTCGACCTTTCGGCTCGCGGTCATCTATCTGGCGCTGTTCGCTGCCTCGGCGATCACGCTTCTGGCCTATGTCTATTGGAACACCGCCGGCTTTCTGGCCCGCCAGACCGACGAGGCGGTGGAAGCCGAAATCACCGGCCTTGCCGAGCAATACCGCCAGGGCGGCCTGCCGCTGCTCGTTCACACGGTGATCCAGCGTTCGCGCGACCCGGGGCAGAGCCTCTATCTGGTGCTCGATCCGGCCGGCCGCGTGCTGGCCGGCACGCTCGATGCCCGCCCCGGCGTCGAGCCCGGCGCCGATGGCTGGTTCGACTTCAACTACAACCGCAAGACACTGGACGGCACCGAAGTAAAGGCCGCCCGCGCCCGCGCCTTCTTTCTGCAGGAGGGCTACTACCTGCTGGTCGGCCGCGACGTGCAGGAGCGGCGCGAGATCGAAAGCCTGATCACCAACGCGCTGATCTGGGCGATCGGCCTGACCGTGGCGCTGGGCCTTGCCGGCGGCCTCTTCATGAGCCGCAACATGCTGGCCCGTGTCGACGACATCAACCGCTCGAGCCGCGACATCATGGAGGGCGATCTCTCGCAGCGCCTGCCCATTGCCGGCACCGGCGACGAGCTCGACCAGCTCGGCCGCAACCTCAACGCCATGCTCGACCAGATCGAGGCGCTGATGACCGGCATGCGGCAGGTCACCGACAACATCGCCCACGATCTGCGCAGTCCGCTCAACCGCCTGCGCAACCGTCTCGAAGTCACGCTGATGCAGGAAGCCTCGCCCGCCGATTACCGCCACGCCCTCGAACGCACCATCGCCGAGGCCGACAGCCTGCTCGGCACCTTCAACGCGCTCTTGATGATCGCCCGCGCCGAAGCCGGTTCGCTGCGCGAGGCGATGACCTGGGTCGATCTGGCGGCAATCGTCAGCGACGCGGCCGAGCTCTACGAGCCGGTGGCCGAACAGAGCAATCTCACCCTGCATGTCGAAGTCGAGGAGGGGCTGCAGATTCGCGGCAACCGCGAACTGCTCTCCCAGGCGACCGCCAATCTGCTCGACAACGCCCTCAAGCACGGCCTGCCGCAGGACGCCGATACCGACCGCAGCGTCACGGTCTCGGCACGGCCTGATCCCGAGCGGCCGGGCCGCGGCGTCGTTCTGGCCGTTGCCGATCACGGCGTCGGCATCCCGGCCGGCGAACGCCATCACGTCCTCGAACGCTTCGTCCGGCTGGAGGCCAGTCGCAACACGCCGGGCAGCGGTCTCGGCCTCAGCCTGGTCGCGGCCGTGACACGCCTGCATGGCGGCCGGATCGAACTCGAGGACAATCATCCGGGCCTCCGCGTCAGTCTGCATCTGCCGGTTTCCGGCCGCTGACACGCGTGCCGGCCGGCGGAATCTGCTAGGCTGCGCGCCGGACCGCAGGCGAGACAGGGAAGATCCAGGTGGCAGAAGGAAGCGGCGCGCGCACGCTGCGCGAAGGAGCGGCCCGTGCGCCGCAACCGCACGACAAGATCCGCGCCGCGCGCGAACGGGCCGATCTCGAAGCGATGGCCGCCGAGGCAACCGACGAGGCGCGCGGCCTGGCGCCGCTGCTGGCCGATCGCGATGTCCGTCACCTGCTGGCCGCGATCCATGGCAACTCGCCGCATCTGACGCGCATCCTGCGCCGCCATCCGGGCTGGCTGCCGCGGTTGCTGGCGCAAACGCCGGAAGCCGCCCTGGCCGATCTGTTGCAGCGCCTGCGCGCCATGCCGGCCACGGCGACCCAGGCCGAGGTGATGGCGTTCCTGCGCACCGCGCGCTCGGAAGCGGCCCTGCTGATCGCCATGGCCGATCTCTGCGGCCTCTGGGACCTCGAACGGGTGACCGGCGCCCTGACCGCTTTCGCCGACGGCGCCGTCGCCGCCGGCATCGACTGGCTGCTGGCCGACGCGGTCCGGCGCGGCCAGGTCGGTTCCGTGCCCGAGCAAGGCCCGGCCCGGGGCTCCGGCCTTGCCGTGCTCGGCATGGGCAAATACGGCGCCGGCGAACTCAACTATTCGAGCGACATCGATCTGGTCGTCTTCTACGAGCCGGGCCAGTTGCCGCTGAAACAGGGCCTCGACGACAGCGACTTCTTCGTCCGCCTGACCAAGGACCTCGTCAGGCTGCTGCAGGAACGCACCGCCGACGGCTATGTCTTCCGCACCGATCTGCGCCTGCGCCCCGATCCCGGCGGCACGCCGGTCGCGGTCTCGCTGCCGGCGGCCGAGAGCTACTACGAAAGCCGCGGCCAGAACTGGGAACGCGCCGCCTTCATCAAGGCCCGCGCCGTCGCCGGCGACATCGAGGCCGGCCAACGCTTCCTGAAAATGCTGACGCCCTATATCTGGCGCAAGAATCTCGATTATGCCGCCATCGACGACATTCACTCGATGAAGCGCCAGATCCATGCGGTCGGCGGCCATGGCGTCATCGCAGTCGCCGGCCACAACATCAAGCTCGGCCGCGGCGGTATCCGCGAGATCGAATTCTTCGTGCAGACGCAGCAGCTGATCGCCGGCGGCCGCGACCACGAGCTGCGCGGCAAGCAGACCTGCGCCATGCTCGACGAACTGGCGCGCAAGCAATGGATCACGCCCGAGGCGGCGGCCGAACTCAAGGAGGCCTATCGTTTCCTGCGTAAGCTCGAACACCGTCTGCAGATGATCGACGACGAGCAGACCCACAGCCTGCCGAAAACCGGCGACGGCCTCGATCACGTGGCCTGCTTCATGGGCTTTGCCGACCGCGACGCCTTCGCCGGCGAACTGACGGCGCGTCTGCGCTGCGTGCAGGGCCATTATGCGAAGCTCTTCGAAACGGCGCCGCCGCTGGGCGAGGAGGGCGGCAGCCTGGTCTTCACCGGCACAGAGGACGATCCCGAAACGCTCGACACGTTGCGCGGCCTGGGTTTCGAGAAGGTCTCGGAAATGTCGGAAGCCATTCGCGGCTGGCATTCGGGACGCTTCCCGGCGACGCGCACGCCGCGCTCGCGCGAATTGCTGACCAGCCTGATGCCGGCGCTGCTGCGCGCGCTCTCGCGCACCTCGAGCCCCGACACGGCCTTTTCCCGTTTCGACAAGTTTCTCACCGGTCTGCCGGCCGGCGTGCAGCTCTTCTCGATGCTTTACTCCAATCCGAGCCTGCTCGATCTGCTGGCCGGCATTTGCGGCACGGCGCCGCGTCTGGCGCGCTATCTGAGCCAGAACCCGCGCGTGCTCGAAGCGGTCGTCGACCCCGATTTCTTCAAGGTCCTGCCCGATCCGGAAGATCTGCATCTGAGCCTCGCCGACGCGCTGCGTCATGCGGTCGACTATCAGGACACGCTCGATTTCGTGCGCGTCTGGGCGCGCGAATACCGTTTTCGTCTCGGCGTGCGCGTGCTGACGGGCAGCGCCGATGCCGAGGAGGCGGGCCCCGCCTATGCGGCACTGGCCGCCGAACTGGTCGCGGTCCTCGCGCCGGTCGCCGAAACCCGCGTTGCTGAAAGGCATGGCCGCATCCCCGGCGGCCGCTTCTGCGTCGTCGCCATGGGCAAGCTCGGCAGCGCCGAAATGAGCGCCAGCTCCGATCTCGACCTGATCGTGATCTACGATCTCGACGACCCCGACGCGATGTCGGACGGCGAACGCCCGCTCTATGCCGCGCAATACTATGCCCGTGTCTGCCAGCAGCTGATCGGTGCACTGACCGCGCCGACCGCCGAAGGCAAGCTCTACGAAGTCGACATGCGCCTGCGCCCCTCCGGCAATGCCGGACCCATCGCAACGGCCTTCGCGGGTTTCGAAAGCTATCAGCAGAGCGAAGCCTGGACCTGGGAACACATGGCGCTGACGCGCGCCCGCCCGCTCGCCGGGCCCGAAGACCTGCGTGCCCGTGTCGCCGGGGCGATCGGCGCGGTGCTGCGCCGTCCGCGCGAGCGCGCGCAACTGGCCGCCGATGTGGCCGACATGCGCGCCCGCATCGCCAGGGAACGGGTCAGCGCCGATCCCTGGGAACTGAAACATGTGCGCGGCGGACTGGTCGACATCGAATTCATCTGCCAGTACCTGCAACTGCTGCACGGGCACGACCATCCCGATATCCTGCATCCGCACACGCGCACCGCGCTGTCGCGCATCGCTGCCGCGGGCCTGCTGCCGGCCGTGACCGCCGACATGCTGGTTGCCGCCATCGAACTCAATCACAATCTGACGCAGGTCATCCGCATCTGTGTCGAAGGCGTCTTCAAGCCGGCCGAAGCGACGATCGGTCTGAAGTCGCTGCTGGCGCGCGCCGGCAACGCGCCCGACTTCGCCGCCCTCGAAGCCGAACTGCTCGAAAGTCAGGCCCGTGTCCGCGAGGCTTTCGATGCGGTCGTCGTCGCGGCCGCAGGCACGCCGGCTGGCTGACAACTTGCAACGCGGTCATGCTGGCCGGGACGAAGGTGCGTTAACCATGCTTTGTGTTTGCGCGCCGGATTGATGGAAATCCCGGACATACTTGGTAAATCGCCGGGTGCTGTTGCGCATCGCCCGGAGACGTTCGCCACAGGGACGTGTCAATCCGGCACGTTTCAGGTAGGTAGAACCTGCGGCGGACGAAGCGCGTGTGGAGTAACGACGCATGGAGCGTCACGATGCGATCGTCATAGGTGCCGGCCTCAACGGTCTGATCGCCGCCGCTTGCCTGGCCCGTGCGGGTCTCGGGGTTCTGGTGCTCGACCGCAATCCGGCGCCGGGCGGTCTCGCCGCATCGCATGAACTGGCGCCGGGTTTCCGCCTGTCGCGCTATCGCTCGGGCGCCGTCGCGCTGCCGCCCCGCCTCGTCGCCGATCTCGATCTGGCGCGTCACGGCTTGCGGTTTCTCCGCGCCGAAGGCGGCGTCACCCTGTTTCCCGACGGCACCTGTCACGCCGCCTATCGCGACGGTGTCGTCCATCGTCGCGAGATGGCCCGCTTCTCGCGCCGCGACGCCGATGCATGGACGCGCTATCGCCGCGACATGCTGCGCGCGGCCCGCGCGCTGAAGCCGCTCCTCGAAGGCGCGGCCGGCTTGCCGCTGTCGCGCGGCTTTGCCGCCCTGAAGGCGCGGCTGGGCCTCGCCGACCGGGCAGCGGCCGCGGACGATGAAGCGATCCGCGTCGCCCTCCGTCTCTGGACCTTGCCGGCCGCCGAATTGCTTGATTCATATTTCGAGTCGGAGGCGGTGAAGGCCCATCTGGCCGCCGCCGCGATGATGGGCGCGACGCTCGGCCCGCTCTCGCCGGGCAGCGCCGCGCGCCTGCTGACGCCATGGCTGTCGGCCGGCGGCGATGCGTATGGCGGCGCGCCCGATCTGCTGCTGCCGCAGGGCGGTCCCGCCGCGCTGGTCGCGGCCCTTGTGTCGGCCATCGAGGCGCATGGCGGCCGCCTGCGCCTGGATGCCGAAGTGACCGATGTGACGATCAGGGACCGCAAGGCCCGCGGCGTCGTGCTGGCCAATGGCGAGGAGATCGCGGCGGGCAGCATCCTTTCGGGCCTCGATCTGAAGCGCAGCTTTCTGAGCCTGTTCCAGTGGAAGGACCTGCCCGACGGGCTGGTCGAACGCGTTGGCCGCTTCCGCATGAAAGGCGTGATGGCGACGGTCAATCTGGCGCTCGACGGCTTGCCGCGCTTTCCGGCGCTGCCTGAGGGTTGCCCCGCCATCGCCGGTGGTGTGCGGCTGGCCGGGTCGATCGCCGCCATGCAGGGCGCCTTCGACGACTGGCGGGCGCACATGCCGCCGCGCGATCCGCTGATCGGGATTCTGATTCCCTCCCTCACCGATACCGCGCTGGCGCCGGCCGGTGCGCATGTGGCCTCGGTTCAGGTGCAATATGTGCCGGAAACGCTGCATGACGGCAGCTGGAGCGCCGCCCGCCGCGACGCGCTGGGCGATCTTGTCCTGGCACGGCTGGAAGCGGCGAGCCCCGGCATCGGCAATCGCATCCTGGCGCGCGAAGTGCTGCTGGCCGCCGATCTCGAAAACGATATCGGCCTGACCGCGGGCGACACGGCCTATGGCGAAACGACGCTCGACCAGATGTTCGTCAATCGCCCGTTCCCCGGCTCGGGCGGCTACGACACGCCGGTGGGCAATTTCCATCTCTGCTCGCCCAGCGTCCATCCGGGCCCCTTGATGCCCGGTCAGGCCGGCGCCAATGCGGCCGCGCATGTGCTGGCGCTGCGCCGGAAGCGGAGATAGCGGCATGGCATGGGGCGGGCGCAAATATGATGCGATCGTGATCGGCGGCAGCCACAACGGGCTCGCGGCGGCAGCCGGTCTTGCGCGTGCGAGCCAGCGTGTACTGCTGCTCGAAGCCGGACCGCAACTGGGCGGCACCGGCGTCACCGCTGCGGTCGGACCCGAATACCCCGAATACAATGTGCCCTCGGTCGCCCATCTGCTCGAAGCCCTGCCGCGCCGCATCGAACGCGATCTGAAACTGGCGCGCCACGGCCTGCGCCTGGCGGCGCGCAACATACCGACCGTCATGCTCGACCGCGACGGCCGGCATCTGGTGCTGCCGCGCAACCGCAAGGATCTGGCGGCCCTGGCCGAGGTCAATCGCAAGGACGCCGCTGCCTGGCCGGATTTCGACAGCCGCATCGGCCGCGCGGCGGCCATGCTGGCGCCGCTTCTCTTCGACGCCGCGCCGCGCCGCACGCTGCTGCGCCGTCTGGTCTGGCGCGCCGAATGGCACGGGCCGGACAGCCTCGGCCGGTTGATGCAGCTGTTGCCGCAATCGGTCGGCGATCTGCTCGACGCGGAATTCGAACTGCCGCTGCTGAAGGGCGCGCTGGCGCTCGACGCGGTTCTGGGGACCTCCGATGGCCCCTATGCGCCGGGCACCGCCTTCCGCCTGCTGCATCGCCGGGCGATGCGCGGTCTCGGCCGCGGTCCGTCGATTCCGCTCGGCGGTCCGGGCGCGCTGACCGATGCGCTGGCCGCCGCCGTTGCCGCGCAGCGCGGCGAGATCCGCACCGGCACGCGCGTCGTGCGTCTGCTGCTCGAGGGCAATGCCGTCGCCGGCGTCGAAACCGACGACGGCAACGCCATCATCGCGCCGCTGGTCGTCTCCGCCCTCGATCCGCGAACCACCATGTTCGATCTTCTGGGTACGGCGCATCTCGAAACCGGCTTCGTCCGCCGCCTGCCGCCGGCCCGGCCGCAGGGCAATGTCGGCAAGCTCAATCTGGCGCTGGACGGGCTGCCCGAATTTCCCGGACTGGCCGCCGCGCTCCATGGCGCGCGCCTCTTGCTGGCGCCCTCGCTCGAAGCGGTCGAGCATGCGGCCGTCGAAGCCGCACGCGGTGGCATCGCCGGCGACCCCGTCATGGAAATCACCATGCCGGGCACGGTCGATCCGGCGCTGTGCCCGGCCGGCCATCATGTGATGTCGGTGCTGCTGCCCTTCACGCCCTATGCGGTCGAGGGCGGCTGGGCCTCACGGCGCGACGAACTGATGCAGCGCGCGCTGCGCATGCTCGATCAATATGCGCCCGGTCTTTCCGGCCGCCTGATTGCGGCCGAACTGCTGACCCCGCCCGACATCGAAACGCAATTCGGGGCCTCCGGCGGCAACTGGTATCGTGGCAGCCTCGCACCGGCCGCCATCCACGAGGCCCGCGCCGCGGGTCAGGCGGCGCCGGTGGCCGGTCTCTGGCTCTGCGGTCCCGGCACCCATCCCGGCGACGGCGTCACCGGCTTGCCCGGATATGCCCTGGCTGAGACGATTGCCGCGGAAAGGAGGCGCCAATGACGCCCGACACCTTGCCGCCGCCGGACGCGTCCGATGCCGGCGACCGGCCCCGGCCCGACATCGATCCGCTGGACGAGCGCGCCGCCGTCGATCCGGCGCTGTTCGAACAGCCCGCGGAGGCGTCGCCCTTTGCGCGTGCCGTGCTGACGACCCCGCTCCATCTGGCGGTCGCTGCCGAAAGCCGCCTCAACCGCTGGACCGCCTGGAACGGTTTCACGGTCGCCGCGCTGCTGACCGGCTTCGACGACGAATATCGCGCGCTGCGCGGCGCGGCGGCGTTGACCGACATCTCGCCGCTGACGAAATACCGCATCGCCGGGCGCGACGCCGGCGCCTTTCTCGACCGGCTGGTGACCGCCAGGGTCGCGCCGCTGGCGGTCGACCGCGCAATGCATGTGCTGTTCTGCGAGGAAAACGGTCTGCTGCTGGGCGACGGCCTGCTCTTCCGCCTGGCCGACGACGAATATCGTCTGGTCACGGAGGAAACGCATCTGGCCTGGTTGATGGACAGCGCCATCGGTTTGCGCGTTCGCGTCGAGGATGTCGGCGACACGCTGGCGGCGATGAGCCTGCAGGGCCCGCTGGCGGCCGCCTGTCTGTCCGCCGCCGGTCTGGCGGGCATCGAGAACCTGCCCCCCATGGCAGGCCGCTGGACCGCCATGGCCGGCATGCCGCTCTATGTCAGCCGCACCGGCATCGGCGGCGATCTCGGCTACGAACTCTGGGTCGATCCGGAAGAGGCGCCGCATGTCTGGCGCCATCTGATGCAGGCCGGCGCGCCGCTCGGCCTGCGGGTCGCCGGCATGGTTCTGCGCGAGCTGGCGCGGCTCGAGGCCGGTCTGTCCCGCGCCGGGCGCGACTGGCTCGGCGCCTTTGCCGCCATCGATCCGGCCCATGCGCTGACGCCGTTCGAGTACGGCGCCGAGCGGCAGGTCGATTTCGGCAAGCCGCTCTTCAATGGCCGTGCCGCGCTGCTCGGCCGTGCCGGACAGACCCCGCCCCGCCGTCTGGTCGGTCTGGCGGTCGAGGGGCTCGAACCGGCGCGTTTTGCCGCCGTCATGGCTGGCGGCCGCCCGGTCGGCATCGCCACCACCACCGGCTTCTCGCCGGCCTGGGGCTGCAACATCGCGCTGGCCACCGTCGAGACCGGCGCCCTGTCGGCGGCCCTCTCGGTCGATGCCGAGATCCGCGACGGGCTGACGCTTCGCCGCCTGGCTCTGCCGGCCCGCCTGCTGGCCGAACCGGTCTGGGCGCCGGCCCGCCGCCATGCCGTGCCGGCCCCGCTGAAAGCCTGAAGAAAGGCCGTCTTTCCCGGCGACGGAATACGCGGTCCAGCCCGTTGAATTGTCAACGAGCGGCTGGCAGGGCCATTTGCCCTTTTGTCCCCCCGAACGGGCGAAGCCCGGTCGGCCGCTCGGGCTCTCGCTCTTGCGCCATGCCGATCTGGCGCGCGGGCGGAGCGCCCGGAAACACCAGGGGTACAGAACCTGGAAAGACAAGGAACACGAGATGCGCAAGGCACGATTTGGACTGATGGCCGGTACGGCCGCGTTGGCGCTGGCAGCGGCCCTGCCGATGGCCGCTTCCGCCTGGGGCGGCAAGGGGCATGGTGCCGGATATTTCGCGATGATCGATACCGACAAGGATGGCGCCGTTTCGGCGGCCGAGTTCGCCGCCCATCGCGATGCACGCTTCACGGCCATGGATGCCGATGGCGACGGCTTCGTGACGAAGGATGAAATGACGGCGGCGCGTGAGGCGATGCGGTCGCAATGGCAGGAGAAGCGCGCCGAACGCATGGACGAGCGTTTCGCCGCGGCGGATGCCGATGGCGACGGCAAGCTGACGCTTCAGGAAATGAAGGATGCGGCCGCGGCGCGCAAGGCGGCCGCCGGCAAGGACGGCACCGGCAAACGCGCCGAACGCCATGCCGAACGCATGCAGCAGCGTTTCGACACGGCGGATGCCGACAAGGACGGTGCCCTGACGCGCGAGGAAATGCAGGCCGCCATGGCCAGCCATCCGCATCGTGCCGGACGCGAAGGCAAGCACGAAGGCAAACCCGGCCACGCCGGACGTGGCGACATGTTCGCCCGTCTCGATACCGATGGCGATGGCCGCATCTCGAAGGCCGAATTCGATGCCGCCGGCCAGAAGATGTTCGAACGCATGGACCGCAATGACGACGGCAAGGTCGAAGCCGGCGAGATGCGTCGCGGTCATGGCAAGAAGGCCGGATCCGAGTAAGCTCGGCATCTGGTTCGAAAAACGGGGATGCCGGCATCGGCCGGCATCCCTGCCGCCCGTCCGGCGCCCTTGCCGGATGATCGAAGGGGACATGCTGCTTGGACGCACCATCGGACGATGAGCTGGTCGCGGCGGTAGCACGCGGCGACGAGGCGGCCTGCCGCCGCCTGATGGAGCGGCATCTGCCGCGCATGGTCGCGCTGGCGCGCCGCATGCTGGGCAATCAGGCCGACGCCGAGGATGTGGCACAGGAGGTCTTTCTGCGCGTCTGGACCCATGCCGAACGCTGGCAGCCGGGCAGGGCGCAGTTCGGCACCTGGCTTCACCGCGTCGCAACCAATCTCTGCCTCGACCGGCTGCGCAAGCGCCGGCCCGAAAACATCGACGACATTCCCGAGCCCGCCAGCAGTGATCCGCAACCGGACGAAAATCTCGAACGCCGCGAACTGGCCGAAAGGGTCGAAGCCGCCTTGCAGGCGCTCCCCGAACGTCAGCGCCTGGCGGTCGTGCTGTCGCATTATCAGGGCCTCTCGAATATCGAGGCGGCCGAAATACTCGAAGTCAGCGTCGAGGCGGTGGAATCGCTGCTGGGCCGCGCCCGCCGTCAGCTGCGCGACACGCTGGCGACGGAAAGGGACGATGTCGCGCGTATAATGAGAACGGGCGCCTGAGGCGTCTGGGGCATATGGAACCGGATTGATGAACAATGAAATTTCGCTGCAGCGGCTGGAGGAGATTGTCGGCGCCTGGGGGGCGTCGCCCGCCCGCTGGCCGCAGGCCGAACGCGCTGCCGCCGAGGCGCTGCTGGCGTCGTCTGCCGAGGCGCGCCGGCTGGTGGCGGCGGCGCAACGCCTCGACAGCCTGCTCGACGCCGCCCCGGCCGAAGCACCCTCCGAAGCGCTGATGGCGCGGCTGATGGCCGCCCGCCCGCGCGCCGTCGCACCGGCGTCCGCCGCAACGCGCGCCCCGCGCCGGCGCTGGCGCGCGCTGATCGAGGCGGTCTGGCCCTATGGCTCGCCGGCCATTCCGGCCGGCACGCTGGCCGCATCGATCATGCTGGGCGTGATGGTCGGCAGCACCGGCAATTACTCGCCGCTGACCGATACGGCGGAACTGGCCGCCGAGGTGGCGGACGATCAGCTGATGGCACTGGCGATGGCCGATATCGACTGGCCCGAGGAGTGGATACAATGAGCGACAGCGTCACGACACCTGAAACCGCGCCGGCGGGAAATCCGCGGCGCTGGCTCGGCCCGGCGCTGCTGGGCTCGCTGGCGCTGAACCTTTTTCTGCTTGCCTTGATTCTGGTGCCCGTCTTCACCGGCGGTTGGCACGGCGAAATGCGCGCCGGCATGGGACCGATGCCGGGCATGTTCCACAGCAGCCTCAAGGATCTGCCGCGCGAGGACCGCCAGGCGATCCGCGAGGCGATGCGGGGTCACTTTCCGGCCATCCGTCCGCATCTGCGCGACATGAGCGCGGCACGTCTGGCGCTGGCCGACGCGCTGGCGGCCGACCCCTATGACGAGGCGGCGGTGCGTGCCGCTTTCGATTCCATGGCCGGTGCCATGCACGGGATGACGATCGTCACCCGCGACGCTATGCTGGCCGGGTTCGCGCAGTTGACGCCGGAACAGCGTCAGCGCATTGCGCAGACGATGCGCGAGGACAGCGAGCGCGGCCGGATGCGCTGGCGCGAACGCCGCGACGAGAAGCGGGACTGACAGGCACCGGCTGGCCGTTCCGGACAGCGGAACGGGCAGGGTGGCAATGAGCTGGTATCATCCGGGCATGTACGATGCGGGCGTGCCGGTCGGCAGTCTCTGGGAAGAGGAAGCGCCGCCGCTCGGCCCTGGCGTCGATCTCGGCCCTGTCGGCGATGAAACCTGCGATGTCGCGATTGTCGGCGGCGGCTATACCGGTCTGTCCTGCGCCCTTCATCTGGCGCGCGATTTCAATCTCGACGTCCGTCTCCTCGAAACCGGCCCGTTGGGCTGGGGCGCTTCGGGGCGCAATGGCGGCTTCTGCACCTACCCGCCTTCAGGACGGTCGCTGGGCGAACTGATCGCCCATTACGGCGAGGCGGAGGCCGGACGTTTCATCGCCTCGCAGGTCGAGGCCGTCGATCTCGTGCGCAGTTTGGCGCGCGACGAGGCGATCGATCTGCAGCCCCAGGGCGACGGCACGCTGCATGTCGCCCATCACCCGGCTTGCATGGCCGGTCTCGAAGAGGAACGCGATCTGCTGAACCGGGTCTTCGGCATCGCCGCGCGGCTGCTGCCGAAAGCCGAAGTCGCCGAGACCGAATACGACTCGACCGAACAATTCGGCGCCCTGCACAATCCGGTCGGCTTCGGCCTCCAGCCCCTGCGTTTTGCCCGCGGCCTCGCCGCCGCCGCCGCACGGGCCGGCGCGAAGCTGCATGGCGCCTCGCGTGTGACGCATCATGAAAGGCACGACGGCTGGCACCGTTTGCGGACGCCGTCGGGCACGCTGCGCGCGCGCCGCCTCGTCGTCGCGACCAACGGCTTCACCCGCGATGAGGTCGTGCCGGGTCTTGCGCGCAACCTGATGCCGGTGATGTCGAACATCATCGTCACCCGCCCGCTGACGGCCGGCGAGCTTGCGGCGCAGAACTGGCGCACCGAACGGCCCTGCGCCAACACGCGCCGCCTGCTTTTCTACTACCGCATGCTGCCCGGCAACCGCTTCCTCTTCGGCGCCCGCGGCGACCTGACCGGAAAGCCCGAGGATGCCGCGCGCATGCGCCGCTTCATGCAGCGCCGTCTCGGCGAGGTCTTTCCGGCCTGGCGCGATGTCGAAATCACGCATAACTGGCGCGGCTTCGTCTGCATGACCCGCCGCCTGACCCCCTCGATCGGACGCATGGCGGACGATGACAGCGTGTTTTTCGCGCTGGCGTATCATGGCGACGGCGTTTCGGCAGCCCCCTGGTCGGGACGTCTTCTGGCGCAACTCATTGGCGGCAAAGCCGAATTGTCCGATATTCCGGCGCCGATGCGCGGCCGCCCGCCGGCCATTCCCTTTCCGGCGTTGCGGCGCTGGTATCTTCGGGGGGCTCTCGGCTACTATCGCCTCCAGGATAAATAAGCTTGGAAAATCATGAGTGACCGTCAGAAGCCCGCACCTTCGGCGTGGGCGACCTTGGGCGAGTTCAACGCCTTCCTCGCCGAGCATGGCGAGATCGACTATCTCGATGCCGTGTTCGTCGACATGTGCGGCACCGTGCGCGGCAAGCGCTTCCCCTCCGAAGAGGCGGACAAGGTGTTCGGCGATGGCGTCCAGATGCCGCAGTCGATCTATTTTTTCGATGTGACCGGCGTCAACGAGGACATCCTCGGCATGGGCTTTTCCGACGGCGACCCGGATGCGCAGTCGCATCCCGTCGCCGGGTCCATCGTGCCGGTGCCATGGGCTTCGATGAAACAGGCCCAGGTGCTGATGACGATGGTCGACGAGGACGGTTCGCCGCTCCTGCTCGAACCGCGCAATGTGCTGGCCCGCGTCGTGCAGAAGCTCGACGAGATCGGCCTCAAGGCAACCGTCGCCTGCGAGTTCGAATTCTATCTGCTCGACAAGGATATGGACCGCAAGGGCCGGCCGCAGCCGCCGGTCAATCCGGCGACCGGCGTGCGCGAGACCGCGCATGAAGTCTACGGCATCACCGAACTCGACGGCTTCATGGGCCTGTTGAAGGACATCGACGAGGCCGCCGCCGCGCAGGGCGTGCCGGCCTCGGGTGCGACGGCCGAGTTTGCGCCGGGGCAGTACGAGATCAACCTGAAGCATGAGGACGATGCCGTGCGCGCCGGCGATCACGCCGTCATGCTGCGCCATCTGATCGGCGCGCTGGCCCGCAAGCACAGCTTTCTGGCCAGCTTCATGGCCAAGCCCTTCGTCGACCAGACCGGCAACGGCATGCATGTCCATTGCTCGGTGATGGACGAGCAGGGCAACAACATCTTCAACGACGGCACCGAGGACGGCTCCGTGAAACTGCGTCACGCGATCGGCGGCCTGCAGGCGACGCTCGGCGACGCCATGGCCTTCTTCGCGCCGAACCTCAATTCCTTCCGCCGCTTCGGCCCCAATCTCTTCGTGCCGGTCAACCGCACCTGGGGCTACAACAACCGCTCGGTCGCCTTCCGCGTGCCCAACGGCTCGCCGGAATCGCGCCGCGTCGAACACCGCGTCTCGGGCGCCGATGCCAACCCCTATCTGGTGCTGGCCGCGATCCTCGCCGGCATCCATCACGGCATCGTCAACGAGATCGATCCGGGCGAACCGGCCGAAGGCAATGCCTGCGAGATCATGGATGAAGGCATCCCCTTCTTCCTGCCCAGTGCCCTGAAGCGTCTGCGCAATTCGCAGGTGATGCGTGAATATTTCGGCGACCGCTATGTCGACGTCTATGCCGAAACCAAGATGCTCGAATACGACAAGTTCCAGCGCGCCATCTCGCCGCTGGAATATGACTGGTATCTCTAGCCTGAAACAGGAATGTCACCCCGGCGCAAGCCGGGGTCCATGAGCGGTTGCGGCGTACACGGATCGTATCCTTGTCGCATCGCTCCCATCCGCAATGACGTCTGTGAACCCCATGCCGAACGCGGCCCCCGGGATCGCACCGAAAAAAGCACCTTTTACGTCTCTCTCAAACGCATCGAAAATCGCACAGAGGCGCCGGAAAGCACCTTTCAGAGCACGCAATTCGTCTCCGGAATTCGCTCACAACCGGGGATAAGTGCACTTGTCCCCCGGGGACAAGTCGGTTTGTGACAGTTTTATGACAGTTCCGTGACAGAGGGGGGGTCCGCTGTGCTTTTCGCTGCCGAAAAGGCCCCTGCGGCGCCGCTATTTGTCTGTGGACGGATTAAATCTGCGCCAGCGGCAGCGTGAAGCTGACCTTGGTGCCGACACCCTCGGTGCTTTCGATGGTCAGCGTGCCGCCATGCATCTCGACCAGCGAGCGCGACAGCGCGAGGCCAAGCCCCGTGCCCTTGTGCGACTTGGCGTGATGACTCTCGACCTGCTCGAAGGGGCGGCCGATCTTCGGCAGGGCGCTGGCCGGAATGCCGATGCCGGTATCCTCGACCGCGATCGTCGCCATGCCGTCCTGCGCGCTGCCGCGCAGGTAAATCGAACCGCCGGCCGGCGTGAACTTGATTGCATTCGAAAGTAGATTGAGCAGCACCTGCTTGACGGCCCGCTTGTCGGCTTCGAGCGCCGGCATGTCTTCGATCGCATCGACGATCTTGACGCTGGCGACTTCGGCGCGGCCCGACACGAGGCGCAGCGATTCCTCCACCACTTCCCTGATCGGCAGCCGTTGCGTCTCGAGCGTCATGCGTCCGGCTTCGATCTTCGACATGTCGAGAATGTCGTTGATCAGTTCCAGCAGATGCGCGCCGCTGGCGCGGATGTCGGTGGCATATTCCTTGTACTTCGGCGAACCGAGATCGCCGAACAGGCCCGACTCCATGATTTCCGAAAAGCCGATGATGGCGTTCAAGGGCGTCCGCAGCTCGTGACTCATATTGGCGAGGAATTCCGACTTCGAGCGGTTGGCCGTTTCGGCGCGGGTCTTTTCCGCAGCGTATTTTTCGGCGAGGTCCACCAGTTGCCGCGCCTGTTCCTGCAGCTTGCGCCGCGACGATTCGAGATCGCGCACGGTCTTTTCCAGCGCCGACTTGTTGTCGGTCAGCGCCGCTTCCTGTTCCTTGATCGCGGTGATGTCGGTGCCGACATTCACGCGCCCGCCGCTCTTGGTGCGCCGCTCGCTGATCTGCAGCCAGCGCCCGCTCGGCAGGCGGATCTCGCTGACGCTGTCGGCGCCGGCATCGGCTTCCGGCCAGACGTCGCTCAGGCCCGCCCGCGCCATCACGTCGGCGCGCGTCGCGCCGGCGCGCAGCGCCTGCTCGTCGAGATTGAGGAATTCGGCAAGCTTGCTGTTGGCCGTCACCAATCGGTTGTTGGCGTCCCACAGCACGAAGGCCTCGCCGACGCTTTCGATCGCGTCACGCAGCCGCTCATTGGCTTCCGAAACGCGCGCCTCGGCGATCTTCTGGTCGGTGATGTCGATGGTGATGCCGACCAGACGTTCGCTGCCCGACCGGCCGCCGCCCCACACCTGCCCCTTGGCATGCATCCACACCCAGCCGCCATCGGCGTGGCGCAGGCGGAATGTCGTGTCGTAGGAGCGCGAGGCGCGCTGCGCCGCATCCATGATCTCGTCGATCGCGCCTTCGTCGTCCGGATGCGCCAGCGCCTTGATCTCGGCCGGCGTCAGCCGCTTCGAAGGCTGCTTCAGGCCGACCATGTCGAACATTGCCGACGACCAGTAGACGCGATTGGTGGCGATATCCCAGTCCCAGATGCCGCAACGCGCGCCGGCAAAGGCCATGTCGAAGCGATGCTGGTTCTCGACCAGCGCGACATCCGCCTCGATCTTGCTCTCGCGCAGGCGCACCAGCATATAGGCGAGCACCATGTAGCCGCCCGACAGCAGCGCCGAGAAGATCAGCGCGCGCGACGGCCCGTCCTGAAAATAGAGCGCGACGTTGAGCGCCGCCAGCGCCAGACCCGAAATGCCGAGCGCGATGCGCGGCAGCAGGCCGGCCGGCAGCACGCGGCGGCGCGGTGCGGCAGCCTCTTCCCATTTCAGCGCTTCGGATCTCGTGGTGGTCGCGTCGGACATGCGTCGCCTTGCCCCGGTGATGCGTCTGGAAACCGGATTCGATCTGCGATCGCCGGAGGGCATCGTCCCCTCCGAATCAACCGGCCTCGAATGATGATTCGGCCTCGGAGTCTGGATGTCCATAGGCTGTGTTTACTTTTTGTTAACCGGTGCAGATCGGACTCACCCGAATCAAGGGCAAACGGGGTTAACGCCCGGTTAAGCGCCTGTGCCGCTTCGGTTCGGGCCGGCTCAGGCCAGCGTCTTGTTGGCGATCTCGTAGACGTCGCGCGACAGCCGTTCGGCCGCCGCGATCCGCTTGAGCTGCCTGGCCATCAGGTTCCGGCGCTTCGGTTCGAACTGCCGCCAGCTCTTGAAGGCGCCGAGCAGCCGCGCGGCAACCTGCGGATTGAGCGCGTCGAGTTCGAGAACCTTGTCGGCGACGAAGGCATAGCCCTTGCCGTCGGCACCGTGGAAATGCAGCTGGTTCATTGTCGCAAAGCCGCTGATCAGCGCCCGCACCTTGTTGGGATTGCGCATCGTGAAGGCGGGATGTGTCGTCAGCCGCTTCACCTCGTCGAGCGTGCCCGGCAGCGCCGACATCGCCTGGATCGACAGCCACTTGTCCATCACGAGATGGTCGTCCTTCCACTGCGCATGAAAGGCTTCGAGAGCTGCGACGCGTTCCGGACAATCGATATTGGCCAGCACCGAAAGAGCGGCGATCTGGTCGGTCATGTTGTCGGCCTGCGCAAATTGCGCTTCCGCCAGCGCCACGCCCTCGTCGCCGGGGGCTGCGGCCAGATAGGCGAGGCAGGCATTGCGCAGCGCGCGGCGGCCGGCATGCGCGGCATCGGGACTGTAGGGGCCGTCGATCTTCAGCGCGTGATAGGTGGCGAGCAATTCGTCCTTCAGCTGCGCCGCGATCGATCGGCGCAGGCCTTCGCGTGCCGCATGGATGGCGTCGACATCGACATCCTTGCCGATCGTCTGCGCCAGCGTCTGTTCGCTGGGCAGCACGATCATCTGCGCCACGAAGTCGGGATCGGTCTTCTTCGAGCCCAGCAGCCGGCGGAACGTGTCGGCCAGCGCCGTCCCCTTGCGCGCGGCGCCGCCCGTCCGGTGTGCCTCGACCATCGCAATCAGCAGGCCCGTCGCGTAACGCTGCGCGGCCTCCCAGCGGTTGAAGCTGTCGCTGTCATGCGTCATCAGGAACACGAGATCGCGTTCCTTGAGATGGGCATTGAGCTTGACCGGCGCGGTGAAGCCCCGCAGCAGCGACGGCACCGGCCGCGCCGCCACGTTGCGGAAGCGCCATGTTGCCTCCTGCGAGGTCAGGCTCAGCACCCGTGTCGTGGCGCCGGGCTTCTCTTCGCCGTCGAGCTGCAGCTTCATGTCCTTGCCGTCAGGACCGACAAGACCGACCGCGATCGGAATGTGATAGGGCGCCTTGTGCGCCTGTCCCGGTGTCGGTGCGCAGATCTGGCTGAGCTTCAGCGTATAGGTCTGCCGCGCCGCGTCGTAGCGCCCCGATGCCAGCACCTCGGGCGTGCCCGACTGCGAATACCAGCGCTTGAACTGTTCGAGGTCGAGCCCGGCGCCTTCGGCCAGCGCATCGAGGAAATTCTCCACCGTCGCCGCCTCGCCGTCATGCCGCGCGAAATAGAGGTCCATGCCCTTGCGGAAGTGCTTCGGACCGCTGAGCGTATGGATCATCCGGCAGAGCTCGGCGCCCTTTTCATAGACGGTTGCCGTGTAGAAATTGTTGATCTCGATATAGCTGTCGGGACGTACCGGATGTGCCAGCGGCCCGCCATCCTCGGTGAACTGATGCGCACGCAGCAGCCGCACGTCGGAAATCCGCTTCACCGGACGCGAACGCATGTCGCTGGTAAATTCCTGGTCGCGGAAAACCGTCAGCCCTTCCTTGAGGCAGAGCTGGAACCAGTCGCGGCAGGTGATGCGGTTGCCGGTCCAGTTGTGGAAATATTCATGCGCGATGATCGCCTCGATGGCCGCGTAGTCGGCATCGGTTGCCGTGTCGGGACGGGCGAGAATGTACTTGTCGTTGAAGACGTTGAGCCCCTTGTTCTCCATCGCCCCCATGTTGAAGGCGCTGACCGCCACGATCATGAAGATGTCGAGATCGTATTCGCGCCCGAACCTCTCCTCGTCCCATTTCATCGCCCGCTTCAGCGCTTCCATCGCATAGGCGCAGCGATCCTCGTTGCCGCGCTCGACGAAGATCCTGAGCGTCACTTCGCGCCCCGACATGGTGACGAACCTGTCTTCGACATGGGCAAGGTCGCCCGCCACCAGCGCGAACAGGTAGCTCGGCTTGGGAAACGGATCGTGCCATTCGGCGAAATGACGTCCGTCGGCAAGCTTGCCCTGCGCCACCGGATTGCCGTTCGACAGCAGAACCGGCGCGGCCTTGCGGTCGGCGATGATGCGCGTCGTGAACACCGACATCGCGTCCGGCCGGTCGAGCGAATAGGCGATGCGGCGGAAACCCTCCGCCTCGCATTGCGTGCAATAGATACCGGCCGAGAGATAGAGCCCGGTCAGCGCCGTGTTGGCTTCCGGCGCGCAACTGGTCAGCGTTTCCAGCGTGAAGGGCGCGTCGGGCACATCGAGGATCGTCAGATGTTCCGCGTCGACCTGGTAGGCATTGGGGCCCAGCTTGACGCCGTCGATCGACACCTCATGCAGTTTCAGCTTTTCGCCGTCCAGCACCAGCGGCCCCGTGCCGCCCTGCCGCCGCATCTGCAGTTGCGCGCGGACCCGCGTATCGGCGGGATCGAGTTCGATCTCGAGCCTGACCGCGTCGATCCGGAAAGCGGGCGGCGTATAGTCCTTCAGCCGGATCGGGCGGGGATCTTCGGTGCGCATGGGAATACTCGAAAAAGGGCGTGGGCCGCGAATGCCACTCTAGCATTCGCGACCGGAATGGCGGAAATAGGGCGTCGAAGCAAGGGGGAAGAGCGCCATGGATGAGGGAAATGACGCGGCGATCCGTCCGGTCCGGCCGGCCGATCTCGATGCTCTCTATGAGGTCGCGCTGAAGACCGGCGCCAACGGCGCCGACGCGACCGCGCTCCATGGCGATCCGAAGCTGATCGGTCATATCTTCGCCGCGCCCTATGCGCGGCTGGAACCGGAAAGCGCCTTCGTGGTCGAGGATGGCGAAGGGGTCGGCGGCTATATCGTCGGCACGGCCGACACGCAGGCCTTCGAGGCGCGCCTCGAAGCCGAATGGTGGCCGGCCTTGCGCGCGCGCTACGCCGCGCCCGTCACACCGCCCGAAAGCTGGAACGCCGACGAACTGCGCTGCTGGTCGATCCATCATCCGGGCCGCACGCCGGCCCGCATCGCCGGCCCGTACCCGGCGCATCTCCACATCAACCTGCTGCCGCGTCTGCAGGGCAGGGGCCTCGGCCGCCGGCTGATGGATCGCTGGCTCGAACGGATGCGCGCGCGCGGTGCCGCCGGCGCCCATCTCGGCGTCGGCACGGCCAACACACGCGGCATTGCCTTCTACCGCGCCTGTGGCTTCCGCGAACTGGAGCGCGCGAAGCCGCCGCGGCAGACGGTCTGGTTTGGAATTGAACTCTAGGCCTGCGGCCCCATGATGCTGGAAATCAGCATGTCGGCGTCGCTGGCGACCGCCATCACGTCGTCGGGCAGGTTCTCGCCATTGCTGCGCGCATAATCGGCGAGCCGCTGCAGCAGCACCATGAATTTCGGCGCTGCCGCGATCACCTTGGCCTGTAGTTCGACGCGGTCGGGCGTCAGGTCGTATTCGACGCCGGGCACGCGCCAGCCGCCGCCCTCGTGGGAACCGGTGATGACCACCGGATGCGTGCCGGGCACCGGATGGCCGGCGCATTCTTCTGCCGAGCGCCACTTGTTGGGCACCCGCACCACCTGCCAGTCCTCCATCTCGGGATCGAGATGCGACAGCGCCGAAACCTCCTCGGTCTCAAGCTCCTTGGCGGCGAATTCGCGGCCGAGCCCGACGTCGTAATGGATGCGCAGGGGCTCATCCATGTCCTTGACCCACTGGGGCACGATCCGCTCGATCACGGCCCAGGTGCCGACCGGGCGCACATAGACGCGCTGGTTTTTGTGGAACTGCGCTTTGGCCATCTGACGGGAATCCTCCGGCTCGGTTGGAGCCTTCAGTATCCGCCACGCCGGTTAGCGCCGCCTTAAGGGAATACTGCGGATTTTACTCGGCAGGCGCGCCGCCGGGACGGATCCGGGCCGAAAGCCGCCGCAAACGCTGCCCCATGCCGCCGATCCCGGCCCGTGCCTCCTCCATCAGCGTATAGGCGACCGGCACCACGACCAGCGTCAGCAGCGTCGAGGAGATCAGCCCGCCGATTACCAGAATGCCCATCGCGTTGCGGAATTCGGCCCCCTGGCTGGTCGATAGCGCCACCGGAATGAGCCCGCAGACCGTCGCGATCTGCGTCATCAGCACTGGCCGGAGACGCACCGGTCCGGCCTTGCGCGCCGCCTCGAAGGCGCTGGCGCCGGCCGTCCGCAACTGGTTGGTGTAGTCGACCAGCAGGATGCCGTTCTTCATCACCAGCCCCATCAGCGCCAGCAGGCTGATCTGGCTGAACATGGTCATTTCCTGGCCCGAGATCTTCAGCGCCACGAAGGCGCCGACAAACGACAGCGGCGCCGACAGCATGATGATGGCCGGCTGCGCGAAGCTGTTGAACTGCGAGGCCAGGATCATGTAGAGCGCGATCAGCGCCAGCATGAAGGCAAACCCGATCGCCGCGCCGGTCTCCTTCATCCGCTTCGAGCGGCCCTCGGCGCTCCAGCTGTAGCCTTGCGGCAGTTTCAGCTCTTCGAGATAGCGTTCGATCTCGGCCGAGGCCGGCCCCAGCGCCGCGCCTTCCGGATTGTTGGCCAGCAGCGCGATGCGCCGCGCCCGGTTCTGCCGCTCGATCTGCGCCGGTCCGCTGTCGATGTTGAAGCGCGCCACATTGGGCATGTCGATCAACTGCCCGTTGGCCGCCCGCACCTGGATCATCGAGAGCTTCGAAATGTCGTCGCGCTGCGCTTCGCCGAGCCGCACCCGCACGTCGTAGCGCTGGCCGAATTCCTCGAACGAGCCGGCCTTGACGCCGCCCACCGTCGTTCTCAGCGTTTCCGCCAGCGTCCGCACCGAGACGCCGAGATCGGCCGCGCGCCGCCGGTCGATCTCGACCTGCACCTCCGGCTTGCCGGAATCGTAGCTGGTCTTGACGTCGGCAAAGAGCGGACTGGCCCGCATCCGGCCGGTCACTTCGTTGGCTTGGGCCTCCAGCACCGCGAGATCGGGCCCCTGCAGCACATACATCATCGCGAATTCCGAGAACCCGCCGCCCGAAATCCACGGCACGTCGGAGAGCGAGACATGCTTGGCGTCCGGCGCGGCCGCCAGCATCGCCACGCGCACCCGGTCCATGATCGGAATGAAGCTTTCGTCGCGCGCATCCTTGGCCGTCAGTCCGACATGGAAGAACGCCTTGTTGACGCTTTTCTGCGCGTCCGAGCCGATGGTGAAGAACACGGTCTCGACCTCGCCGACGCTGCGGATGGCCTGGGCGACGCGCGTGGCCGCGCCGCGCGTCTCCTCCAGCCCGGCACCGAAGGGCAGTTCGACGCTCGCCAGGAACTCGGCCCGGTCGGCGCGCGAGTCGAAGGCCATCGGCAGCGTCCGCGCCACCATCACCCCGGCGACGACGGCCACCACCGCGCCCAGCATCACCGCCCAGCGCGCGCCGAGCGCCCGGTCGAGCAGCCGCCCGTAGAAGCGGTCGAGGCCCGCATAGCCATTGTCGAAGAAGCGCGCCACGCGGCCATAGGTCGAGGGATCGGTGTCCTGCCGCTTCAGCACTTTCGAACACAGCATCGGCGTCAGCGTCAGCGACACCAGCAGCGACACCAGAACGGAGAAGGTGATCGCAAGCCCGTACTGGAAGAAGAAGCGTCCGACCACGCCGCTCATGAAGGCGATCGGAATGAAGACGGCGCAGATCGAGAAGGTGGCGGCCAGCACCGCCAGCCCGACTTCCCTGGTGCCCTCGGCCGCGGCGCGGACCGGCGACAATCCGCTTTCGAGCTTGCGATAGATGCTCTCCAGCACCACGATCGCGTCGTCGACCAGCAGCCCGACCGCCAGCGACAGCGCCATCAGCGTCATCATGTTGATGGTGAAATCCATCACATAGAAGGCAAAGAAGGTCGAGATCAGCGCCGTCGGCATGGCGACCGCGACGATCGCGGTGGCCCGCACCGACAGCAGGAAGGCCAGCGTCACCAGCACCACCAGCACGATGCCGAGCTGGATGTCGACAAAGACGTCGGCCGCCGACCCCTCGATGAAGACCGCCGTGTCCCGCGCGATCCGCATTTCGAGCCCGGCTGGTGCGCTCTTCGCGATCTCGGCGACGGCCTCGCGCACCGCGCGCGCCACTTCCACCGTGTTGCGGCCCGACTGCTTGCGCACATCGAGCGAGACGCCGCGCCGCCCGTTGAGTTCGGCATAGGAACGCTCGTCGGCCATACCGTCCTCGACCTGCGCCACGTCGCCGATGGTCGTCGGCGCGCCGTCGCGCCGGAAGGCGACGACGATGCTGCGGAAGTCGGGAACGCTCGACACCTCGCCCTTGGTCTTGACCGGGAATTCGGCCTTGAGGCCCGGCGTCTCGAGCCGCCCGCCGGGAATTTCGGCATGTTCGCGCCTGAGCGCGCTGGTCACGTCTTCGGCCGTCACGCCATAGGCGCGCATCTTGACCGCGTCGAGCCAGATCCGGATCTCGCGGTCGCGTCCGCCGACCAGCTCGATCGAGCCGACGCCCGATATCCGCTGCAGCTGCTCCTTGACCACCTTGTCGGCGAAATGCGTCAGGGCGCGGATCGGCATGTCGCCGGCAATCATGATTGACATGATCGCCTGTGCGTCGGGATCGACCTTCTGCACGATCGACTGTTCGGCCTCGGGCGGAATATTGGCGCGGGCCAGCGAAACCTTGTCGCGCACATCCTGCGCCTTGACGTCGACATTCTCGTTGAGGTCGTACTGGATGACGACCTGGGAAAGCCCCTCGGCGCTGGTCGAGGACAGCGTCTCGATGCCCGAGATCGTGTTGACCTGCTCCTCGATCGGATCGGTCACGTCGCTTTCGACGCCTTCGGGCGAGGCGCCTTCGAGCACCGTCGTCACCGACACCACCGGGAACTCGACCTTGGGGAACAGATCGACGCCGACCCGCCCCAGCGAGATCCAGCCCAGCACCACCAGCGCGCCGATGACCATGACCGCAAAGACCGGGCGGCGGATCGAAACGTCGGAAATCCACATCGGCTCTCTCCCGCGGCTCTCGTTAGGGGGTGGCGCTGTCCGGCGCGCCGGCCGCGACCTGGCCGGGCTCGGCCTCGATCCGCACCCGCAGGCTGTCGGCCAGCAGCGGCGCATTGGGTCCGCCCAGCACCCGGTCGCCTTCGGCAAGCCCCGACAGCACTTCGACCGATTGCGCATCGATCTGGCGCACGTTGACGCTGACCCGACGCGCAATGCCGTCCTGCGCCACGAAGACATGCCGGTCGGTCTCCGCGCCATAGAGCATGCGCCGGTCGAGCGCCAGCCCCTGGCGCGGTTCGGGATAGATCTCGGCCCGCGCGAACAGCCCCGGCTTGACCGTGTAGTCCTCGTTGCGGATCGGCAGCCGGAGTTCGACCGAACGCGTCACCGGATCGACATAGTCGTTGAGGATCGCCACATAGCTGTCGAAGCTCCGCTCGATGCCGTCGATGAAGACGCGGCCCTTGGTCCCGACCGCGATCTTCGAAAGATGGATTTCGGGCACGGTCACGATCGCCGCCACGATGTCGATCTTCATGATCTGAAGCACACCCCCGCCGCCGGCATCGCCCATGCCGCCCATGCCGCCCATCCGCGTCGCCATGAACTTGCCTTCGTCGACATCGCGCCGCGTGATGACGCCGTCGAACGGTGCAGTGACGACCGAATCCGTCAGCATCTGCGTTGCGCCGGCAAGCTGCGCCTCGGCGATGCCGAGCCTTGCCTGCGAGGCGTCGCGCGCGGCGCGCGCATCGTCGAGCCGCCCGTCGGCGACGAAGCCCTTGGCGTGAAGTTCGCGTGCGCGCGAGAAGGCAAGGCCGGTATTGCGCAGATCGGCCTTGGCCAGTTGCACCTGGTTTTCGAGTTCGGTCACCTTGAGGCGCAGTTCGACGTCGCGCGTGCGGAATAGCGGCTGGCCTTCGCTCACCCGGTCGCCGACCCGCACCATGATCTCCTCGATGATGCCGTCGACCCGCGGCCCCAGCGTCGTCGTCTTGTGCGCGGCGATGGTGCCGGTGCCGGTGATCGGCTCGGCCAGTTCGCGCAAGCCGACCGTGCTGGCAAAGACGCCGATCGCGCCGGCCTGCGGATCGGCCGCTTCCTCCTGGGCCTCCTCGCCGCAGGCGGCAAGCGCCAGCACCAGCAGCCCGGCCGCCATCGGCCGCCACAGGGAGGAAAACGCGAATCCGGCAGACATCGGCAGGCCTCTCGCTGGCATGACGCCGCGTACCGGACGGGCAGGGAGCCCGGCCGGCACGGCGCCGCAAAATCGTATGGAAGGTTATCGTATCGTTGGTTACGATATCGGGGAAGCGAAATCGCAAGGGAACCCGCGCCGATGGCCGGAGGAACCGGACAGCAGGCAGACCGGCAGGGCGTCCGCCCGGACGAGGCTTTCGGCTGGCTACATCACGATGTCTACCGCCTCTTCCGCAAGGCCTGGGCGCGCCGTCTCGCCACCTCCGGCACCGGCATCAATCCGGCCAAGTCGCGCATCCTGGCCGAACTGCGCCGACGCGACGGCCTGACCCAGACCGAACTGGCCGAAGCGGTCGAAATGGAAAAGGCGCCGCTCGGCCGCCTGCTCGACGCGCTGGAAGCGCAGGGCCTGGTCGAACGTCGCAACGACCCGGCCGACCGCCGCGTCCGCCGCGTCCATGTCACGCCGCTGATCGAGGAACTGACGGGCGATCTCTGGCAGGCCGCCTTCGGCATGTTCGACACCGCGGTCCGGGGTTTCAGCCCGGCCGAATATGCGCAACTGATGGAATTCCTCGAGCGCATCAAGGCCAATCTGCAGGATGCCGAGGGCCTGGACGCCTGAACGGCCCCCGTCGCCCTGAAACTTGCCCGTCGCCCTGAAACTTGCCCGTCGCCCTGAAACT
>NZ_CAXBIB010000018.1:0-80592 GCF_963975745.1 uncultured Parvibaculum sp. | reverse complement strand
CGATCCGCCCCCCCCCTCTGACGACCAAAGCACACTGTGTTTTGCAGAGGAATCCTTTTTGTGAATGCGGGGCTTGCCAGCGTGTCCTTCCAGCCGAGAAAGTCCCAGTAGTCGACGGCGAATGACAGGGCGATTACATCGTCGCGCGCCGCGAGTTCGCGTAGATAGGCGTCGGCCTTGGGGCAGGATGAGCATCCCTGGCTTGTGAAGAGTTCGACGACGACCGGTCGGGTCTCAGCGCGGGCGATGGGTGCAAGCGACAGCGTGAGTGTCAGGGCCGCGACGAGACGCAACAGCATGGGACCTTTCTCCTTCTGTATCGAGGATAGGTCGGGCTGCCGCCGACTGGCGAGTCACGAAGCGGTGAAGGCGCAAAAAAGGGCGCTCCGAAGAGCGCCCTTTTTCCGTCGGATGCCGACTTACCTATGCCGCGAGGTTGCGCAGCACGTAGGGCAGGATACCGCCATTCTCATAGTACTCGACCTCATCCTGCGTATCGATGCGGCAGAGCAGCTCGATGGCCTTTCGCGTTCCGTCCTTGTAGGTGATGACGGCCTTGACCTTGGTACGTGGTTTCACATGCGCGAGGCCTTCGATCGACACGGTTTCCGACCCGTCGAGGCCGAGCGACTGCCAGCTCATGCCGTCCAGGAACTGCAGGGGGGCGACGCCCATGCCGACCAGATTCGAGCGATGAATGCGTTCGAAGCTCTGGGCAACCACGGCCTTGACGCCGAGCAGCATCGTTCCCTTTGCGGCCCAGTCGCGGCTCGAGCCAGTGCCATACTCCTTGCCGGCGAAGATGACCAGCGGCGTACCGCGACGCTTGTACTCCATTGCCGCGTCGTAGATCGGCATTTCGACGCCTTCGGGCTGCAGCTTGGTGACGCCGCCTTCGATGCCCTTCAGCATCTGGTTCTTGATGCGAATATTGGCAAAGGTACCGCGCATCATCACTTCGTGATTGCCACGCCTGGCGCCGTAGGAGTTGAAGTCCTGCGCGCCGACCTGTTTGGAGTTCAGGTAGGCACCGGCCGGGCTCTTCACCTTGATGTTGCCGGCGGGCGAGATGTGGTCGGTCGTGATCGAGTCGGCGAAGAGGCCGAGAATCCGGGCACCCGTCACATCGGAAAGCGCCCCCGGCTTCGGCTTCAGACCGACGAAGTAGGGCGGATTCTGAACATAGGTCGAATCGCCGTCCCAATCATAGGTCAGGCCGCCGGTCAGCTTGATGCTCTGCCAATTGGCATCGCCGTCGAAGACATTGGCATAACGCCTGCGGAACATTTCGGGCGTCACGCAGGTGCGGACCGTTTCGGAAATTTCCTTCGTCGTCGGCCAGATATCCCTGAGGTAGACCGGTTGCCCGTTCGCGCCTGTGCCGAGCGGCTCGGTCGTCAGGTCGATCTGGGTCGATCCGGCCAGCGCATAGGCAACCACCAGCGGCGGCGAGGCGAGATAGTTCGCCTTGACGTCCGGCGAGACGCGTCCTTCGAAATTGCGGTTGCCCGAAAGCACCGCCGAGGCCACGAGATCGTTCTTGTTGATCGCCTGGCTGATCTCGGTTGGCAGCGGGCCGGAGTTTCCGATGCAAGTCGTGCAGCCATAGCCGACGAGATCGAAGCCCATCGCGTCGAGATCGTCCTGCAGGCCGGACTTCGTCAGATAGTCAGTCACGACCTGAGAGCCTGGCGCGAGCGAGGTCTTCACCCAAGGCTTCACCTTAAGGCCAAGCTTGCGCGCGTTGCGCGCGACGAGACCAGCTGCCACCAGCACGTTCGGGTTGGACGTGTTCGTGCAGGAGGTGATGGCAGCGATCACGACATCGCCGTGACCGAGATCGAAATCCCTGCCTTCGACGGCAACGCGCGTTGCCGCCTGGCCGGGCTTGCCGAATTCGCCTTCCAGTGCCTTGAGGTAATTCGCCTTGACGTCGGTCAGAGAGACACGATCCTGCGGCCGCTTCGGGCCGGCGAGGCTCGGCACCACAGTCGAGAGGTCGAGCGTCAGCGTGTCGGTGAAGACAGGATCGGCCATGCCCTTCTCGCGGAACATGCCCTGCGCCTTCGCATAGGCTTCGACAAGGGCCACACGTTCTTCCGAACGCCCTGTTGCCCGCAGATATTTCAGCGTTTCGCCGTCGACCGGGAAGAAGCCGCAGGTCGCGCCATATTCCGGCGCCATGTTGGCGATGGTCGCGCGATCCTCAAGCGCCAGATGGTCGAGGCCGGGGCCGTAATATTCGACGAACTTGCCGACCACACCCTTCTTGCGCAGCATTTCAGTGACGGTCAGCACCATGTCGGTTGCCGTGACGCCGTCATTGAGTTTGCCGGTCAGCTTGAGACCGACGACCTCCGGGATCAACATCGAAACCGGCTGGCCGAGCATGGCCGCTTCCGCCTCGATGCCGCCAACACCCCAGCCCAGAACCGCGAGACCGTTGACCATCGTGGTGTGGCTGTCGGTGCCGACACAGGTGTCGGGATAGGCGATCTCTTCCTTGCCGTCCTTTTTCGTCCAGACGGTCTGTGCCAGATATTCGAGATTGACCTGGTGACAGATGCCGGTTCCCGGCGGCACGACGCGGAAATTGTCGAAGGCCTTGGAGCCCCAGCGCAGGAACTCATAACGCTCGCGGTTGCGCTGATATTCGATTTCGGTGTTTTCCTTGAAGGCGGTCGGCGTGCCGAACTTGTCGACCATCACCGAATGGTCGATGACGAGGTCGACCGGCACCAGCGGATTGATCTTTTTCGGATTGCCGCCAAGGTTCTTCACTGCATCGCGCATCGCCGCCAGGTCGACGACGGCCGGTACGCCGGTGAAATCCTGCATCAGCACGCGGGCCGGGCGATAGGCGATTTCACGATCGGACGTGCGTGTCTTCAACCATGTCTTGACCGCCTTGATGTCGTCGGCCGTCACGGTGCGCCCGTCCTCGAAGCGCAGCAGGTTCTCAAGCAGCACCTTCATCGAGAAAGGCAGGCGCGAAATGCCGTCGAGGCCGTTCTTTTCGGCGTGGGGCAGACTGAAATAGGTATAGCTGCGCTTGCCAACTTTCAGCACACGGCGCGCGCCGAAGCTGTTGCCGGGTGCTTTGGCTGAAGTCTTTTTCGGTGCGGCTTTCTTTGCCGGTTTCGCCTTCGCCGCCGCAGTCTTCTTCGGCGCGATCTTTTTCGGCGACGGCTTTGCTTTCGCAGCCACCTTCTTTTTCGGTGCGGCCTTCTTGGCTGCGGCCTTTTTCGGCGCGGCCTTCTTTTTCGGCGTTACCTTCTTGACGGTCTTCTTGGCCGCACGCTTGGCCTTCTGCGCCAGCTTGCGGGCGGCAGGCGTGGCCTTTTTCACGGCCTTGCGCGCGGTCTTGACCGCCTTCTTCGCGGCCTTCTTCGGTGTGGCCTTCTTCGAGACCGACTTCTTCAGCTTCGGCGCCGCCTTCTTCGGCGCGGCCTTTTTCACGGCCTTGCGCGCGGTCTTGACCGCCTTCTTCGCAGCCTTTTTCGGTGCAGCCTTCTTCGCGGCCGACTTCTTCGGCTTCGGCGCAGCCTTGGTCTTTTTCGGCGCAGCCTTCTTTTTAGCGGCGGTTCTGGTCACGGGCTTTTTCGCAGGCGCCTTCTTTGCCTTTGCCTTCGCCTTGGAGGTTTTCGGGGATTTCGCGGGGGCCTTCTTCGCCATCTCTCTTGGTCCTCAATGCTGCGTGGGTCCAGTTGGAAAAAGGGGGAGGAGGCGCTTGTTGCCAGCGCGGGAAACGCGCGGGCGTCAAATCCGATTTCGCCGCCGCTTTTGTGTCTGGAACCTATATGCTTGTCGCGGCGGACTATAATGGCTTTCGGGCGGATTGACCATGCTCGGTCGTGCGCTTAAGCCTTGATAATCGGCATTGAAATGAACATCGGGGAGGGCGCGTGGCAGAGGTCGTCGTCGAGAGAAACGGTCCCGTCACAACGGTGATCCTCAATCGTCCGCGCGCGAAGAATGCGGTCGACCGTGGGGCGGCCGAGCGGCTCGCTGCGGCCTTCCTGGAATTCGAACAGGACGAGGCGGCGCTTGTCGCCGTGTTCTGCGGTGCAGAGGAAACCTTCTGTGCCGGCGCCGATCTCAAGGCGGTCTCGACCGGCGGGGGCAATCGCGTCGTGCCGCCGGCGACCGGCGCCGATTTCAGCCGTCTGGCCGATGATGGTCCCATGGGTCCTTCGCGAATGATTCTCAACAAGCCGGTCATTGGTGCGATTGCCGGTTATGCGGTGGCAGGCGGACTTGAGCTGGCGCTCTGGTGTGACATACGCATTGTCGAGGAAGATGCCGTGATGGGCGTCTTTTGCCGCCGCTGGGGCGTGCCGCTCATCGATGGCGGCACGATCCGTCTGCCGCGACTGATCGGCCAGGCAAGGGCGATGGATCTGATCCTGACTGGCCGTGGCGTGGGGGCAGCCGAGGCCTTGCAGATGGGGCTGGCCAATCGCGTTGTACCCAAGGGGCAGGGCCGCGCGGCGGCCGAGCGTCTGGCACAGGAAATCGCGCGCTTTCCGCAGTTGTGTCTGCGGCACGATCGCATGTCGGCCTATGAACAGTGGGACCTGCCCTACGAGCGGGCGCTTGCCAATGAATTCGAGCACGGCCGCAAGGTGATGGCGTCCGGCGAAACGCAGAAAGGTGCGGCCCGCTTTGCGGCGGGCAAGGGCCGGGGCGGCAATTTTGACGATATCTGAACTGCGGTTATCGGCAACCAATCTTGCCTGCGAACGCGGCGGCCGGCTTGTCTTTGAAGGTCTTTCCTTCACCGTCGTTGCCGGCGAGGCGCTGGTGCTGACCGGCCCCAATGGCAGCGGCAAGTCGAGCCTCTTGCGGCAGATCGCGGGGCTGGTCGAAAGCACCCCGGGCTCGCTGCGTGTCGAAGGCGGCGACCCCGAGATGACGCTTGCCGAACAGGCCCATTATGTGGGCCATCTTGACGCGTTGAAGCCGGCGATGACCGTCGCCGAGACCCTTCATTTCTGGGCCGCCTGGTTTGACAATGGGGTTGCCGGCGCGGTGGCGAACGTCGCCGTGGCACTTGACGGCATGAGCCTCGCCTCGCTTGCCGACTTGCCGGCCGCCTATCTCTCGGCCGGGCAAAAGCGGCGGCTGGCTCTTGCGCGCCTCCTCGCGGCGCCGCGACCGCTCTGGCTGCTCGACGAACCGACGGTGGGGCTCGATGCCGCCAGCATCATGCGGCTTGGCCGCGCCATGCAGGCACATCTTGCCGCTGGCGGCATCATCGTTGCTGCCACCCATCTCGATCTCGGCCTTGAAGCCGCGAAAACGCTCGATCTCGGCATGGGGTTGCTGCCATGAGCCGCGCATTTGTCGCCTTGCTCGCCCGCGATCTCCGGCTGGCCGCGCGTATCGGCGGCAGCGGCGGGATGGCCGTGTTCTTCTTTCTGGTTGTGGTTGCCGCCGTTCCGCTCGGAATCGGGCCTGCGCCCGATCTTCTGGCGCGTATCGCGCCCGGCATGTTGTGGGTGGCGCTGCTGCTCTCGTCACTGCTGACGCTCGATCGGCTTTTCCAGGCCGATCATGAAGATGGCTCACTCGATCTGTTGACCATGGGCCGTCTGCCCCTCGAACTTGTCGTCGTGGCAAAGGCCATCGGTCATTTCCTGACGACGGGGTTGCCACTGGTCGTCGCCGCGCCATTGCTCGGCCTGATGCTCAATCTCGAGCTTGCCGCCTTTCCAGCCCTGATGCTGGCCATGCTTGTCGGTGCGCCGGCCCTGAGTTTTCTCGGCATCATCGGCGCCGGCCTTACCGTCGGCATCAGGCGCGGCGGCCTGCTCGCTTCGCTGCTTGTCCTGCCTTTCTACATTCCGGTTCTGATATTCGGCGTCGGCGCGGCACGTGCGGCGCTGGCCGGTTTTCCGGACGGCGTTGCCGGTCAGAGCCTGGCTCTGCTGGCGGCCGTCACGCTGGCGAGCCTCGTGGTCGGCCCGGTCGCCGCGGCTGCGGCGCTGCGCGCCAATCTCCGCTGATGCGCGGCAAAATGACTGGCGCCTCCAACTTGCCCTGTCGGAAAGCAACACGCTAAATGAACCCCATGACCCGCCCATCGGTTTCGCAGCGGCTCCAGGCTTTCGCCAATCCGGCGCGTTTCATGACGCTGTCGGGGCGGCTTCTTGCGCCCTTGTGGCTGGTTTCGCTGGGGTTTCTTGGGGGCGGCCTTTACTTTTCCCTTTTCGCTTCGCCGCCCGACTATCAGCAGGGCGAGACCGTACGCATCATGTATGTGCATGTGCCGTCAGCCTGGCTCGCCATGTTCGGCTATGCGGTGATGGCGACGGCCTCGGCCGTGGCGTTGATCTTCCGTCATCCGCTGGCCGATCTCTGCGCCAAGTCGGCTGCACCGATCGGCGCCGCCTTCACCTTCCTGGCTCTCGTCACCGGCGCGCTCTGGGGCAAGCCGATGTGGGGCACCTGGTGGGTGTGGGATGCGCGGCTGACATCCGTTCTGATCCTGTTCTTTCTCTATCTCGGCTACATGGCGCTCTGGACGGCGATCGAAGAACCGACGCGCGCGGCGCGCGCGGCAGCCGTTCTGGCGCTTGTCGGCGCCATCAATGTGCCGATCATTCGCTACTCGGTCGTCTGGTGGAACACGCTGCATCAGCCAGCCTCGGTCTTCCGCATGGATGGCCCGACGATCGCACCCGAGATGCTGCTGCCGCTCGCCCTGATGGCACTCGGCTTTACATTCCTGTTCGTGACGCTGCTGATGGTTCGCATGCGTGCCGAAATCCTGCGCCATCGTGTGCGGACATTGCGCCTGGCGCTGGCCGCGTCGGGCACGGAGGGCTGAGGCATGGCAGAGTTTTTCCAGATGGGCGGCTATGCGGCCTATGTCTGGCCCGTTTATGTGCTGGGCGTTCTTGTGCCATTGGCGCTGGCCGTTCAAAGCCTTGCCGATTACCGGCGGCAGGCGCGTCTTGCCGATGCGCTGGAGCGCGATGCCGGCGGGCGGGTCCGCCGGGCCGCGCGCCGGTCGGACACGGAGCCGGCGCCGTGAGGAATCCTTTCAGGCTTGCCGCACTTGTCCCCGTTGCACTCTTCCTGCTGCTTGCCGGGTTTTTCCTGGTGGCGATCTATCGCGGCGATCCGTCGCGTGTGCCCTCGGCCCTGATCGGGCGTTACGTTCCGGAATTCGAGCTACCGGCCGTTCCGGGTCTCGAACGTCCCGGCCTCGCCACGGCCGATTTCGGCACGGGCACGCCCGTCATCGTCAATGTGTGGGGATCGTGGTGCGTGCCCTGCCGGGTCGAAATGCCGTTGCTGGTCGAGCTGAGGCGCATCGCCGATGTGCCGCTCTACGGGATCAACTACAAGGACGATCCGGCGGCGGCACGGCGTTTTCTGTCCGAACTCGGCAATCCCTTCGATCGCATCGGGCGCGACCAGACGGGGCGGGCGTCCATCGAATGGGGGGTATACGGCGTGCCGGAGACCTATGTCGTCGACGGCAATGGGCGAATCGCACTCAAGCATGTCGGTGCGGTGACGCCGGAAGCGATTGCCGAACAGATCCTGCCGGCCTTGCAGGCGGCGCGGCATGCCGCGCCGCCCGGCAACTGACGTTCAGCTCTTCTTGCGACGCGCGGCCGGCTTTTTGGCCGCCGGCTTGCGGGCCGGCTTCCTGGCCGCGCGTTTTGCCGGCTTTTTCGGCTCGGATTCTTCGGTCTTCATGCCTTCGATGGCACTGTTGAGGTGGGTCAGCGCCTTCATCAGATCGGCCTGCACGGATTTCGGCAGGGCTTCCAGCAAGGCCCGTTCGGCGGCCAGCGCCTTCGGCATCGCCCCTTTCAGGGCGCGGCGGCCGGCGGCTGTCAGGCGTACCGCATTGGCGCGCGCATCTTCCGCCGTGCGGCGACGGGCCAGAAGACCGTTCTTGATCATGCGGCTGATCATGTCGGCCAGCGTCGACCGGTCAATGCCGGTGCGGTTGACGAGATCGGTCTGGCTCAGGCCTTCTTCCTCATCGACCGCGAAGAGCACGATGAACTGCCGTGGCGTCAGCGTGCTGGCGCCCATCTGCTGAACGAACTGGTCGTAGGCGAATTGTTGCGCGCGGCGCAGCAGGTGGCTCAACGAGCTTTCGAGATCGAAACTTCCGGTCGATTTTCTGGCTGCCATTCGTCTGTCCTCTGGTGTCATCTCAACTATTCGACACGCCTGTGTCCGAATATCGGGGGGTGAATATCTCTGGCTCTGTGTCCTTGCGGCGCGTTCCCTTGGCGGGATATTGACCTCTCGGACGGATCTCCCATCGCATGGAGAAATGGATCGGGCGCATCATCGGGTGCTTTCTGGCAATGCCGTGCGCGCCGCACTATCTTCATATGCACCCGCAGAGGCCTCACTTGCAAGAGGAACCGGGCCATGAAAAATGGAGAAATGGAGAAATCACGATAGGTCTGTGCGCGGACGGTCCCTGTCGGCCGGCACACAGATTGTCGGCATATCCGGCAAGTCCCGGCCCGGGGGCCGGATACTGGCACGCGCAGGCTTAGTTCCGTAGGCGGATCAAAGAGTTGTACTATGACAAATTCGACAAAAATGGGCGATTCGGAGCATGTTTCGCCCGCACCGGCGCCCCGCGAGCCCGGCGCCGAGCACGATCCGGTCTTTACCCGCCGCGTGCCAACCGGAGACAATATGCCGCGCGATATCTGCGACCGCTGCGGCTTCATCCATTATGTAAATCCCAAGGTTGTCGTCGGTTCGGTCGTTGGCCATCAAGGGCGCATCCTGCTGTGCCGCCGTGCCATCGAGCCGCGCAGGGGGTTCTGGACGCTGCCGGCCGGCTTTATGGAACAAGGTGAGACGGCCGAACAAGGGGCGCGGCGCGAAGCACGCGAGGAGGCCAATGCCGAGATCGTGCTGACGGATCTGCTTGCGGTCTATTCGATCCCGCGTATCGCGCAGGTGCAGTTGATGTACCGCGCCGAACTTGCCACCCCCTCCTTTTCGGCAGGGGAGGAGAGCCTCGAGGTTGCATTGTTCTCATGGGAGGAGATCCCCTGGGACGAGCTCGCCTTCCCCAGCGTCCATTGGGCATTGACGCAGTTTCATTCTGTGGAAGGACGGGTTGGAATCGCGCCCTTCGGCAACCCGGACGGCGAAACCGGCAACCACTTTCCGCGCGCGCCCCGCTAGCATCCCCGCTGGCATCATCGGCCCATTCGCGGCATTCTCCCGTCACTGGAAGTGGGGCAGACAAGGCGGGGATGGGGCGCATGACGGCAGCGGGTGAATCCGGAACAGGACGCATGACGCGTGAGGAACGGCGCGTCATTTTCGCGTCGTCGCTCGGCACCGTTTTCGAGTGGTACGATTTCTATCTCTACGGTTCGCTGGCCGCGATCATTTCCGTTCAGTTCTTTTCAGGCGTCAATCCGACCGCCGGTTTCATCTTTGCGCTTATGGCCTTTGCCGCCGGCTTTGCCGTACGGCCCTTCGGTGCCATCGTGTTTGGCCGTCTGGGCGATCTTGTCGGACGAAAATATACGTTTCTCGTCACGATCGTCATCATGGGTGTCGCGACGTTCATTGTCGGACTGCTGCCCAACTACGCCACGATCGGTGTCGCCGCGCCGGCGATCCTGATCGCCTTGCGGCTGTTGCAGGGACTCGCGCTTGGCGGCGAATATGGCGGTGCTGCCATCTATGTGGCCGAACATGCCCCCCATACCAGGCGTGGCAGCTACACGGCATGGATTCAGACCACGGCGACGCTTGGCCTCTTCCTGTCGCTTCTCGTGATCCTTGCCTGCCGCCTGTCGATGGACAAGGAGAGCTTCGAAAGCTGGGGCTGGCGCATTCCCTTCCTGCTCTCGATCGTGCTTCTCGGCATTTCGGTCTGGATCCGGCTGAAGCTCAACGAGTCGCCACTGTTCCAGAAGATGAAGGATGAAGGAACGCTGTCGAAGGCGCCGCTGACCGAAAGCTTCGCCCAATGGAAGAACCTGAAGATCGTGCTGATTGCCCTGGTCGGCCTCACGGCCGGACAGGCCGTCGTCTGGTATACCGGCCAGTTCTATGCACTCTTCTTCCTGACACAGGTTCTGAAGGTCGAGGGGCAGACCGCCAATATCCTGATCGGCGGCGCGTTGCTGCTTGGCGTGCCGTTCTTCGTCATCTTCGGCGCGCTTTCCGACCGTATCGGCCGCAAGCCCATCATCATGGCGGGCTGTCTGCTGGCGGCACTGACCTATTTTCCGCTTTTTGCGGCGTTGACGCATTTTGCCAATCCGGCGCTCGAGCAGGCGCAGCGGACGTCGCCTGTCATTGTCGTTGCCGATGCGAGCGAATGTTCATTCCAGTTCAACCCGGTCGGCACGGCTGCCTTCACGACGTCGTGTGATGTTGCCAAGAGTGCGCTGGCCCGACGCGGCATTCCCTACAGCAACAGGAACGCTACAGCCGGCGAAACCGCCTATGTCGAAATCGGTGCATCGCGCGTTGCGTCTTTCGACGCGACCGGTGACGCCGATGGCGCGGCGCGGCAAGGTTTCGATGCGGCGCTGACCGCGGCGCTGACGCGGGCAGGCTATCCCGACGCGGCCGACCCCGATGCCATCAACACACCGATGGTCGTTCTCATTCTTTTCGTTCTGGTTCTCTATGTGACGATGGTCTACGGGCCGATCGCGGCGATGCTGGTGGAGCTCTTTCCCACACGCATCCGCTATACGTCGCTCTCGCTGCCCTATCATATCGGCAATGGCTGGTTCGGCGGCTTCCTGCCAACCGTCGCCTTTGCGATCGTCGCGGCAAGCGGCAACATCTATTCGGGACTGTGGTATCCGGTCATCATTGCGGCCATGACCTTCGTCATCGGCATGATCTTCGTGCCCGAAACAAAGGATCGCAGCATTCACCATTGAACCAGAATGCGCATCAATCGGCGGCCGGCACCTTTTCATCGCGCAGGGGCGCATATCGGGTCAGCACCGGTATCTGCGCCATGCCGAAGACCATGGTCAGCGGCATCACGCCGAAGAGCTTGAAGCTGACCCAGAAGTCGGTCGAGAAATTGCGCCAGACAATCTCGTTGATGACGCCAAGGAAGATGAAAAAGAGACCCCAGCGCACTGTCAGCACCATCCAGCCCTGGTCGGTCAGGTCGAAGGCGCCGTCGAAGAGATTCTTCATCACCGGTTTGCCCATCATCGCAGCACCCAGAAGCGCGGCGGCGAAGAGCGCATTGACGATGGTCGGTTTCAGCTTGATGAACTCGTCGTCCTGCAGCCAAAGCGTCAGCGCGCCGAAGACGATGATGAAGATGCCACTGACCAGCGGCATGGTCGGAATCTTGCGAAACCGAATCTGCGAATAGGTCAGCGAAATCACGGTTGCGACCATGAAGGCGCCGGTTGCATAGAAGATATTCTGCGCTTCCTCATTGCCGAAAAACCGGTCGGCCTGGGCATTCATCACGAAAAAGACCGCCAGCGGCCCAAGCTCGATCGCCATGCGGACCCATTGCGAGGACGACATGCCGGCATGTGTCTTTTCGGTGCTCGTTTCGCTCATGTTCCGCCTGTTCCGGGCCACCATCGCGTGACACTCGGCTTATTTACGCATGGGATGCGCCACTGGATCAACTTGTGCCCGTAATGGCCTTTGCAAAGGCCTCGGCGTTGAAGTCCTGCAGATCCTCGATTCCCTCGCCGATTCCAATCAGATGCACCGGCAGGCCGAAACGCCGCGCGATGGCAACCAGAATGCCGCCCCGCGCCGTGCCGTCAAGCTTGGTCATCACCAGTCCGGTGACGCCGGCGGTCTTGCCGAAAATCTCGACCTGGTTCAGCGCGTTCTGGCCCGTCGTCGCATCGAGCACCAGCAGCGTCGCATGCGGCGCTTCCGGATCGAGCTTGCGCATCACGCGGATCACCTTTTCGAGCTCGGCCATCAGATCGGCCTTGTTCTGCAGCCGTCCGGCCGTATCGATCATCAGCACGTCGGTGCCTTCTTCCCTTGCCCGGGCCAGAGCCTCATAGGCAAGGCCGGCCGCGTCGCCGCCGATCTTCGTCGAACAGACCGGGGCCCCGATGCGCTCGCCCCAGACCTTCAACTGCTCGACCGCGGCGGCGCGGAAGGTATCGCCGGCGGCCAGCATCACCGACTTTCCCTCGCCCTTCAGCCTGGCGCCGATCTTGCCGATCGTCGTCGTCTTTCCGGCGCCGTTGACGCCGGTCATCAGGATCACGAACGGCTTCTTCGTCGCGTCGAAGGCGAGCGGCTTCTCGACCGGCTTCAGCACCGCGGCAATTTCGCCGGCGAGGATGCTGCGAACTTCCTCGGGGCCGACTTCCTTGTCGTAGCGGTCCTTGCCGACGGCCTCGGCAATCGCCGCGGCCGCATCGAGGCCGAGATCGGCCGCGATCAGCAACTCCTCCAGCTCGTCCAGCGTTGCTGCATCGAGCTTGCGCTTGGTGAATATGCCGGTAATGCCGTCGGACAGGTTCCGGGTCGAACGGGCAAGCCCCTCCTTCATGCGCTGAAAGAGCGACTTTTTCTTCTCGCCAGTCTCGCTGCCCAGTTCGTCTTCGCTCATGCCGGTCATCTCCGTGCCGCGGGAAAGCAGGCCGCGAGATTGTGCCTGATGCGCGCAAGCGGTGCCTCGCCTTGCGGCGGGAAATCGAATGTCTGTCCCGTGATGGATTCGAAGGCGCGAATATAGACAGCGGCCGTCTCCAGCACGAGGTCTGCGGGAATTTCGGGAATCGGATCTTTGTAGGGGTCGCAGCGCGCAGCGACCCAGTTGCGGACGAAATCCTTGTCGAAGCTTTGGGGCGCTGTGCCAGCGGCAAAGCGCTCCGGGTAGGTCGCCGCCAGCCAGTAGCGGCTGCTGTCGGGCGTGTGGATTTCGTCGGCCAGCACGATCCGGCCCTCGGCATCGGTACCGAATTCGTATTTGGTGTCGACCAGGATCAGACCACGTGCCGCCGCAAGTTCGCGGCCGCGCGCGAAAAGCGCCAGCGCATAGCGCGACAGCGTTTCCCATTGCACCGAAGTCAGCAGGCCGCCGCCGACGATCTGTGCCGGCGTCAACGGTTCGTCATGCGCGCCGTCGAAGGCCTTGCTGGTGGGCGTGATGATCGTTTCGGGCAGCTTTTCATTGGGACGCAGGCCGTCGGGCAGCGTTATGCCGTAGATTTCGCGCTTCCCCGTCCTGTAGAGCGTCAGGACCGAGGTTCCGGTGCTGCCGGCGAGATAGTCCCGCACCACGACCTCGACCGGCAGGATGTCGAGCCGCTGCCCGATCACCACATTCGGATCGGGGTAGTCGAGCACGTGATTGGGGCAGATATCGGCCGTGGCCTCGAACCAGAAACGCGCCGTCTGCGTCAGCACCTGGCCCTTGTAGGGGATCGCCGCAAGGATGCGGTCGAAGGCGCTCAGCCGGTCGCTGGCGACAATGATCCGGCGGCCGTCAGGGAAGTCGTAATTGTCGCGCACCTTGCCGCGATAATGGTTCGGCAGTTCCGGGATCGTCGCATCGGCCAATACCTGACCTGCCGCGCCCCGCGCTCTCAATGTCTCGATGTCCATGGTTCTTCTTTCGCCGCGACGGCGCTCACGCCGCGCGCAATCCTTCAAAGCTTTGCCCGTCATGGGCGGCGAGGCGCAGCGGCAATATCTCGCCGGCGGCGGCCGCGCTGTCGGCGAGGCGCACCGGCGTGAACTGATGCGTGCGGCCGGTCGTCGGTGTTTCCATCAGCACCGGCTTTGTTTCACCAAGACCGCTTTCGAGATGCGCGCTGACGCGCGACGCGCCCTTGAGGCGCAACTGCTCGGCGCGCGCCTTCGCGATATTGCGGGCAACCTGCGGCATCTTCGCTGCCGGTGTGCCGGGGCGTGGGCTGAAGGGGAAGACGTGCAGCCAGGTCAGGCCGCATTCATCCACAAGGCGCATCGTGTTTGAAAACATCTCGTCGGTCTCGGTCGGAAAGCCCGCGATGAAGTCGGCGCCGAAGATTATGTCGGGGCGCAGCCGCCGCGCCTCTTCGCAGAAGCGGATCGAATCGTCGCGCAGGTGGCGTCGCTTCATCCGCTTCAGGATCATGTCGTCTCCCGATTGCAGCGAAAGATGCAGATGCGGCATCAGCCGTTCTTCCTCGGCGATCAGGCGCATCAGGTCATCGTCGGCCTCAATGCTGTCAATTGAAGACAGCCGCAGCCGTTCGAGGTCCGGCACCAGCTTCAGAATGCGGCGCGCGAGATTGCCGAGGCCCGGCCGCCCCGGCAGGTCGCCGCCATAGGAGGTGATGTCGACCCCGGTCAGCACGACTTCGCGGTAACCGTTTTCAACCAGCTTCCGGACTTCGGCGACCACTTCGCCGGCGGCAACGCTGCGCGACGGTCCGCGGCCATAGGGAATGATGCAGAAGGTGCAGCGATGGTCGCAGCCGTTCTGTACCTGCACGAAGGCACGCGCGCGGCCTTCGAGGCCGCCGATCAGGTGGCCGGCCGTTTCGGTCACCGACATGATGTCGTTGACGCGTATGCGCTCATTGGCATGCAGCGCCAGTGCCGGCTGCCAGCTCGCCGCCTTGAGCTTTTCCTCGTTGCCGATCACCAGATCGACCTCGGGCATCTCGGCGAATTGATCCGGGTTCACCTGCGCGGCACAGCCGGTCACGATGATGCGCGCTTCAGGGTTTTCGCGGCGTGCCTTGCGGATCGCCTGACGAGCCTGGCGTTCGGCCTCGGCCGTCACGGCACAGGTGTTGAAGACGATGGCGCCATCCAGTCCGGCTGCTTCGGCGTGGCCGCGCATCACCTCCGACTCATAGGTATTGAGGCGGCAGCCGAAGGTGACGATATCGGTCCCCCTGGTCATGCGGCCGCTCCCGACAGCAGGCGCGGGTCGAGCGTGCCTTCATGGTCGAGCATCGCATCGCCCGTCATCAGGATATGGCCATGGCCCTTGTCAGTGTCGGGCAGCCACTCAACGACAAGGTCGCCGCCCGGCAGCGTCACGGTGACACGGCGTTCGGTCTTGCGGCGGCGGATCGCGGCCACCGTTGCGGCGCAGGCAGCCGTGCCGCAGGCCTTCGTCAGTCCGACGCCGCGCTCCCATGTGCGCAGCTTGATATGCGTTGGCGAGAGGACCTGTGCGACCGAAATATTGGCGCGTTCGGGAAAGAGCGGATGATGTTCGAGCATCGGGCCCGAACGCGCCAGGTCGATGGCGTCGACGTCCTCGACGAAGAAGATCGCATGCGGGTTGCCGACATTGACGACCCCCGGCGAATGCATGATCGGGTTTCCCAGCGGTCCGATCTCGAGTTCGATGGCGCGTGTATCCCGAAATTCCTCCGACAGGGGGATCTCGTTCCAGTTGAGCTTCGGGGCGCCCATGTCGACGGTGATCTGGCCGCCATCGGCGCGGGTCGCCACCGTATCGCCGGCCGGCGTTTCGATGGTCACTGCGTCCTTGCCGGTTTCCTCGAGCAGCAGCTTGCCGATGCAGCGCGCGGCATTGCCGCAGGCTTCGACCGCTCCGCCATCCTGATTGCGGATGCCCATGAAGGCGTCGCCGCCGGTACGGGGCGGCTCGATGGTGATCAGCTGGTCGCAGCCGATGCCGGTCTCGCGATTGGCAATGGCGCGCGCGATTGCATCCGTGAGCGCCAGAGGCTCGCGGCGCAGGTCCAGCACGACGAAGTCGTTGCCGAGCCCGTTCATCTTCAGGAAATGATGCGTCATGCCGGTCATGATGCCGGGATATATGGCGCTTTTTGCCCCCTTATGCCAGTAGATTGGGGAAGAAACGGTGCCGGGAGGGGTGGATGTACGGGATGCTGGGCCTGTTGGCCGGACTTGCGGTATTGGCGGCCGCGGCGGTTTTTCTCCGTTACCGCCATTTCTTCGATGACCCCGCCGCCCGGCATGTCCGTTCGGTCGCAGGCGATGTCGGCGCGACGCGTGTCCTCGCGGTCTTCGCCCATCCCGACGACGAGCAGCTGATCGGCGGCCTGCTGACTTCGGCCAAGGCCGGCGGCGCCTATCTCGCCATGGTGACTGCGACCAAAGGCGAAGCCGGCACCCAGTCGCCGGTCGTCTGCCGCCAGTCCGAACTCGGCATCATCCGCAAGGCGGAGGCGCTGAAAAACGGCTTTGCGCTGGGCATCGACGATCAGGAAGTCTGGGACTATCCGGATGGTGGCGTGCCGGATGTGCCGCTGGAGGAACTTGTGGACCGTGTCGAGGCGTCCATTCGAACCTACAGGCCCGATCTTGTCGTCGCCTTCTGGCCGGCCAGCGGGGCGACCGGCCACAAGGATCATATGCGGATGGGGCTTGTGGCTGAAAAGGCCATCGAGCGCATGCGCGCCGGTGGCGAAGGCCCGCGTTTTGTCGCCTATCCGCTGATTCCGGCCCGTTCGCTGCTGCGGCTCGGGCGCCGGACCGGCAAGTTCGTGGCGGAGAACCAGCCCCTGCCGACCCATTCGACGCCGACCGACATCGCCGCCAAGCGGCGGGGCTGGCGCATCCATGCCGCCCAGGCCAATTATGTCGCCAAGGCCTACAAAATGCCGACCTGGCTGCTCTATCTGATATGGAACAAGGAGTTCTACGCCGTGCGCAATCTGGAATCCGGCCAATGGAAAGACTGATCCCGCTGGCGGCCGAAGTCGCGGAAATGCTCAAGGAGCGCGGAGAAACGGTCGCCCTGTCGGAGAGCTCGATGGGCGGTCTTGTCTCTGCGGCGCTTGTCGCGCAGCCCGGCGCCTCGGCCTTCTATCTCGGCTCGACCGTCATCTACACGCGGAGCGCCGCCCGCGCCCTCTACGAGCTCAAGGGCCCGCCGGCCCCGGATCTCAAGCCGCTCACCGAACCCTATGTGGCGGCGATGGCCGAAATTGTCCGCCAGAGGCTCGGATCCACCTGGGCATTGGCCGAAATGGGGGCCTCCGGTCCCTCCGGCTCGCCCTATGGCCCGCCACCCGGAACCGCCTGTATCGGCCTTGCCGGCCCGCGTCCTGCCTCGATCACGGTCAGCACAGGCTCGGCGGACCGCGCCGCCAATATGCGGGCCTTCGGCGCGGCGGCGCTCAATTTGCTGCTGAAATCATTGACTTGAAGCCGTCTGCCTCCTAGGTTCCGCGCAAGATTTTCGGGACATTGTTGCGCCCCGACCCGCCCGAGGCACCGCGCCCGGGTCAACTTCCGCCGGCGATATTCGCTCGCGGGAGCGATTTTGCTTTGTTTGGCAAGGACTTGCGATCCAAGTGTTCGAGAACCTGACAGGCCGCTTCGGCGACGTTCTTTCCAAGCTCAAGGGCCGCGGCGCCCTGAGCGAGAAGGATGTCGACGAGGCCATGCGCGAAGTGCGCCGGGCGCTGCTCGAGGCCGATGTCGCGCTCCCCGTCGCCAAATCCTTCGTCGACAAGGTGCGGGCCCGCGCCGTCGGCCAGGAAGTGCTGAAATCGGTGACGCCGGGCCAGCAGGTCATCAAGATCGTTCATGACGAACTGGTCGAGATGCTGGGCGGTATGGAGGCCGATACCTCGATCTCGCTGCGCGCGGCGGCCCCGGTCGTCATCATGATGGTCGGCCTGCAGGGCTCGGGCAAGACCACCTCGACCGCCAAGATCGCCAAGCGCATGAGCGAACGCGACAAGCGCCGCGTGCTGATGGCCTCGCTCGACACGCGCCGTCCGGCGGCGCAGGAACAGTTGAAAATTCTCGGTGAGCAGGTCGGCGTTTCGACGCTGCCGATCGTCGCCGGCCAGCAGCCGGTCCAGATTGCCCGGCGCGCGATCGAGGCGGCGCGTCTCGGCGGCTACGACGTACTGATGCTCGACACGGCCGGCCGCATCCATGTCGACGAGGATCTGATGGCCGAGGTCGCGCAGGTGCGCGACGCGACCGATCCGCATGAAACCTTGCTCGTCGCCGACAGCCTGACCGGTCAGGACGCGGTCAATGTGGCCGAAGCCTTCAAGGCGCGGCTCAACGTCACCGGCATCGTGCTGACGCGCGTCGACGGCGATGGCCGCGGCGGTGCGGCGCTTTCGATGCGCGCCGTCACCGGCGTGCCGATCAAGGTGCTGGGCACCGGCGAAAAGATGGATGCGCTGGAAGATTTCCGCGCCGACCGCGTCGCCGGCCGCATTCTCGGCATGGGCGATGTCGTCAGTCTTGTCGAAAAAGCCGCGGAGACCATCGACGCCGACAAGGCGAACAAGATGGCCGAGAAGATGCGGAAGGGTCAGTTCGACCTCGACGACATGGCCGAACAGCTTGCGCAGATGAAACGCATGGGCGGCATGAAGGGCGTGCTCGGCATGCTGCCCGGCGTCGGCAAGGCGCAGATGCAGGCCGCCAACGCGCATATGGACGACAGCGTCGTCAAGCGCCAGGCCGCGATCATTTCGTCGATGACCAAGGACGAGCGGCGCAACCCGAAAGTGCTGAATGCCAGCCGCAAGAAGCGCATTGCGCGCGGCTCCGGCACCGAGGTGCAGGAAATCAATCGCCTGCTGAAGCTGCATCGTCAGATGGCCGACATGATGAAGGCGATGGGCCGCCAGAAGGGCGGCATGTTGTCGAAACTGTTCGGCGGCGGGGCGCCGGAAATGACGCCCGAAACGGCGTCGGATCCGAAGGCGCTTGAGAAACTTCTGCCGCCGGGCGGCGGGTTGCCGCGCGGTCTCGGCGGCGCGGGGGGATTGCCGGGTCTGCCCGGTTCGGGTTTCGGGGGCGGCCTACCGGGCCTGCCGCCGGGAAAGAAAAGAAAATAGAACCGGCGCGTATCGCGTTTCGGTTCGTGGACGGACGAATTATCAATCCCGGCGCATCGCGCGCCGGCTATCTGAAAGGCAAGACAAGATGGCTCTGAAAATCAGGCTCGCCCGCGGCGGTGCCAAGAAGCGTCCCTTCTACCGCGTCGTCGTCGCTGACACGCGCAGCCCGCGCGACGGCCGCTTCATCGAGAAGATCGGCACGTTCAATCCGCTGCTGCCGAAGGACAACAAGGATCGCCTGGTGCTCGACATCGAGCGCGCCAAGCATTGGCTGGGTCACGGCGCGCTGCCGACCGATCGCGTCGCGCGTTTCCTCGACGAAGCCGGCGCCTGGACGCGCAAGGCGCGCAGCAATCCGGAAAAGGCAAAGCCCAAGGCGAAGGCCCAGGAGCGTCTCGAGGCTGCGCGCATCGCGGCGGAAGAGGCTGCCGAAGCCGCCAAGGCACCGGCGGAAGAGCCCGCCGCCGAGGAACCCGCTGCCGAAGCGCCGGCCGAAGAAGCGCAGGCCTGACCGGGCTGACGCATCGCGCCGATGGCTGACGGTCCGCAAAAGAAAGTCTGTCTCGGCGTCGTGGTCGGCGCGCATGGCGTGCGCGGCCTTGTCCGAGTCAAGCCGTTCACCGAGGCGCCGGAGGGCGTTGCGGCTTACGGCCCGGTCGAGACCGAGGACGGCAGCCGGCATTTCGCCATCGCGGCGAAGGGCATGGTCAAGGAACTGGTGCTTTGCCAGCTCGACGGTATCGACGATCGCGATGCGGCCGAGGCGCTCCGGGGTACCGAGCTTTATGTGCCGCGCGACCGCTTGCCGCCGGCCGATGAAGACGAAGGCTGGTATCATGCCGATCTCGTCGGCCTTCGCGCTATCGGCCTCGACGGGCGGGACTATGGCACGGTCGTCGGGGTGCCGAATTTCGGCGCCGGCGACCTTCTCGAAATCGCCCCGCCGGGGGGCGGGACGACGGTGCTGATGAGCTTCACCGAGGCCAATGTGCCCGAGGTCGATCTTGCCGGCGGGCGTATCGTGATCGATCCGCCGATCGGCACCTTCGAGGATGGCGATGGCGGGGAGGCGGAACGTGGCTGAGGCCTGGTCGGCCAGCGTGCTGACGCTCTTTCCGGAGATGTTTCCGGGCCCGCTCGGCCATTCGCTGGCTGGCAAGGCGCTGGAAACGGGTCTCTGGCGGCTCGAGGCGGTCGATATCCGCGATTTCGCGACCGACCGGCACCGCTCGGTCGACGACACGCCTTCGGGCGGCGGGCCCGGCATGGTGATGCGGGCCGATGTGGTGGCGGCGGCGGTCGATGTGGTTCACCCGGTGGGGGACCGACGGCCGCTGATCTATCTTTCGCCCCGCGGCCGGCCGCTGACGCAGGCGCGGGTCCGCGAACTGGCGGCCGGGCCCGGTGTGGCGCTGATTTGCGGGCGTTTCGAAGGGCTCGACCAGCGGGTCATCGAGGCCCGGGCCATCGAGGAGATCAGCCTCGGGGATTTCGTGCTGTCGGGCGGCGAGCCGGCCGCCATTGCCCTGATCGACGCGGTCGTCCGGCTCTTGCCCGGGGTGATGGGCAAGGATGCCTCGGGGAGCGAGGAGAGCTTCGAGAGCGGGTTGCTGGAGTACCCGCATTATACAAGGCCCCAGATCTTCGAGGGGCGCGAGATTCCGCCGGTTCTGACCTCCGGCGACCACCAGAAGGTCAGGGCCTGGCGGCGTGCCGAGGCCGAAAAGGTTACCCGGGAAAGGCGGCCCGATCTTTGGGACGATTTTCTCGCCAAGAAACCCTGATGGCAGTCGCCATGAGGCATAAATTGTGTTACGGAAGCGCGCTTCCGGGCCGGGATTGTCCCTTTCGAGGTCCGAACGCCTTCATATCCGAGGTTTGACGCTATGAATATCATCGAGCAGCTCGAGCAGGAGCAGGTTGCGGCACTTTCCAGCGGCAAGACCATTCCCGATTTTGCCCCCGGCGACACGCTGCAGGTCAATGTGAAGGTGGTTGAAGGCACGCGTGAGCGCCTGCAGGCCTATGAAGGCGTCTGCATCGCCCGCGCCGGCGGCGGCATCAACGAGAATTTCACGGTTCGCAAGATTTCCTACGGCGAAGGCGTCGAGCGCGTGTTCCCGCTTTACGGGCCGCTGGTCGACTCGATCAAGGTCGTGCGCAAGGGCCGCGTGCGTCGCGCGAAGCTCTACTACCTGCGCGGTCTTCGCGGCAAGGCTGCCCGAATTACCGAAAAACAGGACTTCAAGACCCGCAACAAGGACAGCGGCGCCGCCTGATTTCTCCGCATTCGAGCGGAAACCGTCATGAAAAGCGGGCAGGGCGCCTGAAGGCCCCGGCCCGTTTTTGTTATGGGCTACACTGAGTTGAATTTTTGAAAGACGAGGAAGCGAAAATGGCGCCCCGCACCATGTACGACAAAATCTGGGATGCGCATCTGGTCGAGATGGCCGAGGACGGCACCGGGCTCCTCTATATCGACCGGCATCTCGTGCATGAGGTGACCAGCCCGCAAGCCTTCGAGGGCCTGCGCATGGCCAAGCGCCCGGTGCATGCGCCGAAGAAGACGCTGGCCGTCGCCGACCACAACGTGCCGACGACCGATCGCTCCAAAGGTATCGCGGATGAAGAAAGCCGCATCCAGGTCGAGACGCTCGAGCACAATGCCAAGGATTTCGGCGTCGAGTATCTCGAAATGTCCGACATCCGCCAGGGCATCGTCCATATCGTCGGGCCGGAGCAGGGCTTCACGCTGCCCGGCACCACCATCGTTTGCGGCGACAGCCACACCTCGACGCATGGTGCCTTCGGCGCGCTGGCGCATGGCATCGGCACGTCGGAAGTCGAGCATGTGCTCGCCACCCAGACGCTGATCCAGGCAAAGGCCAGGAACATGCGCATCAATGTGGTGGGCAAGGCGCCGGAAGGCTTCACCGCCAAGGACATCGTGCTCGCGATCATCGGCGAGATCGGCACGGCGGGCGGCACCGGCTATGTGATCGAATATGCCGGCGAGGCGATCCGCGACCTTTCGATGGAAGGCCGCATGACCGTCTGCAACATGACGATCGAAGGTGGCGCCCGCGCCGGTCTGATCGCGCCGGACGAAAAGACCTATGCCTATCTCGAAGGCCGCCCGCGCGCGCCCAAGGGCAAGGCCTGGGAGATGGCGGTCGAATACTGGAAGACGCTGCCGTCGGACCCGGATGCGAAATTCGACAAGGAAGTGACCATCGACATCGCCAACCTGCCGCCGCTGATCACCTGGGGCACCAGCCCGGAAAACGTCATCAAGATCACCGGCCGCATTCCCGATCCGAAGGATGTGCACGACGAGGCGCATGCGACGTCGATGCGCCGCGCGCTCGACTATATGGGTCTCACGCCCGGCACGCCGATCGTCGACGTCAAGATCGACCGCGTCTTCATAGGCTCCTGCACCAATGGCCGCATCGAGGATCTGCGCGCTGCTGCCGTCATCGCCGAAAAGGCGATCAAGGCCGGTCGCAAGGTCGCGCCGACGGTCAATGCGATGGTCGTGCCCGGTTCCGGTCTTGTGAAGGCGCAGGCGGAGAAGGAAGGCCTCGACAGGATCTTCCTCGAAGCGGGCTTCGAATGGCGCGAGCCCGGCTGCTCGATGTGCCTGGCGATGAATGCCGACAAGCTCGAGCCCGGCGAACGCTGCGCCTCGACGTCGAACCGCAATTTCGAAGGCCGTCAGGGCCGCGGCGGCCGCACGCATCTGGTCTCGCCGGCCATGGCGGCGGCGGCGGCCTTTGCGGGCCATTTCGTCGATGTGCGGGAATTCGGGAACTGAGGGAACCAAGATGGACAAGTTCAACAAGCTGACGGGCGTTGCGGCGCCGCTGCCGATCATCAATGTCGATACCGACATGATCATCCCGAAGCAGTTCCTGAAGACGATCAAGCGCACGGGGCTCGGCAAGAACCTGTTCGACGAGATGCGCTATGACGACGACGGGAAGGAGATTCCGGATTTCGTGCTCAACAAGCCGGCCTACCGGAATGCGCAGATCCTGGTCACCGGCGAGAATTTCGGCTGCGGTTCGTCGCGCGAACACGCGCCCTGGGCGCTCCTGGATTTCGGCATCCGCTGCGTCATCGCGCCAAGCTTCGCCGACATCTTCTACAACAACTGCTTCCAGAACGGCATCCTGCCCATCGTGCTGCCGCAATCGGACGTCGACAAGCTGATGGACGATGCCGAACGCGGTTCGAATGCCGTCGTCACCGTCGATCTCGAAGCGCAGGAAATCCGCGGGCCCGACGGTGGCGTCATCCATTTCGACATCGACGCCTTCCGCAAGCATTGCATGCTCAACGGTCTCGACGGCGTCGGCCTGACGCTGCAGAAGGTCGAGAAGATCGCCGGATTCGAAAAGAAGCTCGAAGCCGCGCAGCCCTGGCTCTGACACGCGAAGCGAAGAAAAGAAAATGACAAGAAACATCCTCATCGTCGCCGGCGACGGCATCGGCCCGGAAGTCATGGGCGAAGTCGAGCGCGTGATCCAATGGTACAACGACAATCGCAAATTCGATGCGAAGATCGAGAACGAGCTTGTCGGCGGCTGCTGCTACGACGCGCATGGCGTCGCGGTGACCGACGAAACGGTCGAGAAGGCCAAGCGTGCTGACGCCGTCATGCTCGGCGCGGTCGGCGGGCCGAAATGGGATAACGTGCCTTACGAAGGCCGCCCGGAAGCGGGCCTGCTGCGCTTGCGCAAGGATCTCGAACTTTTCGCCAATCTCAGGCCCGCGCTCTGCTTTGCGGCGCTGGCGGATGCCTCGTCCTTGAAGCGCGAGATCGTCGAGGGTCTCGACATCATGATCGTGCGGGAACTCACCGGCGGCGTCTATTTCGGCGAGCCGAAGGAGATCACGAACTTAAGCAATGGCGAGCGCCGCGGCGTTGACACGCAGGTCTATACGACCAGCGAAATCCGCCGCATTGCCGAAGTCGCCTTCGATCTTGCCCGCAAGCGCGGCAACCGCGTCATGTCGGTCGAGAAGCGCAACGTGATGAAGTCGGGCGTGCTCTGGTACGAGGAAGTCTCGAAGCTCCACAAGGAGAAGTTCGCCGACGTCACGCTCGAGCACATGCTGGCCGATAATTGCGCCATGCAGCTGGTGCGCAACCCGAAGCAGTTCGACGTCATCGTTACCGACAATCTGTTCGGCGATGTTCTTTCCGACATCGCCTCGATGCTGACGGGTTCGCTCGGCATGCTGCCCTCGGCCTCGCTGGGCGCCAGGGATGCCAACGGCAAGGCCTGTGCGATGTACGAACCGGTGCACGGGAGCGCGCCCGATATCGCCGGCACGGGGGCGGCCAATCCGATCGCCTCGATCCTCAGTTTCGCCATGGCGCTGCGCTACACCTTCGAGCTCGGGCCCGATGCCGACCTCCTCGAAAAGGCGGTCGACACGGTGCTCGCAGACGGCCTGCGCACCGGCGACATCATGCAGCCCGGCATGAAAAAGGTCGGCACCAGAGAGATGGGCGACGCGATCCTCGCCGCGCTCGCCAAACTGAACGGATAGAGGAGAACATCACGGCGCCTTCGCCTCCCCTTGCGGGGAGGCCCAAAAATCGTTGCGAAGCAACGATTTTTGGGGTGGGGGTCTGGGTGTCTGATAAACCCGGTGAGATTTTCGGATTGGTGCGGCGCCGAGCCCCCCACCCGAGAAATCCGCGTTCGCGAATTTCTCGACCTCCCCGCGAGGGGGAGGTGAAAGTGTGGCGTCCCCTCGTTCCATGTCAGAATGCCGATGCCATGGCCAATGAGCGCGCACGTTATCTGAGGCGAAACCAGACGGATGCAGAGCGCAGGCTCTGGGTCCATCTGAGGGAGATGAAGCATGACGGCTTTCATTTCCGCCGCCAATGTCCGGTCGGCCCCTATGTCGCCGACTTTCTTTGTTATTCGGCGCGGATCGTCGTCGAGGTGGACGGTGGCCAACACGGAACGGAGCCGGGCCTCGCGCACGACGAAAAGCGGGATGCCTGGTTCGAGGCGAATGGTTACCGGGTGCTCAGATACTGGAATGACGATGTGCGGAAAAATGTGGAAGGCGTCGTGGAGACGATCCTCTCCGTGCTGAACGAAATGAAGACATCCTGAAAGGCCAGTGGAGAAAGATCATGGGCTACAAGATTGCCGTTCTCGGCGCGACGGGGAATGTCGGGCGCGAAATGCTCAACATTCTGGCCGAGCGCGAATTTCCGGCCGACGAGGTAGTGGCGCTGGCCTCGCGGCGCAGCCAGGGCACCGAAGTTTCCTTCGGCGAACGCGACCTCAAGGTCCGCGCGCTCGACACCTACGACTTCAAGGGCACCGATATCTGCCTGATGGCGACCTCGGGCACGATGTCGGCCGAATGGGCGCCGAAGATCGCGGCCAGGGGCTGCGTCGTCATCGACAATTCGTCGCGCTGGCGCATGGACCCCGACGTGCCGCTGATCGTGCCGGAAGTCAACGCGTCGGCAATCGCCGGCTATGCGAAGAAGAACATCATCGCCAATCCGAACTGCTCGACGGCGCAGATGGTCGTGGCGCTGAAGCCGCTGCATGACGCGGCCGGCATCCGCCGCGTCGTCGTCTCGACCTATCAGTCGGTGTCGGGCGCCGGCAAGGAGGCGATGGACGAGCTCTTCAGCCAGACCCGCGCCATCTTCGTCAATGACAGCATCGACGAGGGCAAGTTCACCAAGCAGATCGCCTTCAACGTCATTCCCCATATCGACGATTTCATGGAGGACGGCCAGACCAAGGAAGAGTGGAAGATGATGGCCGAGACCAAGAAGATCCTCGATCCGAAGATCAGGGTCACGGCCACCTGCGTACGCGTGCCGGTTTTCGTCGGCCATTCGGAAGCCGTCAACATCGAGTTCGAACGGCCGATTTCCGACGACGAGGCGCGCGACATATTGCGCGAGGCGCCGGGCTGTCTCGTGGTCGACAAGCGCGAGGATGGCGGCTATGTGACGCCGATCGAATGCGTCGGCGACTATGCCACCTATATCAGCCGCATCCGCGTCGACCCGACCATCGAGAACGGTCTCAACATCTGGGTCGTTTCCGACAATCTCAGGAAGGGCGCGGCGCTCAACGCGGTGCAGATCGCCGAGATCCTCGGCGCGCGCTATCTGAAAAAGGCGGCCTGAGCCCGCCCGGGCTGATTCCGCTTCACAGCCGCCGCCCCGCTTTATAGTGTCCGCCTCGCCAGGCCCTTTCCGCGATCCGGAGATCTCTCATGACCGCTCTTCCCGCCCGTCCGCGCCGCAGCGTGCTCTACATGCCGGGATCGAATGCCCGCGCGCTCGAAAAGGCCCGCGCGCTGCCGGCCGATGCGCTGATCCTCGATCTCGAAGACGCGGTTGCGCCGGAGGCCAAGGAGGAAGCACGGACCCAGGTCTGTGCCGCCGTCCGTCAGGGCGGTTACGGCAAGCGCGAAATCGCGATCCGCGTCAACGGGCTCGACACGCCCTGGGGCAAGGCCGACATTGCGGCCGCCGTTGCCGCGGCGCCGGATGCGATCCTGGTGCCGAAGATCAATTCCGCCGCCGATGTCGAGCGCGCCGAAGAAGCGCTGTCGGATGCCGGCGCGAAGCCCGGCCTGCAGCTCTGGTGCATGATCGAGACGCCGCTGGCGCTTCTCAACATCCAGCAGATCGCGCAGAAGGCGCGCGAGCCGGGCAGCCGCATGTCGGTCTGGGTCATGGGCACCAACGACATCGCCAAGGAACTGCGCGCCGCCCACACGCCCGAGCGCACACCGATGCTGGCCTCGCTCGGCCTCGCGCTGATCGCGGCGCGGGCCTATGGCCTCGTCATTCTCGACGGCGTCTATAACGACATCAAGGACGAGGCGGGCTTTGCCGCGATCTGCGAACAGGGCCGCGACATGGGCTTCGATGGCAAGACGCTGATCCATCCCTCCCAGGTCGGCCCCTGCAACACGATCTTCTCGCCCGATCCGGAAACCGTTGCCTTCGCGCGGCTGACCATCGAAGCCTTCGAACAGCCGGAGAACCGCGGCAAGGGCGTCCTCAAGGTCGAGGGCCGCATGGTCGAGATCCTGCACGCCGAGATCGCGAAGCGCACGGTCGCCATCGCCGATGCGATCGCCGAACTTGAAGCCGCCCAGGGATAAGCACAGATGACCAAGACCAATGCCGGCAATTTCTTCGAGGACTTCCGTGTCGGGCGGGTGCTGCATCATGCGACGCCGCGCACGCTGAGCGAGGGCGACACGGCGCTCTACCAGGCATTGTTCGGTTCGCGCTTTGCGTTGCAATCCTCGGCGGAAGTCGCGCGCAAGGCCGGCTATGCGACCGCGCCCATCGACGATCTCCTCGCCTTCCACATCGTCTTCGGCAAGACCGTGCCCGACATCTCGCTCAATGCGGTCGCCAATCTCGGCTATGCCGATTGCAAGTTCCTGAAGCCGGTCTTTCCGGGCGACACGCTTTCGACCGAATCGAAGGTGATCGGCCTGAAGGAGAATTCCAACGGCGAGACCGGCACCGTCTATGTGCGTTCGACGGGGCGCAACCAGCGCGGCGAAACCGTCATCGATTATGTGCGCTGGGTGATGGTCCGCAAACGCGACAAGGCGGCGCCGGCACCGGAGGCCGATGTGCCGCATCTGCCGGCGATCGTCGATCCGTCGCATCTCGTGGCGCCGGCAAGGATTTCCTTCAAGGGCTTCGACACGGTTGCGTCCGGCAGCCCGCATCTCTGGGACGATTACGAGGTCGGTGAGAAGATCGACCATGTCGACGGCGTCACCATCGAGGAAGCCGAACACATGATGGCGACGCGCCTCTACCAGAACACGGCCAAGGTGCATTTCAATCAGTTCACGGAAGGCAAGGGCCGCTTCGGCCGCCGCCTGATCTATGGCGGCCATGTCATTTCGCTGGCCCGTTCGCTGTCCTTCAACGGGCTCGGCAATGCGGTTCTCGTCGCTGCCATCAATGCCGGGCGCCATGTCGCGCCCTGCTTTGCCGGCGACACGGTCTTTGCCTGGTCGGAAGTGCTGGCGAAATCGACGCTGGCCGGGCGCGAGGACATCGGCGCGCTGCGCATCCGCACCATCGCGACGAAAGACCGGACTTGCGCCGATTTTCCGGGCGCGAAGGACAAGGGCTATGAGGACGGCGTCATTCTCGATCTCGACTGCTGGGTGCTGATGCCGCGCCGCTGAGGGGCGGTTTTCATGTTTCGTTTACGGGCCCCCGCTAGATTGAAGCTCTTCCAGCGGAGCCATCATGTTAGTGTCGCCCGGCAGCGCCTATCCATCGCCATCTCACGGAACCGGACAGCGCTCGGCCGACAGCCTTGCCTTCGAGGAAGCCTGGGAAGCCGCGCGTGACGGCCTCGCCATTCCCACGCGCCGCGCCATCGAACTGAAGCGCATCGCCCGTTTCGCCCGCCGTTTCGCCATCATCGAACCCGGCCGCGACAAGCCCGCCCTGCCGTTCCGGCTTGTCGGTTCGGGCTTTTTCGATTTCTTCGGTCAGGACCTCACCGGCCTCGACTATCTGACGCTGGTCGATCCGGCGATTGCCCGTCTCGCCTATGACAGCGTCATCGCCTGTCTCGACCGGCCCTGCGGGCTCTGGCAATCGACGCCGGCGGCGACCGCCGGCGGAGGCCGCATGAGCTGGGAATACACGATCCTGCCGATCGCAAAGAGCGGCACCGTGCCCGACCAGATCATGGTCTATGTCGATTTCGATGCGCCCGATACCGGCCTGCCGGCGGTCCGCCGTGTCGAACATTCGACCGTCTGGCACTGGCTCGATATCGGCTGGGGCGTGCCGAAGCCGGATTTCGGCGGGTTCGCCGCCTGAAGGGCCGGCCTCAGTCTTCCGGATATATGTAGGCAAGCGTCGCCAGCGCGATGGCGACCAGCTTTTCCTCGCCACCCGTCACGCACCAGACCCGCGTCTCGGCGACGCATTGCCGGCGCCCGGCCTTCACCACTTCGCCGCGCGCCACGGCGCGGGCGCCGGTGGCCGGGCGCAGCAGATTGAGCTTGTATTCGGCGGTCACCAGGCCTGCCGCGCCTTCGGGCAGCATGGTCGAGGCGGCGCAGCCGGCCGCATTGTCGGCCAGATAGCCGATCACCCCGCCATGCATGAAGCCGTTGTTCTGGGTCAGGTCGGGCCGGTTCTCGACGATCAGTTCGGCATGGCCGCGGGCGATCCGGCCGGCCCGCGCCCCCAGCAGCATCGAAAAGGGCTGTTCGCTCAGCACGCGGGTCACACGGGCTTCGGGGCTTTCGCCATGGGGCAGGGCGGTCATCGGCAGGCTCCGGCTGGTTGGGGGTGACGGCAATCTGCCCGATCGCGCGCCGCCTGCCTGCCTGCGTCCGGCGCAAGGTGATTTGCGCCGCCGGGCTTGCCGTAGCGTTTTCAAGCGCCATTTCATGACCGGTTCTGCGCAAATCCGCTTGCACAGAGCCGGTTTGCGGCGGCCGTCCCGGGATTTGCCTTGGGCGCCGCCGCGCGATAAACAACAGTCTCGACAGGGGCTTCGCCGCCTCTCCCCGCCCGGTCCGACCCCGCGTCCTTTGGGAAAACACGAATGTCTGAATCGCGACAGGCCGCAAGGCCGCTTTCCCCGCATCTGCAGATCTACCGCCTGACCGTGACCATGGTCATGTCGATCGTCCACCGCATCACCGGCGCCGGGCTCTATGCCGGTACGCTGCTTCTGGCCTGGTGGCTGATCGCGCTGGCCTCGGGCCCCGAGGCCTATGCGGTCTTCGAAGGCTTCATCGGCTCCTGGTTCGGTCGCTTCATTCTCTTCGGCTACACCTGGGCGCTGATCCATCACATGCTGGGCGGCATCCGTCATTTCATCTGGGATTTCGGCAAGGGCTTCGAGATCGCCACCGCCAACCGCATGGCCTGGGGCACCGTCATCGGCTCGGTGGTGCTGACGCTGCTGGTCTGGATCGCCGGCTACAGCATGATGGGAGCGCTCTGATGGCCGACATGCGCACACCTTTGAGCCGCGTCCGCGGCCTCGGCTCGGCCAGATCCGGTTCCCGCCATTTCTGGCTGCAGCGCGTCACGGCGGCGGCCAATGTGCCGCTGGCGCTTTTCCTGATCGCCGCGCTGGTCGCGCTGTCGGGCGCCGACTATCTGACGGTGAAGACTTATCTCGGTCATCCGCTGGCTGTGATCGCGCTGCTGGCGCTGATCCTGTCGGGCGTCTGGCACATGCGCCTCGGCATGCAGGTCATCATCGAGGATTACGTGCATGGCGAAGGCATCCGGACGCTGTCCTTGCTGCTCAACATCTTCTTCTCGGCCGCCATCGGCATCGCCTGTGTCTATGCGGCCCTGAAAATCGGTTTCGGTTCCTGATCTCTCCTGCGTCGAAAGAGCCTTCCATGACGTCGAGCTACACATTCACCGATCACACTTTCGATGTCGTCGTCGTCGGCGCCGGCGGCGCGGGACTGCGCGCGACGCTGGGTTGCGTCGAAAAGGGCTTGCGCACCGCCAACATCACCAAGGTCTTCCCGACCCGCAGCCACACGGTGGCGGCGCAGGGCGGCATTTCCGCCTCGCTCGGCAATATGGGCCCGGACGACTGGCGCTGGCACATGTACGACACGGTCAAGGGCTCCGACTGGCTCGGCGACCAGGACGCCATCGAATATCTCTGCCGGCAGGCGCCGGAAGCGGTCTACGAGCTCGAACATTTCGGCGTACCTTTCTCCCGCACCGAGGAAGGCAAGATCTATCAGCGCCCCTTTGGCGGCATGACCACCAATTTCGGCGAAGGCATCGCCCAGCGCACCTGCGCGGCGGCCGACCGCACCGGTCACGCCATGCTGCACACGCTTTACGGTCAGTCGGTGCGCCACAAGGCGCAGTTCTATATCGAATATTTCGCCATCGACCTGATCATGGATGCGGAAGGCCAGTGCCGCGGCGTCGTCGCGCTCGACATGGCGACCGGCGAGGTTCACCGCTTCCGCGCTTCCCTCGTCATCCTGGCGACCGGCGGCTATGGCCGCGCTTACTTTTCGGCGACCTCGGCCCATACCTGCACCGGCGACGGCAATGCGATGGTGCTGCGCGCCGGCCTGCCCTTGCAGGACATGGAATTCGTGCAGTTCCACCCGACCGGCATCTATGGCGCCGGCTGCCTGATCACCGAAGGTGCGCGCGGCGAGGGCGGCTATCTCACCAATTCCGAAGGCGAGCGTTTCATGGAACGCTATGCGCCCTCGGCCAAGGATCTGGCCTCGCGCGACGTCGTCTCGCGTTCGATGACGGTCGAGATTCGCGAAGGCCGCGGCGTCGGCGCGCAGAAGGATCACATCCATCTGCATCTCGATCATCTCGACCCGGCGATCCTTCACGAGCGCCTGCCCGGCATTTCTGAATCGGCGCGCATCTTCGCCGGCGTCGATGTCACGAAGGAGCCGATCCCGGTGCTGCCGACGGTCCATTACAACATGGGCGGCATCCCGACCAATTTCCACGGCGAGGTGCTGACGCTGAAGAACGGCGATCCCGACACGGTGGTGCCGGGCCTGATGGCGATCGGCGAGGCGGCCTGCGTCTCGGTGCATGGCGCCAACCGTCTCGGCTCCAATTCGCTGATCGACCTCGTGGTCTTCGGCCGCGCCGCGGGGCTTCGCGCCGCCGAACTGGTGACGCCGGGCCAGCGCCAGCCGGAAATGGCCAGGGAGACCGGCGACCATGCGCTGGCGCGTCTCGACCGTTTCCGCAATGCCAAGGGCACGACGCCGACCGCCGAACTCCGCCTCACCATGCAGCGCGCCATGCAGGAGGACGTCGCCGTCTTCCGCACCGGCGAGACGCTGATGTCGGGCAAGAAGCGCGTCGCCGATGTGCATGCGGCGATGGGCGATCTCAAGGTCACCGACCGTTCGCTGATCTGGAATTCCGATCTGATCGAGACGCTCGAATTCGACAATCTGATCGTGCAGGCGATCGCCACCGTCGAGGGCGCGGTCAATCGCGAGGAAAGCCGCGGCGCCCATGCGCGCGAGGATTTCCCCGAGCGCAACGACGAGAACTGGATGAAGCACACGCTGTGCTGGGTCGACGAGAACGGCAGCCCCGCGCTCGACTATCGCCCGGTCCATGCCTGGACGCTCTCCAACGACATCGAATACATCAAGCCGAAGGCCAGAGTGTATTGAGTACAGATTAACCCATATCCGTCATGGCCCGGCTTGTCCGGGCCATCCACGTCTTTCTTTCGGAGCTTGCCGCAAAGACGTGGATGACCCGCATAAAGCGGGTCATGACGATGATTGAAAGTGAAGAAAACAGGATCGTGCGAGGGAGCCGATCCGGTTCAGGAAGAGCAAGATGGTTCAACTCACTCTGCCGAAGAATTCCACGACGAGCGAAGGCGAGACCTTCAAGGCCGCGCCGGATGCCAAGAACGTCAAGCGTTTCCGCATCTATCGCTGGTCGCCCGACGACGAGGCCAATCCGCGCATCGACACTTACGAAGTCGATCTCGACCAGTGCGGGCCGATGGTTCTCGACGCGCTGATCAAGATCAAGAACGAGACCGACCAGACGCTGACCTTCCGCCGTTCCTGCCGCGAGGGCATTTGCGGGTCCTGCGCGATGAATATCGACGGCGAGAATACGCTGGCCTGCACCAAGGGCATCGACGAGTGCAAGGGCGACGTCAAGATCTATCCGCTGCCGCATATGCCGGTGATCAAGGACCTCGTGCCCGACCTCACCAATTTCTATGCCCAGCACGCCTTCATCGAGCCCTGGCTGCAGACGAAATCGGCCGAGCCGGAAAAGGAATGGCGCCAGTCGCATGAGGACCGCGAAAAGCTCGACGGGCTTTACGAGTGCATCCTCTGCGCCTGCTGCTCGACCTCGTGCCCCTCCTACTGGTGGAACGGCGACCGCTATCTGGGGCCGGCCGCGCTCCTGCAGGCCTATCGCTGGCTGATCGACAGCCGCGACGAGGCGACCGGCGAACGCCTCGATGCGCTCGAAGACCCGTTCCGCCTCTATCGCTGCCACACGATCATGAACTGCACCCGGGCCTGCCCCAAGGGCCTCAACCCCGCCAAGGCCATCGCCGAGATCAAGAAGATGATGGTCGAGCGGCAGGTCTGATTTCAGCTCACGGACGAAATATCAAAGGCCGCCTCACCGGGCGGCCTTTTTGCTGAGGGCCCCTCACCCTTCCGCGGGCTGACGCCCGCTCCCTCCCTCTCCCCGTTGGGGAGAGGGAAGGGGCCCGCCGATGCGGCGTCAGCCGCGTCGGTGGGAAGGGTGAGGGGGACAGACTCTCGTTTGCCCCTCACTCCGCGACATAAACCGCATCCGGCTTGCCGAACGCATGGGCAAACATCAGCGCCTTCTTCAAACTCGCGAAATCCGTCACCATGCAATCGCTGTTTGCGACCGTGACGCCGAATTCCGTCAGCGCAACACCGCGCGCCTCCGCCAGCGCCACAAAGTCGGGGCAGATCATGCTCCAGCGCTTCCAGTCGGCGCCGGCGCGTTCGAGCAGCACATAGAGGCCGCCCGGGCCGGCGACATCCGCCTCGCGCGCCATCACCGCATGAAGACCGGGTGCGATCTCGTCCATCCGTCCACGGAAGGGCTTGCCGTCGGCGCCCGTGGTCATCAGATACCAGTCGCCGTCGCGGGTGACGGTGACGGTATCGGGCGCGTCGCCGGCGCGGTTGCCGTCATCGTCCAGCCGGTGCAGCGCGAAGCGCGCGCCGTCGGCGACCGGATAATCGGCATCGACGGCTGCGATCAGGTCGGTGTCCGAGGTGAAGCAGCCCGGCAGCAGCAGCAGGACCGCAAGTGCGGCAGTGCGGAAAGGCGGCAGGTGCATGCTCGGGTCCTCCGGGGTGGCGGCCGCAAGGCGGCGTTCAGCGCATTCCCTGTTCCGGCTCGCCGTCGCGCCAGCGGAACAGCAGCGCGCGGTCGTCCTGGTCCCAGGGATGGAAGCCCGGCCGGTACCAGCGCAGATAGTCGCGCAGCATGCGGCGCATGAAACCCGGATAGACCAATGTCACGCGCAGCATCAGGCGCCAGCTTGCCGGCCGCCAGGCCAGCCCCTCGGCCTTCAGGAAGCGCCAGGTGACGCGGTAGAGAAAGGGCAGCAGCAGGAAGGTCGCGGCCAGGATCGCCTTCAGGCGCAGCATGTAGCGCCGCGCGCCCGAGACCTGCCGCGCCAGCAGATCGAAGGTCACCGATTTGTGTTCGACTTCCTCGGCGCCGTGCCAGATCCAGAGCCGGACCAGCGGCGGATAGGCATGGGCGCGCAGATGTTCGGGCCGGTCGAGCAGCTGATGGGCAAGGATCGCGGTGAAATGTTCGATGGCCGCCGTCAGCGCCAGGTTTTCGAGCGGCGTGCGGCGGGCTTCCATGCGCGCCACCTTTGCGCGCAGCTCCCCGGCCAGGGCGGCGGCCGGAAAGCCCTGTTCGTCGATCTGCCGGTTGTAGCGGCGATGCTCGCGCGAATGGGTCGATTCCTGGAACAGGAAATCGTCGAGCGCCGCTTCGAGCGGCGTGCCCTTCACCGTGTCGCGGAAGGGGCGCACCGAGCGCAGCAGGAAATGTTCGAGTTCCTCTATCGCGATCGACATGGCGTTGAAAAAGGCGGTCAGGCCGGGATCGTCCGCATACCAGGCGCGCGGGATCGGCGTCAGGTCGTCATGGCGCCGGTCGCGGCGGATCATGCCGACCGCCTCGTTCCTGTTGCCGTCTTCGCTGCTGTGGGCGCTGCCGTCCATCGCTCGCCTTCCCGGGCCTTTTCTTTCGCCTGCCGCTTGCGGGCCGGCCGGGCCACTATAGCGGCCAATCGGCGGCGCTGTCGTCCCGGCTGCGCGCGCGGCGAAGAAAAACCCGGCCCCGCGAGGCGCGGGCCGGGTTCTGTGTAGGCCAGGATGGGCCGGGGCGCTCGTGACGCAGCCGGGGCCTGGACCCGAAGTTCCGGCGCGTACATCCGGCGCCGTCTTGAGAAAAGTCTAGGCCGCGAGGTCTGAACATCGGGTGAACGGGCGCGCGGCGCTGCGCCGTCGGCTGTCGGTCGGCGCCGCAAAAGCGACGGAAATCCGGTCCTCCGTCGCCGGAGGATTTACCCTTCCTTCACCACGACTTCACGGATCGTGATGTCGGGCGGCGTCTCGGCCAGCGCGCGGGCGGCCGCCATGAATTCGTGGCAATAGGTTTGCGCGAAATGGAAATCGACGGCGGCGCGATCCTTCCATTCCTCGTGAAAGAAAAAGCGGCCGCGCTCCATCTGGTCTTCGAACCAGGCATAGGAAATATTGCCCGCCTCGGCACGCGACAGCGTCACCTGGCGTTCGGCGACCTTTCTGAAGGCGTCGCGGTTCTCTTCGGCGATCCGTGCCGTGCCGGTGATGACGATCATCGCTTGCTCCCTCCGTCCTGCGCCGCAGTCTAGCGCGGGCGCGGCCGGCCCGCGCCACTGAAGGGGGGACAAGTGGCGCGGGCCGCGGCATCGCATTTGAGGGATGCTGACGCCGGAGGGCACGCGAAGGTGCCTCGATCATTCAACGGGCGGGGCGGGGCATTCCGGCGCGGCTTTCGGGCGGATGGTCTGCGGGGCGGAAAAAACCTGTCCCCGGGGGTGGGGAGAAGTTTTTTCGTCCGGCAGCCGCCCGATTCGGCGTCGCGGGCGGCCGGGGACCCGCCCCCCGGGGACAAGTCGTGTCTGCCCCCGGGGATAAACCGGCTTCTCCCCCCGGGGACAAATCGACTTATCCCCCGGGGACAAGTCCATTTGTGACAGTTTCGTGACAGTTCCGTGACAGAGGGGGGGTCGGGCGTGCACAGGTCTGTCGCCATCGCGGTCCTTGACGGCGTGTTTTTATTTTGATAGTTGTCGAAACATGGAAATGGAAACCGCCCTCTCGGCCCTGTCGGCCCTTGCCCAGGAGACCCGCCTGTCGATCTTCCGCGCCCTGGTGCGCGCCCATGCGCCGGTCAGGGGCGAGGGCGGGCTGGCGGCCGGCGAGATCGCCCAGGCGCTCGATGTGGCGCCGGCCACCTTGTCCTTTCATCTCAAGGAGCTGGCGCATGCGGGGCTGGTGACCTCGCGGCGCGAGGGCCGCTCGATCGTCTATCAGGCCGATCTCGACACGATGCTGGGGCTCACCGGTTTCCTGCTCGACGATTGCTGCCAGGGCGCCTGCGGGACGCTCGCGCCCTGCGCAACGGCGGCAACCCAACCAACGCGAAAGGAATGCGTGTGATGAAACGTCTGCATGTCAGCTTCGGTGTCGAAGATCTTGAAAAGTCGGTGACTTTCTATTCAACCCTGTTCGGCGCCGCGCCTTCGGTGCGCCGTCCGGGCTATGCCAAATGGATGCTGGAGGACCCGCGCGTCAATTTCGTCGTCGAGACGGTTTCCGGCGAAAAAGGCTTCGGCCATGCGGGCATCCAGGTCGATACGCCGGAGGAACTGGCGCCGATCTTCGATCGTCTGAAGGCGGCGGAAGCGCCCTATCTGCCCGAAGGCGTCACGACCTGCTGCTACGCCAAGTCCGAGAAAAGCTGGACCGCCGATCCCGACGGGGTGCGCTGGGAAGCCTTCCACACCCTGCATCAGATGGAAGAATTCGGCAGCGGACCCGAGCTCGAAAAGCTCGACATGACGGGTACGGATCAATCGGTCTGTGGCTGCGCGCCTGCCGTCGCAAAGCCCGAGCCGGAGACGAAACCCGTCTCTGCCTGTTGCTGACACGAGGACACATCCATGAGCGGCGCGCCGGAAAACCAGGCTGAAATCTACAATGTTCTTTTTCTCTGCACCGGCAATTCGGCGCGCAGCATCATGGCGGAGGCCTATCTCAATTCGCTTGTCGGACGGCCGTTCCGTGCCTATAGCGCCGGCAGTCATCCGGCGGGCAAGGTCAATCCGGTCGCCCTCGACGTGCTGCGAACGGCAAAGCTCAACGTCGATGGATTGCGCTCGAAGAGCTGGGACGAGTTCGAGGCGCCTGGCGCGCCGAAGATGAATTTCGTCTTCACCGTCTGCGACAATGCGGCCGGCGAGGTCTGTCCGATCTGGCCGGGTCAACCGATGACGGCCCATTGGCCCTTCGCCGATCCGGCCGCCTTCGAAGGCAGCGAGGCCGAAAAACACGCGTTCTTCCTCGACGTGTTCCGGCAAATCCGTACCCGCATCGACATCTTCACCAATCTGCCGCTGCGCTCGCTCGACAAGCTTGCCCTGCAGAAGAAGCTCAGCGATCTCGGCCGCGGCATCGTGGAGGCCGGGTAATGGCGGCGGAAAGCGCGCCGCGCCGGCTCGGCTTTCTCGACCGTTATCTGACCGTCTGGATATTCGCCGCCATGGCGGCAGGCGTTGCCGCCGGCACGCTTTTCGAGGGGGCCCCGGCGGCGCTGGACGCGCTTTCGGTCGGCTCCACCAACATCCCCATCGCCATCGGCCTGATCCTGATGATGTATCCGCCGCTGGCGCGGGTGCGCTACGAGGAATTGCCGCGCATTTTCGAGGATCGCCGCGTTCTCGCGCTGTCGCTCATCCAGAACTGGCTGATCGGGCCCTTCCTGATGTTCGGCCTTGCCGTTCTCTTCCTGTCGGATGAACCGGCCTACATGACCGGCCTCATCCTGATCGGCCTGGCGCGCTGCATCGCGATGGTCATCGTCTGGAACCAGCTGGCGCGCGGCAGCAACGAATATGTGGCGGCGCTCGTCGCCTTCAACAGCCTCTTCCAGCTTCTCTTCTTCAGCGTCTATGCCTGGTTCTTCCTCGCCGTGCTGCCGCCGCTTTTCGGTCTCGAGGGCCAGGTGATCGCGGTCGGCTTCTGGACGATTGCGGGCGCGGTGCTGCTCTATCTCGGCCTGCCCTTCGGCGCCGGCTATCTGACGCGGCGCTGGCTGCGGCCGCGCATCGGGGCAGAAGCCTATGACAACCGCTTCGTGCCGCGCATTGCGCCCGTCACGCTGATCGCGCTGCTGTTCACCATCGCGGTCATGTTCGCGATGAAGGGCGAGGCGGTGCTGGCGCTGCCGCTCGACGCGCTGCGCATCGCCGTGCCCTTGGCGCTCTATTTCGTCATCATGTTTCTGATCAGTTTTGCGATGAGCCGGCTGCTGGGGGCCGATTATCCGCGCACCGTCTCGCTCTCGTTCACGGCGGCCAGCAACAATTTCGAACTGGCCATTGCGGTCGCGATCGCGGCTTTCGGCATCGCTTCGCCCGTCGCCTTCGCCACCGTCATCGGGCCGCTGGTCGAGGTGCCGGTGCTGATCGGGCTGGTCAGCGTGGCGCTCTGGCTCGGACGGCGCTGGTTCGGGGCCGATGCGCTGCGCCGCGCCGAAGCGGCGCATCCGGCCGACTGAGTGAAAAGGAAACGGCCCGCGCCACCTTTCGGATGCGCGGGCCGGATCGCTCTCAAGCCGTTGAATGAAGAAGCTTACTCGACTGCTTCTTCCATTTCCGCGGCGCCTTCCTCGGCGGCATCTTCCATCGCCGCAGCGCCTTCCTCGGCAGCGTCTTCCATTTCTTCCGCGGCTTCTTCCGCTTCGCCGGTCATGGCGTCATATGCGTCCCCTGCGGCGTCGCCGGTGGCCTCCGCCGCATCCTCGACGGCTTCCACGGTCGCATCGGCAGCATCGCCCACGGCGTCCATGCTGGCGTCCGCGGCGTCGCCGGCGTCTTCCATCATGCTGTCGGTGGTCTCGCCCATGGTTGCGTCTTCGGGATTCATCATCCGGTAGCCGATCACCAGCACAACGGCGAGCACGATGATGGCAATGGCGGTCTTCATGAAATTGGACATGGTCATTTCCTCTTGGCGGTCGTTTCGCCCGTTTGTTTCACCCCGGCTGCTCAATCTCCGCAGCCTGAAAAGGGCCCCCCGGCTTCTCCCGCATGGTTTCGACAGGCGCCCGGAGGCAATGTTAGTGATGATTTGGGCCGAAAGGCCACAGTGAAAGGGCCGATTATGAGGATTCTTTTGCCCTGTTGACGTTAGGTCACGGCTGCCGGAGCCCCGAATCCGGTCGCGCGGCCCCGAATCGCCCCTGACGGGCCTTGCCGCGCCGGCGAACGGCGCGCTACACAAGCCTCGACAAGCACAAAAGGGAGGCGCGAGCCCTGCGCAGGCGGGGCTGCGGCGAAGCGCATGGCGAAGGATCTGACCCATTTCATCGGCGGCACGCATGTCGCCGGCACCAGCGGACGTTTTCTGGACGTCACCAATCCGAATACCGGCGAGGTGACAGCGCGCACGCCGCTCGCCAGCGCCGCCGAACTTCACGCTGCCGTCGAGGTCGCCGCCAGGGCTTTCCCGGGCTGGGCGGCCACCAATCCGCAGCGCCGCGCCCGCGTGATGTTCGAGTTCAAGCGCCTGCTCGAAGCCAACATGGACGAACTCGCCGAGCTGCTTTCTGCCGAACATGGCAAGGTGATCGCCGACTCGAAGGGCGATATCCAGCGCGGCCTCGAGGTGATCGAGTTCGCCTGCGGCATCCCGCATCTGATGAAGGGCGAGTTCACCGAAGGCGCCGGCCCCGGCATCGACATGTATTCGATGCGCCAGCCGCTCGGCGTCTGCGCCGGCATCACGCCGTTCAACTTCCCGGCCATGATCCCGATGTGGATGTTCGGGGTCTCGATCGCCTGCGGCAATACCTTCATCGTCAAGCCGTCGGAAAAGGATCCGTCGGTGCCGATCCGGCTTGCCGAACTGTTCATGGAAGCAGGCGCACCGTCGGGCGTCTTGAATGTCGTCAATGGCGACAAGGAGGCCGTCGACGCGATCCTGACCGATCCGGCGATCCAGGCTGTCAGCTTTGTCGGCTCCTCCGACATCGCCCAATATGTCTATGCAACGGGGGCTGCCAACGGCAAGCGCGTGCAGGCAATGGGCGGCGCCAAGAACCACGCGATCATCATGCCGGATGCCGACATGGATCAGGTCGTCAACGAATTGATGGGGGCAGGCTACGGCTCGGCCGGTGAACGTTGCATGGCGATTTCGGTCGCGGTGCCGGTCGGCGAGGACACGGCCGACCGTCTGGTCGAGAAGCTGGTGCCGCGTGTGCAGGCGCTGAAAGTCGGCATTTCGAATGCCGCCGACAGCGATTACGGGCCGCTGGTCAGCAAGGCGCATCTCGAAAAGGTCAAATCCTATATCGACATGGGCGTCAAGGAAGGTGCCAAGCTGCTGGTCGACGGGCGCGGCTTCAGGCTGCAAGGCTACGAGAATGGCTACTTCCTCGGCGGTTCGCTGTTCGACCATGTCACGGCCGACATGCAGAGCTACAAGGACGAGATCTTCGGGCCGGTGCTGCAGGTCGTGCGGGCGAAGGATTTCGAGGAAGCAGCCGCACTGCCGACCAAGCATCAGTATGGCAATGGCGTCGCGATCTTCACGCGCGACGGCGATGCGGCGCGCAGCTTCGCTTCGAAGGTCCAGGTCGGCATGGTCGGCATCAACGTGCCCATCCCGGTGCCGCTTGCCTACCACACTTTCGGCGGCTGGAAGCGCTCGGCCTTCGGCGACACCAATCAGCACGGGCCGGAAGGGGTCAGGTTCTGGACCCACGTCAAGACCGTGACCTCGCGCTGGCCGACCGGCCTCAAGGAGGGGTCCTCTTTCGTCATTCCGACGATGAAGTAGGATGGCACTGCCCTGAAAAATAGAAATGGCGCTTCCCTCGGGCGGCGCCATTCCCATATCTGAGCGGCCGTTTCATGGAGGTGCATGATGAGTGCCGATACGCAAATCGATCTCGATGCCTATTTCGCCCGCATCGGCTATTCGGGCCCGCGCGCGCCGACGCTCGAAACATTGAAGGCGCTGCACTTCGCGCATGCGACGGCGATCCCGTTCGAGAATCTCGATGTGCTGGCGAAGCGGCCGATCTTGCTCGACCCTCCCGTCTTGCAGAAGAAGCTCGTCGCGCAAAAGCGCGGCGGCTATTGCTTCGAGGTCAACGGGCTCTTTGCCGCGGTGCTGCGCCAGCTCGGATTCAACGTCATGACGCTGATCGGGCGTGTGCGCTGGAAGACACCGGACACGATCGATACGGGTCCGTCGCATATGCTTTCCCTCGTCGATCTGCCGGAGGGGCGGTTTCTCGCCGATATCGGCTTTGGCGGCCTCACCATGACCGGGCCGATCCGTCTCGAAACGGATAGCGAGCAGCAGACGCCGCATGAGCCGCGCCGCCTGCTGGCCGACGGCGACGGCTATATGCTGCAGGCGAAACTCGGCGAGGAATGGGGCAATGTCTATCGCTTCACGCTCGATCCGCAGACGCGGGCCGATTACGAGATTGCCAACTGGTATACGTCCACCCATCCGCAGTCGATCTTCGTGCAGTTCCTGATCGTCGCCCGGCCGCTGGCCGATCGCCGCATCACGCTTTTCAACTGCAATCTGACGATCCGCCATCTCGACGGCCGCGTCGAGAATCGCTGTCTCGACAGCGCGGCGGACATTGCGACGGCGCTGGCGGAACATTTCGATCTGCCACTGTCGGAGGATGACCGCGCCGTGGTGCTCGACCCCTATATGGATGCCTGGCGGGCGATGGCGACCGCCTAGCTGCCCGGCTCGAAGCGCCATTTGCGTGCAATGGCTGGCGCGAGATCGACGCCGTTTCTGCCGGCGAAGAGAAGAATGTGCCCGAGCAGGTCGGCGGTTTCGTCGGCCAGGGCCTCGCGCAGTTCCGACTCGTTGAGCCCGCGCTTGCGCCCGCGATCGGTCAGCTTCATCCAGATCTGCGTCAGCTCTCCCAGTTCCTCCTGAAGTTTGAGGATGAACCAGTCGTCGTTTCGCGTTATGCCGTTTGCGGCGGCGTAACGCTTTGAGGCTTCCTCGAATTGTCCGGCGAGCTCGATCAGATGCTGCACAGGCTTTTCCTTCTGGCATGGCGAAGGGCGATGTTGGCCGAGTCTCCGTGTTCATGCAATGTTCCTGACGGAAGCCAATGAAATCCGGGCCGCTTTCCGCCTATCGTCAGAAGATCGCGCAGGGCGAGATCGCCGCAGACGCCGCGCAGGCGCATGCCGCGCAGCATTTGCAGCACCTTGCCGACGAACTTGCCGAATGGAGGCCAGGCAAGAAAGTGGGGCCCTTTGCCTGGGCGGGATTCGGCAGACCCGTTACGCCGCCTGAGGGGATCTACATCTGGGGTGGCGTCGGACGCGGCAAGTCGATGCTGATGGATCTCTTCTTCGAGACGGTTGCGATCGAACCGCGGCGGCGCGTGCATTTCCACGCCTTCATGCAGGAAGTGCATGAAGGCATTCACGAATGGCGGCAGCAGGAAAAAGCCGGAAAAGTCAGTGGCGCCGATCCGATTCCGCCGGTTGCCGACGCCATCGCGCGGCAAGCGGCGCTGCTCTGTTTCGACGAATTCCAGGTCCACGACATCGCCGATGCGTCGATCCTCGGTCGCTTGTTTTCACAGCTCTTCGAACGTGGTGTCGTCGTCGTCGCGACGTCGAACCGCGCGCCGGACGGGCTCTATGAGGGCGGCCTCAACCGGCACCGTTTCCTGCCTTTCATCGATCTCGTCAAGACGAAGATGGATGTGCTGCATCTCGACAGCGATACCGATTACCGGATGGACCGGATCAAGGGTCTGCCCGTCTATCATGCGCCGCTCGGGCCTGCGGCCGATGCGGCGCTCGACGATGCCTTTGCGGCGCTGACCGACATGAAGCGCGGCGAGCCGATGACGCTGGCGCTGAAGGGGCGCGCCGTCGAAGTACCGGAAGCGGCGCATGGCGTTGCGCGTTTCTCCTTCGGCGATCTCTGTGCAAGGCCGTTGGGGGCGGCCGATTATCTCAAGATCGCGCAGAGCTTCCACACGGTCATCATTCGCGACGTACCTGTCATGGGGCCGGAGCGGCGCAACGAGGCCAAGCGCTTCGTGACGCTGATCGATGCGCTCTACGAGGCGAAGACCAAGCTCATCCTGTCGGCGGAGGCCTTGCCGTCTGCGCTCTATGAAAAGGGCGACGGTGCGTTCGAATTCGAACGCACGGTATCGCGGCTGATCGAAATGCAGAGTCTCGACTATCTGGCGCTGAGAAGCGCCGACTAGTGCGTCAGAGTTTCTTGGCGGTCGAGAACGAAGGACGCAGGTCGAGGCTTGTGCTTGTGTCGGCAGGTGCCGGCCTTTCGGCGATTTGTGCCGGGAAGGTGCCTTGCGGCTCCATGTCCACGCGATAGTCGAAGGACTGGCCGAAGGTCGCCGACATCATGCCGAAGGATACGGTCTCGCGCGGCTTGCCACGCGCCGCCTCGCGGGCGATCTCGAGCGAGAATTCATGTGCGGCGCGGCGGTCGACCGGCACGAAGCCCAGCACATGCGGATCGAGTTCGGATGCGGCGACGCGGGTTTCCCGCTTGCTGCCATCCGGGCCTTCGAGAAGCGCGATCACGCCGCCGAAATCGTCGCGTGTCGCATCGGAGCCGCGCTCTTCACAGAAATCGCGACCGTTGCGCAGCAGGCTTTCGAGAAAGCGGCAGTCCTTGCCGGTCAGGGCCGACACAACATGTTCGCCGAGATCGCGTCCGGTCATGACGGTCGAGGAAATGCCGGCAACTGTCAGAAGCTGACCGACGGTCAGCGCACCGATGGCCGGTGCGGCACAGCCCGTGAGCCCGAGGCAGACCGCAACGGCCAGGACCGCCTTGGCGGTTCCCCCGCGCCGATCCAAGCGGATCATTGAAACTGACATTACGCACGCCCCTCTTCAACACCGGCAGGCCGCCATTGCGGCCACGACACAGGCGCCTGTCCCCCCGGATCCAGCGCCGAGGTTCCGTCCTGCCGACATCCAGAATGATGTCCTGTGCTTACCGGAACCTGTCCTGCCTGCTGAAAATCATGCTGCCGGGCCGGCAACTGTGTCAATGCGATACATCATTCATGGTTAAATTCCCTTTAACGATACGGTGGCGGTCCGTTGCGGAGTCGGCGGATTCAGGCTACTAGGCAGCAGAATTCATCAGGGCGCAGGCATTTCCGGAGGCTTCTCACCATGGCGCGCAAGAAAATCGCACTTATCGGCGGCGGCCAGATCGGCGGCACGCTGGCTCTTCTGGCGGGGCTCAAGGAGCTCGGCGATATCGTCATCTTCGACATTGCCGAAGGTCTGCCGCAGGGCAAGGCACTCGATCTGGCCCAGACATCGCCGGTCGAGGGTTACAATGCGGCGCTTTCCGGCGCCAATGACTACAAGGGCATCAAGGGCGCCGACGTCGTCATCGTCACCGCCGGCGTGCCGCGCAAGCCCGGCATGAGCCGCGACGATCTGCTCGGCATCAATCTCAAGGTCATGCGCCAGGTCGGCGAAGGCATCGCCAAATATGCCCCCAACGCCTTCGTTGTCTGCATCACCAATCCGCTCGACGCGATGGTCTGGGCGCTGCGCCAGTTCTCCGGTCTGCCCCACAACAAGGTCGTCGGCATGGCCGGCGTTCTCGACTCGGCGCGCTTCCGCTATTTCCTGGCCGAGGAGTTCAAGGTCTCGGTCGAGGACGTGACGGCCTTCGTGCTGGGCGGTCATGGCGACACGATGGTGCCGCTGGCACGTTATTCGACGGTTGCCGGCATTCCGCTGCCCGACCTCGTCAAGATGGGTTGGACCACGAAAGAGAAGCTCGAAAAGATCATTCAGCGGACCCGCGACGGCGGCGCCGAGATCGTCGGCCTGCTGAAGACCGGTTCGGCCTTCTACGCGCCGGCCGCCTCCGGCATCCAGATGGCCGAAGCCTATCTCGGCGACCAGAAGCGCGTTCTGCCCTGCGCGGCCTATCTCAACGGCGAATATGGCGTGAAGGACATGTATGTCGGCGTGCCGGTGGTGATTGGTGCGGGCGGTGTCGAGCGCGTCGTCGAGATCGATCTCAATGCGGCCGAGAAAAAGCAGTTCATGGGCTCGGTCAATGCGGTCAAGGGCCTGGTCGATGCCTGCAAGAAGATCGATCCGGCCGTTGCCAAGGGCGCGGCGAAGGCGCCGGCAAGGAAGAAAAAATAAGCGGCGGGCCGGCCTTACGGACCAGGTGCAAGGGCGGGCCTTCGGGCCTGCCCTTTTTGCTGCCGGCCAATTATGACATTCTCGATGTCAACACTTGCGGCTTCGACCTTTCACGATTAATGTAATACATTAATCAGGGTTGCCAACCGGGAGGGCAAGGCGATGAAGCGGATCTGGATTTTCGGCGCGGGCGGGATCGTGGTGCTGGCGCTTGTCGCCTTCGGTATCGTCTGGTTCTCACCGGCCGCGCAGGATGCCGTCATGCGGCGCGTCGTGGCTGCGAATATCGGCGTCAACGATGCCGTGCTCGCGCCAGACGCTCTGCATGTCGTGCTTTGCGGCACCGGTTCGCCCATGCCCGATCCGGAGCGGGCCCAGTCCTGTGCAGCCGTCTATGCCGGCGGCAAGCTCTTCATGATCGATGCGGGGCTCGGCGGCTGGGACAGGCTTGCTGCCTTCCAGCTTCCGGTCGGCGGCCTGACCGGCGTCCTCATCACCCATTTCCATTCCGATCATATCAGCGGCCTGCCCGATATCGCGCTCAACACATGGGCGGCGGGCCGGCGCGAGGCGATGGCCCTTTACGGCCCGCCCGGCATCGAGGACGTCGCGGCCGGTTTCGATCTCGCCTATTCGCATGATGATGGCTACCGTATCGCGCATCACGGTCCCGATTTCTTTTCCGCGGCCGGTGCGCAGTCCCGTCCCATCGTGGTCGAGGTGCCCGATCGCGACAGCGCGGTCACCGTTTTCGACGAGGACGGCGTCAGGATCACGGCCTTCCGGGTGTCGCATGAGCCGGTCGACCCGGCCTATGGCTACCGGATCGACTATCAGGGCCGCTCGGTCGTGTTCAGCGGCGATACCGGCAAGGACGCCAATATCGCCCGCTTCGGCGCCGGCGCCGATGTGATCATCCATGACGCGCTGGCGCCTCACATGGTGGCGCTTCTGGAGGAGGGGCTGGCCGCGCGCGGCGACCGCCGCGCCCAGGTCATGCACGACATTCCGGACTATCACGCCACGCCGGTCGAGGCCGCCGAGGTCGCCAATCAGGCAGGTGCGAAACTGCTGGTCTACAGCCATATCGTTCCGCGCCTGCCCAATGCGCTGGCGCATCGCGTCTTTCTGCGTGGCGTCTCCGACGTGCGCCCGAACGGCGTGATGATCGGCTATGACGGGCTCTATCTCGAACTGCCGGCGGGTTCCGACCGGATCGTTCAGCACGATCTGCGCTGAGGCCGGGCGGTGACGTTGCGTCATCGGCTATCATGCTGACGCAATTGAATTTTATGTCAGTTGCCGTGACGGTGAAGTGACCGGTGGCATGGCTGCTGCCGGTTGCGCCCGTCCGCTCGGGTGGTATAACTCCCGGCCATCCGACATAGCTATCGGGGCTATCGGGCGACATTTTTCCTCCCCCGGCGCAGGGTCTCCCGCCGCGCCGATCAGCCGGACGGTTATTGCATGAACATTCACGAATACCAGGCCAAGGCCGTGCTTGCGAAGTACGGCGTGCCGGTGCCGCGCGGCCATGCGGCGTTTTCGCCGGACGAAGCGGTTGCAAAGGCGAAGGAACTGGGCGGCCCGGTCTGGGTCGTGAAGGCGCAGATCCATGCCGGCGGCCGCGGCAAGGCCGGCGGCGTCAAGGTTGTCAAATCGGTCGACGACGTGAAGTCGGAAGCGGCGCGGCTGCTCGGTTCGACGCTGGTCACGCATCAGACCGGCCCCGAAGGCAAGCAGGTCAACCGCCTCTATATCGAGGAAGGTTCCTCGATCGCGCGCGAACTCTACCTCTCGATCGTCGTCGACCGCGTGACGTCGCGCGTCTCCTTCATCGTCTCGACCGAAGGCGGCATGGACATCGAGGAAGTGGCGAAGAAGACGCCCGAAAAGATCCTCAGCTTCTCCGTCGATCCGGCTTCGGGCATCAGCGGTTTTCATGGCCGCAAGGTCGCCTATGCGCTCGGCCTCGAAGGCGATCAGGTGAAGCAGGGCGTGGCGCTGATCGACAAGCTCTACAAGGCCTTTGTCGGCGAAGACATGAGCATGCTCGAAATCAATCCGCTGGTCGTCACCGGCGAGGGCAATCTCGTCTGTCTCGACGCGAAAGTGAATTTCGATTCCAACGCGCTCTACCGTCACAAGGACATCGTCGAACTGCGCGATCTCACCGAAGAAGATCCGGCCGAAGTCGAAGCGTCGAAATACGATCTCAACTACATCAAGCTCGACGGCCAGATCGGCTGCATGGTCAACGGCGCAGGTCTTGCCATGGCGACGATGGACATCATCAAGCTCTACGGTTCCGAGCCCGCCAACTTCCTCGATGTCGGCGGCGGCGCCACGAAAGAGAAGGTGACGGCGGCCTTCAAGATCATCCTGTCGGACAAGAATGTCGAAGGCATCCTGGTCAACATCTTCGGCGGCATCATGCGTTGCGACATCATCGCCGAGGGTGTCGTTGCGGCGGCCAAGGAAGTGTCGCTCGATGTGCCGCTGGTCGTGCGCCTCGAAGGCACCAATGTCGATCTCGGCAAGAAGATCATGGCCGATAGCGGCCTGCCGATCATTTCCGCCGACAACCTCGCCGATGCGGCCGAGAAGATCGTCAAAGCCGTGAAGGAGGCCGCGTAATGTCCGTTCTCGTCGACAAGAACACGAAAGTCATCTGCCAGGGCTTCACGGGCAATCAGGGTACGTTCCATTCGGAACAGGCGATCGCCTATGGCACGAAGATGGTTGGCGGCGTCAGCCCGGGCAAGGGCGGCTCGAAGCATCTCGATCTTCCGGTCTTCGACACGGTCGCGCAGGCGGTCGAGAAGACCGGCGCGACGGCATCCGCCATCTATGTGCCGCCGCCTTTCGCGGCCGATGCGATCCTCGAAGCGATCGATGCGGGCATCGAGCTTGCCGTCTGCATCACCGAGGGTATCCCGGTTCTCGACATGGTGAAGGTCAAACGCGCGCTTCAGGGCTCGAAGACGCGGCTTGTCGGCCCGAACTGCCCCGGCGTCATCACGCCTGGCGAATGCAAGATCGGCATCATGCCCGGTCACATCCACAAGCCGGGCTCCGTCGGCATCGTCTCGCGCTCGGGCACGCTGACCTATGAAGCGGTGGCGCAGACGACCGCTGCCGGTCTCGGCCAGACCACCTGCATCGGCATTGGCGGCGATCCGGTCAACGGCACCAATTTCATCGACTGTCTGGAGATGTTCCTTGGCGATCCGGCCACGACCTCGATCATCATGATCGGCGAAATCGGCGGCTCGGCCGAGGAAGACGCGGCCGCGTTCCTGAAGGCTTCCAGGGTCAAGAAGCCGGTTGTCGGCTTCATCGCCGGCGTCACGGCGCCTCCGGGCCGCCGCATGGGCCATGCCGGGGCGATTATTTCCGGCGGCAAGGGCGGTGCGGAAGACAAGATGGAGGCCATGCGCTCGGCCGGCATCACCGTCGCCAAGTCGCCATCGGCGCTCGGCACCACGCTGGTCGAGGTGCTGAAGGGCTGATTTCTGGCTGTTTGCAACGAATTTTGCGGGGTTTCCGGGCTTTCCGGGAGCCCCGTATCGATTCACGGGCCTCTTGATCGGGCTGATACCGGTTTTTTGATCTGCCGTGATGCCGGTTTGTCATTCGTTTACTATATTCTGTCCTTCTAGGGCTGGTTTGCGTGGCTATCTGGTGCGGTTCCAGAGTGTGCCTACAGGGCAAATCGCGTTGACGCATGGTTGCCCCTGTGGCAAATTTTTGATCATGAAACTTTCCGAGTGGCTGGAATCCAACAATCTGACGGCAAGTGCCTTTGCCGAGCAGCTGGGTGTTTCCGTGTCCACGGTCACGCGCTGCATGAACGGCCAGCGCCGGCCCGAATGGCCGACGCTGGACGCCATTCTCAAGGCGACGGGCGGCGCGGTGACGCCCAATGATTTTCTCTCCGGCGAAACAGTATTGCAGGCGCCGGCGGCGCTCGCCGCCGCGTCTTCGTCACATGGATCGGTTCCGATGAGCAGCAACGGTTCGAACGACGGCTTCGAGCGGACGTCCTTCCTTCACGGCGCCAACGCCGTCTTCGTCGAAGGACTCTACGCCAGATACCAGCAGGATCCGCATTCGGTCGATGCCGCATGGCGCGACTTCTTCGACGGTCTGGGCGATACGCCGGAGGATGTGCTGAAGGAGGCGCAAGGACCTTCCTGGCGGCGCGACGACTGGCCGCCCGCCATCAATGGCGAGCTTGCCGGCGCGTTTGACGGCAACTGGGCACCGGCCGATTTCTCGCCCGCGGCCATGAAACAGAAGATCGTCGAGCGTCAGCCATCGGCCGGGCGCGATGAAATCCGCGCGGCGACGCTCGATTCCGTCCGTGCCCTGATGATGATCCGCGCCTATCGCATCCGCGGCCATCTCGATGCCGATATCGACCCTCTGGATTTGCGTCCGAAATCGCAGCATCCGGAATTGCAGCCGGAAAGCTACGGCTTCGGTCCCGACGATCTCGACCGCCCGATTTTTATCGACAATGTGCTCGGCCTCGAAACGGCGACCGTGCGTGAAATGCTCGACATTCTGCGCCGCACCTATTGCGGCACGCTGGCTGTCGAGTTCATGCATATCGGCGACCCGGAAGAAAAGGCCTGGATCCAGGAGCGCATCGAAGGCCCGGACAAGGAAATCGCCTTCACCGATATGGGCCGTTCGGCGATCCTCGACAAGATGATCCAGGCCGAAGGCTTCGAGAAATATTGCGGCGTCAAATATGTCGGCACCAAGCGCTTCGGACTCGATGGCGCGGAAGCGATGATCCCGGCGCTTGAGCAGATCATCAAGCGTGGCGGCGCGCTGGGCGTGCGCGAAATCGTTTTCGGCATGGCGCATCGCGGCCGGCTCAACGTGCTCGCCAATGTGATGTCGAAGCCCTATCGCGCCATCTTCCACGAATTCAAGGGCGGCTCGTCCAATCCCGAAGACGTCGACGGTTCGGGCGATGTCAAATACCATCTCGGGGCGTCGTCCGATCGCGAGTTCGACGGCAACAAGGTGCATCTGTCGCTGACCGCCAATCCCTCGCATCTCGAGATCGTCGATCCGGTCGTGCTCGGCAAGGCGCGCGCCAAGCAGGACCAGCATCACGATCGCCAGCGCGGCAGCGTCATTCCGTTGCTAATCCATGGCGATGCGGCCTTTGCCGGCCAGGGCATCGTTGCGGAATGTCTCGGCCTGTCGGGCCTCAAGGGTCACCGCACCGGCGGCTCGATCCATTTCATCATCAACAACCAGATCGGTTTCACGACGAGTCCGATCCACAGCCGCTCCTCGCCCTATCCTTCCGATGTTGCGAAGATGGTGCAGGCGCCGATCTTTCATGTGAACGGCGACGATCCGGAGGCGGTGGTTCATGCCGCCAAGATCGCGACCGAGTTCCGGCAGCGCTTCAACAAGCCGGTCGTCATCGACATGTTCTGCTATCGCCGTTTCGGTCACAACGAAAGCGACGATCCGAGCATGACGCAACCCCTGATGTACCAGAAGATCAAGGATCATCCGACGACGCTGAAGGTCTATTCGAACCGGCTCGTCAGCGAAGGGCTGATGACGCAGGAAGAGGTCGATGCGCGCATTGCCGAGTTCCGCAAGCAGCTCGACGGCGAATTCGAGGCTTCCAACAATTTCCGTCCCAACAAGGCCGACTGGCTCGACGGGCGCTGGTCCGGCTTCGGGCGCGCCGAGGGCGAAGCGCGGCGCGGCGAGACGGAGGTCGATCTCGATACGCTGCGCGAGATCGGCCGCAAGATCACCGAGGTGCCGGAGGGCTTCAACGTTCACAAGACCATCCAGCGCTTTCTCGACAATCGCCGCAAGACGATCGAGACCGGCGAGGGCATCGACTGGTCGACGGCCGAGGCGCTGGCCTTCGGGACGTTGCTGAAGGAGGGCATCAAGGTCCGGCTTTCGGGCCAGGACTCGGAGCGCGGCACCTTCGTGCAGCGCCATTCGGTGCTCAACGACCAGCAGGACGAAGAGCGCTATGTGCCGCTCAACACGATCTCCGAAGATGCCGAGTTCGAAGTCATCAACTCGATGCTCTCGGAAGCGGCCGTGCTCGGCTTCGAATATGGCTACAGCCTGGCCGAGCCCAATGCGCTGGTGCTCTGGGAGGCGCAGTTCGGCGATTTCGCCAATGGCGCGCAGGTCGTGATCGACCAGTTCATCTCGTCGGGCGAACGCAAATGGCTGCGCATGTCGGGCCTGGTGCTGCTGCTGCCGCATGGCTATGAGGGTCAGGGCCCGGAACATTCCTCCGCGCGGCTCGAGCGCTATCTGCAGTCCTGCGCCGAAGACAACATGCAGGTCGTCAACTGCACGACGCCGATGAACTATTTCCATGTGCTCCGGCGGCAGATGCACCGCAAGTTCCGCAAGCCGCTGATCATGATGACGCCGAAATCGCTGCTGCGGCACAAGCGCTGCGTGTCGAAGCTCGAGGAGTTCGGGCCGGGCTCCTCGTTCCACCGCGTGCTCTGGGACGATGCGGAGCTTCTCAAGGACCAGAAGATCAAGCTGGTCGCCGACAAGGAGATCAAGCGCGTCGTACTCTGCACCGGCAAGGTCTATTACGATCTCTACGAGGAGCGCGAGCGGCGCGAAATCAGCGATATCTATCTGATGCGCGTCGAGCAGCTCTATCCGTTCCCGGCCAAGTCGCTGATCACCGAGCTGTCGCGCTTTCCGCAGGCCGAGTTCGTCTGGTGCCAGGAAGAACCGAAGAACATGGGTGCCTGGTTCTTCATGGAACCCAATATCGAATGGGTGCTCGACCATGTCGGGGCGCGTTACCGCCGCGCCTCCTATGTCGGGCGGCCGGCTTCGGCGGCGACGGCAACGGGGCTGTTGAGCAAGCACAATCAGGAACTGAACCAGTTTCTTTCGGAAGCGCTGAAGATCGACTGAAGCGGCGCAACTCCGGTACCGGAAAGGCGAGAGACGAATGGCGACGGAAATTCGCGTGCCCACGCTGGGCGAATCGGTGACGGAGGCGACCGTCGCGCAATGGTTCAAGAAGCCGGGCGACCAGGTCACGGCCGATGAGCCGCTGGTCGAGCTCGAAACCGACAAGGTGACGGTCGAGGTGCCGGCGCCGGCCTCCGGCGTGCTGGGCGAAATCGCGGTCCAGAGCGGCGAGACGGTCGAGGTCGGCGCGCTTCTGGGCGAGATCGGCGAAGGCAAGGGCAAGGCCGCCGCGCCGGCCACCAGGAAGGAAGAGCCGAAAAAGGACGAAGCGAAAAAGGACGAGCCGAAGAAGGACGAGCCGAAGAAGACCGAGGCCGCGAGTTCCGAGGCGCCGAAGTCCGAGGCCAGGGCGCCGGCAAAGCCCGCCGACGCCGCGCCGTCGCCGGCCGTACGCCGTGTCGCCGCCGAGAACGATCTCGATGTCTCGAAGGTCGAAGGCACCGGCCGCGGCGGCCGCGTCACCAAACAAGACGCCGAAGCGGCTGCCAAGGCGAAACCCGCCGAGGCGCCGGCTCGGGCGCAGGCCCCCCGCGACGACAGTGCGCGCGAGGAACGCGTGAAGATGACGCGGCTCAGGAAGACCATCGCGGCCCGCCTCAAGGAAGCGCAGAACACGGCCGCCATGCTCACCACCTTCAACGAGGTGGACATGAGCGCCGTCATGGCGTTGCGCAATCAGTACAAGGATCTCTTCGAGAAGAAGCATGGCGTGCGCGTCGGCTTCATGGGCTTCTTCGTCAAGGCCTGCATCCATGCGCTGCGCGAAATTCCGGCCGTCAATGCCGAGATCGAGGGCGAGGAGCTGGTCTACAAGAACTACTACAATATCGGCGTCGCGGTCGGCACCGATCGCGGTCTCGTCGTGCCCGTGCTGCGCGACGCGCAGGACATGTCGCTGGCCGAGATCGAAAAGTCGATCAACGAGATCGGCCGCCGCGCCCGCGACGGCCAGCTCAAGCTGGAAGAATTGCAGGGCGGCACCTTCACGATTTCGAATGGCGGTGTCTATGGTTCGCTGATGTCGACGCCGATTCTCAATGCGCCGCAATCGGGCGTGCTGGGCATGCACAAGATCCAGGAACGGCCGGTCGCGATTGGCGGCAAGGTCGAAATCCGGCCAATGATGTATCTGGCGCTCTCCTACGATCACCGCATCGTCGACGGCAAGGAAGCCGTCACCTTCCTGGTGCGCGTGAAAGAGTCGCTCGAAGACCCGCAGCGCCTGCTGCTCGACCTCTGAGGCAGACCCATGGCTGACCAACTCGACCTTGTGGTGATCGGCGCCGGCCCCGGCGGCTATGAATGCGCGATCAAGGCCGCGCAGCTCGGCCTCAAGGTCGCGGTGGTCGAAAAGAACGACCGGCTGGGCGGCACCTGCCTCAATATCGGCTGCATTCCCTCCAAGGCGATGCTGCATGCCTCCGAACTGTTCGACGAGGCGGGACATTCTTTCGAGGGCATGGGCATCGAGGTCGGCAAGCCGAAGCTCAACCTCAAGCAGATGCTTGCCTTCAAGGACGAGGCCATCGACGGCAACACCAAGGGCATCGAGTTCCTGTTCAAGAAGAACAAGATCGAATGGGTCAAGGGCGAAGGCGAAATCGAAGCCGCCGGCAAGGTCAGGGCCGGCGACCGCAGACTTGAAGCGAAACACATCGTCATTGCCACCGGCTCGGATGTGGCGCGACTGCCGGGCATCGAGATCGACGAAAAGACCGTCGTCTCCTCGACCGGCGCGCTCGAACTCGACAAGGTGCCGGGCAAGCTTCTGGTCATCGGCGGCGGCGTCATCGGGCTCGAGCTCGGCTCGGTCTGGGCGCGGCTCGGCGCCGAGGTGACGGTGGTCGAATATCTCGACGCGATCCTGCCCGGCATGGATGGCGAGGTCGTCAAGAATTTCACCCGCATCCTCAAGAAGCAGGGCTTCGCGTTCAAGCTCGGCTCAAAGGTGACCAAGGTCGAAAAGCAGAAGTCGGGGCTCAAGGTTTCGGTCGAGCCGGCCAAGGGCGGCGAGGCGCAGGTGCTGGATGCCGATGTCGTGCTGGTCGCGGTCGGCCGCACCGCCTATACGCAAGGGCTCGGCCTCGACAAACTCGGCGTCAAGACCGACAAGCGCGGCCGCGTCGAAATCGATGCCGGTTACAAGACCAGTGTCGACGGCATCTATGCCATCGGCGACTGCGTTGCGGGTCCGATGCTGGCGCACAAGGCGATGGAAGAAGGCGTGGCGCTGGCCGAGAAGCTTGCGGGCCATTACGGCGCCGTCAATTACGCGGTCATTCCGGGCGTTGTCTACACCGCGCCGGAAGTCGCTTCGGTCGGCCAGACCGAGGAACAGTTGAAGGAAGCGGGCATCGACTACAATGCCGGCAAGTTTCCCTTCACCGCCAATGGCCGGGCCAAGGCCAACAAGACCACCGACGGCTTCGTCAAGATACTCGCCGACAAGAAGACCGACCGCGTGCTCGGGGTCCACATCATCGGCGTCAATGCCGGCGAGCTGATCGCCGAAGCGGCCATCGCGATGGAATTCTCGGCAAGCTCGGAAGACATCGCCCGCATCTGCTTCGCCCATCCGACGCTGTCGGAAGCGGTCAAGGAAGCGGCGCTGGCGGTGACCGGCCTGCCGATTCACATGTAGGACGCAGGTTCAGACGGGTTTCAACGGCACCGGTTCGCCGGGCGGCAGTTCGGCGCGGATCTCGTCGCCGGGCCCTACCTCGCCCGCCGCAATGACGATGCCCATGACACCTGCCTTGCGGATCAGGTTTCCCTGCGCATCGCGGTCGAGAACGGCATTCATCAAGCCGGGCTTGATTCCGTCGAGCTGCACACAGGGATTGCGCAACCCGGTGACTTCCACGATGGCGCTCGTTCCAAGCCGCAGCTTCGTCCCGGCGGGAAGCGCCAGCAGATCGATCCCCCGTGTCGTGATGTTCTCGCCCATGCGCCCCGGTGCGAGGCTGAAGCCCTTCGCCGCCAGTTCGTCCAGCAGCTCGGCATGGATCAGATGAACCTGACGCAGGTTCGGCCGGGACGGGTCGCGTGCGATGCGGGAACGGTGTTTCACCGTCTTTCCCATATGGGCGTCACCCTCGACGCCGAGGCCGGCGAGCAATCTGATGCGGTCGGTATTCGGCTTCTGCATCGTATGCGTCGCACTGACACTGACCGCCATCACGAGGCCATGTATTTCCATCAGCGCCGCCTCGTCGCCTTGTCGTAGATCTCCAGCAGCCGTGCCGGATCGACTTCGGTATAGACCTGTGTCGTCGACAGGCTGGCATGGCCGAGCAGTTCCTGGATCGCGCGCAGGTCGCCGCCGCCGGCCAGCAGATGCGTCGCGAAACTGTGGCGCAGCGCATGCGGGCTTGCCGTCTCGGGCAGGTTGAGGCCGCGCCGGAGATCGATCATGGTCTGGCGCACCTGGCGCTGGTCGAGGCGTCCGCCCCGCGTGCCGACGAAAAGCGGGTCTTCGGGCGTCAGTGCATGCGGACAGAGCGCCAGATAGGTCTCGACCGCTTGCCGTGCCGCCGGCAGCACCGGCACCAGCCGTTCCTTGCCGCCCTTGCCGGTGATGCGCAGCACCTCCTTCAGCGGCGCATCCTTGCGCGCAAGCCCCAGCGCCTCGGAAATGCGCAACCCGCAGCCATAGAGCAGCGTCAGCACCGCGACATCGCGCGCAGCCTTCCAGGGCGCGATCTCGGCCGCGCGTGCGCCTTCGAGCAGCGTGGCGGTGCCCGTCACCGTCAGCGGCTTGGGAATGCCATGCGGCAGTTTCGGCGACCGCAACGCCTTCAGCGTCGCATTGGCGACAATGCCGGTCCGGTCGAGAAAACCGAAAAACGAGCGCAGGCTCGACAGCATCCGCGCCACGCTGCGGCTGGTCAGGCCGTCCGCCCGGCGATGGCTGACAAAGGCGCGGAAGTCGCGCAGCTCGAGGCCGGCCAGCGCCTTCAGGTCGGCCGGGGCGCCCAGATGGCCGACCAGGAATTCGAAGAAGCGCGTCAGGTCGCGGTGATAATTGATCAGGGTCGCTTCGCTGACGCGGCGTTCGCCCATCAGATGGGCATACCAGTTGCGGATTTCGCGGCGCGCGTCGGCGTCGGCGGGAATGGTCCGCGCGGCATCGTCGGGCGTCGGCGCGCCCGTCACCTGGCGGGCGGCAGCTCGAGCCATTGGCGCACACAGCGTTCGACGATGCGGGCCAGGAATTCGAGCAGGTCGATGGCCTGATCGGGATGGAACTGTTCGGCTTCGAAGCCGCCCAGCGCCAGCAGGCCCGGCGGTGTCGAGGCCGAGAAGTCGAGACGCACCAGCGCCTCGGAATTGACGTCCTCGGCCAGTCCGCCGTAAAGGCCGCGGCTGCCGCGCACATGGGCGGCCAGGCGGCACTGCGTACCGAGGCCGAGTATGCGGTCGACGCCGCCCGGTTCCAGCACGCGCACGCCGCGAATGCCGATACCCGACACGCCATTGGCGGTCTCGATGCAGAGCGTCGCCGCGCGCACGCCCAGCATGCGGGCAAGCCCCTCCGGTCCGGTCGCGAATTCGATCAGATGCTCGAAGCTCTTCGCATCGAGCAGGCGAAGCGCGGCAGCATGCACCTGTTCGCGCGCCAGGCTGTTCAGCGAGGAGGCCTCGATCAGTTCCGACTGGATGTCGCGCAGCATGCGCACCTGGTTCTGCAGCCGGCCGATCATGAAATGCTGCATGTCGAGCACGTTGCGCCCGGTCGATTGCGAGGGCGGCACCAGGGCGGCGATCAGGTCGGGATCGTTGGCCAGCAGTTCGGGGTGGCGGCGCAGATAGGCGGTTACATCGGCTGCAGTGATCGCGAGCGGTGCGTCGTCGATCCGTTGGGCTTCCGGTCTGTCATTGTGCTGGCTCATGGTCTCAGCATCTCCCAGGGAGCGTTTCCAGTTTCTTTCGGCGGACGCATTATTTGGCCCGATCAGAGAATTTTCTGTCCGGTCTTCTTCCAGTCGGCGAGAAAGAGTTCGATGCCCTTGTCGGTCAGCGGATGCTGAACAAGACCTTTCAGCACTGCCGGCGGCACGGTCGCCACATCGGCGCCGGCAATCGCGGCGTCCTTGACATGGTTGGCGTTGCGGATCGAGGCGGCCAGAATCTCGGTCGTCAGCGCCGGATAATTGTCGTAAATGGCGCGTATATCGTGAATGAGTTCCATGCCGTCGAGATTGACGTCGTCGAGCCGGCCGATGAAGGGCGAAACGAAAGTCGCGCCGGCCTTGGCCGCCAGCAGCGCCTGGTTGGCCGAGAAGCACAAGGTGACGTTCACCATGGTGCCTTCGCCGGTCAGCGTCTTGCAGGCCTTCAATCCGTCCCAGGTCAGCGGCACTTTCACGGCGATGTTCCTGGCGATCTTTGCCAGCTTGCGGCCCTCGGCGATCATGCCGGCCGCATCGAGCGCGGTCACTTCGGCGCTGACCGGTCCCTCGACCGTGCTGCAGATCTCGGTGACGACCTCGATGAAGTCGCGTCCCGATTTGGCAATCAGCGAGGGGTTGGTGGTCACGCCGTCCAGCAGGCCGGTGTCGGCAAGTTCGCGGATGTCGGCGATGTCGGCGGTGTCGACGAAAAATTTCATGGGCTCTTCTTCTGCGGCGAGGATAGAGGCGGGAATCTCGATCGGACGGCCAGTCTAGTCCAGTCGCCGCCGGAAGGCTCGTCCTTTTGCCGCGTTGTGCAGCGGTGTGCAAGGCAAGTCGTGCCGCTTGCTTTATGAGGCGTTACAGTGTCGCCTCGGTTTTGAATGGACCCCCGGCGCGCAACCGGTCGAACGAAACATATGGCCTCCGAAATATCCACAAGCTCCCCGCCCGCGCGTGTCGCGGTTCTGGTGCCGCTGGCGCTGCCGGAGCCCTATGATTATGCGGTGCCGCCGGATCTTGTGCTGGCGCCGGGCGATTATGTGGTGGTGCCGCTGGGCGCGCAGCAGTTGATCGGTGTGGTCTGGGGCGCGGGCACCGACGCGGTCGAGCGCAAAAGGCTGAAATCCGTCATCGAGCGCCTCGATGCGCCGCCCATGCCCGAGGCGTTGCGGCGCTTTGTCGACTGGGTGGCCGGCTACACGCTGGCCCCGCGGGGTTCGGTTTTGCGGCTCGCCATCCGCGCGCCCGGCGCCCTGGAGCCGCCGCGGTCGCGAATCGCCTGCCGGCTGACCGATATCCGTCCGTCGCGCATGACGCCCGCCCGCCAGCGCGTCGTTGCAACGGCCGGCGACGGCTTTGCCCGCAGCATCCGCGAACTGGCCCAGGAGGCCGGCGTTTCGGACGGCGTCGTGCGCGGGCTGGTCGAGGCCGGCACGCTGGCGCCATTCGAAATGCCGGCCGAGGCGCCGTTCTCGTTGCCCGACGCCGAGACAAGGGGCATGGCGCTCGGGCCCGATCAGGCGGAAGCCGCCGCCGCACTTGTCGCCGCGGTGGCCGCGGACGCCTTTTCGGCGACGCTGCTCGACGGCGTCACCGGCTCGGGCAAGACGGAAGTCTATTTCGAGGCCGTGGCCGAAGCGCTGCGGCGCGGCCGCCAGGTGCTGATCCTGCTGCCCGAGATCGCGCTGACGCAGCAGTTTCTCGACCGCTTCGAACAGCGTTTCGGCTGCCGTCCGGCCGAATGGCATTCCGACCTGTCGACGCGCGAGCGGGCGCGGGTCTGGCGCGGCGTCGCCGAAGGCCGCGCCCGTGTCGTGGTCGGCGCGCGCTCGGCGCTCTTCCTGCCCTTTGCCGAACTCGGCCTGATCATTGTCGACGAGGAGCATGAATCGGCCTTCAAGCAGGAAGACGGCGTTGCCTATCACGCGCGCGACATGGCGGTGGTGCGCGCCTCGCTGGGGGCGTTTCCGATCGTGCTGAGTTCGGCCACGCCCTCGCTCGAAACCGTCGTCAATGCCGATCAGGGGCGCTACCGGCGCCTGCGTCTCGAAGCGCGGCACGGCGTCGCCGAAATGCCGCAGATCGAGGCGATCGACATGCGGCGCGATCCGCCCGAGCGGGGACACTGGCTCTCGCCGCGTCTGGTGATCGAGATGCGCCGCGCGCTCGAGGCCGGCGAACAGGCGATGCTGTTTCTCAACCGGCGCGGCTATGCGCCGCTGACGCTCTGCCGCACCTGCGGCCATCGTTTCGAATGTCCGCAATGTTCGAGCTGGCTGGTCGAACATCGGTTCCGCCGCGAGCTGGCCTGTCATCATTGCGGCTACACGGCGCCGGTGCCGACGTCCTGTCCGGCCTGCGGCGAAGAGGATGCGCTGGTCGCCTGCGGGCCGGGCGTCGAGCGCATCGCCGAGGAAGTCGCCACGCTGTTTCCCGAAGCGCGCGCCGCCATCGTCTCGTCCGACAATCTGCGCGGCCCGGCGGCGCATCGCGCGGTCTTCGCCGCCATCGAGGCGCGCGAGATCGACATCATCGTCGGTACACAGATCGTCGCCAAGGGGCACCATTTTCCCTGGCTGACCCTGGTCGGCGTGGTCGATGCCGATCTCGGTCTCGAGAACGGCGATCTGCGCGCGGCCGAACGCACCTTCCAGCTGTTGCAGCAGGTGGCCGGCCGGGCGGGCCGAGCCGAGCGGCCGGGCCGCGTGCTGCTGCAGACCTGGATGCCCGAGCATGGCGTCATGCGGGCGCTCTGCTCGGGCGACCGCGACGCCTTTCTGGCCCGCGAGGCGCAGGCGCGCGAGCGGGTCCATCTGCCGCCTTTCGGGCGGCTGGTCGGCGTCGTCGTCGCCTCGGCCGATGCCGAGCTGGCGCGGCGCACCGCGCGCGAAATGGCGCGGCAGGTGCCCCGGACCGAGGCCGTCTCGGTGCTGGGCCCGGCGCCGGCGCCGATGGCGCTGTTGCGCGGCCGGACGCGGCTCCGGTTTCTGGTCAAGGCCGGGCGCAACGTCAATGTGCAGGCCTTCATGAAGGCCTGGCTGGGCGAGATGAAGCTGCCGGGCGCGGTCCGTGTCTCGGTCGATATCGACCCCTACAGCTTCATGTAGCCGCAAGGCCCGCCTGCAGGCCCTCAGGGCGACGCTGCGGCAGCCTTTGTGCATGGCCGTTCGAGGCCCAAAATGCCGCAGGGCCGGCCATTTCCGGGCGTTCCTGTTGCGCCGGCGAAGGCCATGTGTTACCTAACGCGCGGCCTCCGGGGCAGGGGTCTTTTCCGCGCTCCTTCGGGCTTAAATTAGCTAGCGATATCAAATAGTTGGCGTCAGGCCCCAGTCCTGCGCGCCGTCCTCACGACAAAGCACAGGCGAGCGCCGCACGTGTCATCTGATCACCCCGTATCCGGCATGGCCGGCCGTTATGCGACGGCCCTGTTCGAACTGGCCGAGGCGCAAGGCGCGCTCGATGCCGTCGCGGCCGATCTCCGTGCCATCGGCAAGATGCTGAACGAGAGCAGCGATCTGACGCGCCTCGTTCGCAGCCCCGTTTTCAGCGCCGAAGAGCAGGGCCGCGCCTTTGCCGCGGTGCTCGACAAGGCCGGCGCCGCGCCGCTGGTCAAGAATTTCGTCGGCCTGGTCATCCGGAACCGCCGCCTCTTCGCACTGGCCGACATGATCGCGGGCTACACCGCCATCCTGGCGCGCCATCGCGGCGAGATGACGGCCGACGTGACCTCGGCGCATCCGCTCAATGATGCGCAGGTCGCAAGCCTCAAGGCGTCGCTCAAGACGGCCACCGGCAAGGACGTGCAGATCGACACCCGCGTCGATGCCTCGCTTCTCGGCGGACTGGTCGTCAAGGTCGGTAGCCGGATGATCGATAGCTCGCTGAAGACCAAGCTCAATTCTCTCCAGATTGCCATGAAAGAGGCCTCCTGATGGACATTCAGGCCGCGGAAATTTCCGCCATCCTCAAGCAGCAGATCAAGGATTTCGGCGCCGAGGCGCAGGTTTCCGAGATCGGCCAGGTGCTTTCCGTCGGTGACGGTATTGCCCGCGTCTACGGTCTCGACAATGTCGAAGCCGGCGAAATGGTCGAATTCCCGGGTGGTGTGCGCGGCATGGCGCTCAACCTCGAAGCCGACAATGTCGGCGTCGTGATTTTCGGTTCCGACCGGAACATCAAGGAAGGCGACACCGTCAAGCGCACCGGCTCCATCGTGGACGTGCCGGTCGGCAAGGGCCTGCTCGGCCGCGTCGTCGATCCGCTCGGCAATCCGATCGACGGCAAGGGTCCGATCGTTTCCGACGAGCGCCGCCGCGTGGACGTCAAGGCGCCGGGCATCATTCCCCGGAAATCGGTGCATGAGCCGATGCAGACCGGCCTCAAGGCGATCGATGCGCTGATCCCGATCGGCCGCGGCCAGCGCGAGCTGATCATCGGCGACCGCCAGACCGGCAAGACCGCGATCGCCATCGACGCGATCCTCAACCAGAAGCCGCTCAACCAGGGCGACGACGAGAACCAGAAGCTCTACTGCATCTATGTCGCCATCGGCCAGAAGCGCTCGACGGTCGCGCAGATCGCCAAGACGCTGGAAGAGAACGGTGCGCTCGAATATTCGATCATCGTCGCGGCCACCGCGTCCGATCCGGCGCCGCTTCAGTTCCTGGCGCCGTTCGCCGGCTGCACCATGGGCGAATATTTCCGCGACAACGGCATGCATGCCCTCGTCGTCTATGACGATCTGTCGAAGCAGGCCGTCGCCTATCGCCAGATGTCGCTGCTGCTGCGCCGTCCGCCGGGACGCGAAGCCTATCCGGGCGACGTCTTCTATCTGCATTCGCGCCTGCTCGAACGCGCCGCCAAGCTCAATGACGACAATGGCAATGGTTCGCTGACGGCCTTGCCGGTCATCGAAACCCAGGCCAACGACGTGTCGGCCTATATTCCGACCAACGTGATCTCGATCACCGACGGTCAGATCTTCCTCGAAACCGACCTGTTCTATCAGGGCATCCGTCCGGCCGTGAACGTCGGCCTGTCGGTCAGCCGCGTCGGTTCGTCGGCCCAGATCAAGGCGATGAAGCAGGTTGCCGGCAAGATCAAGGGCGAGCTGGCGCAGTACCGTGAAATGGCGGCCTTCGCGCAGTTCGGTTCCGATCTCGACGCGGCCACGCAGCGCCTTCTCAATCGCGGCGCGCGCCTGACCGAGCTTCTGAAGCAGGGCCAGTTCTCGCCGCTCAAGGTCGAAGAGCAGGTCGTCGTGATCTATGCCGGCGTCAATGGCTATCTCGACAAGCTGCCGGTCGGTGATGTCGGCCGCTACGAGCAGGAGCTCCTGCGCAGCGTCCGTTCGAGCCATGCCGGCATTCTCGATGCCATCCGCAGCGAGAAGCAGATTTCGGGCGACACGGAAGAGAAGCTCAAATCGGTCGTCGAAAGCTTCACCAAGGCGTTCGCCTGAGCACGCGCAAAAGGTAAGGGCGAATGGCCAGCCTCAAGGACCTCAGAAACCGCATCGCCAGCGTCAAGGCGACGCAGAAGATCACCAAGGCGATGCAGATGGTCGCCGCCGCGAAGCTGCGCCGGGCGCAGGAAGCGGCCGAGGCCGCGCGTCCCTATGCCGAGCGCATGGACCGGGTGCTGGCCAATCTCTCGGCCGGCATGGCGGGACGGGCCGACGCGCCGGCGCTGCTGGCCGGCACGGGCTCCGACAAGGTGCATCTCGTCATCGTGGCGACCGCCGATCGCGGTCTCTGCGGCGGTTTCAACTCCTCGATCGCGCGGCTGGCGCGCACGCATATCCGCAAGCTGATCGGCGAAGGCAAGACGGTGAAGATTCTGACCGTCGGCCGCAAGGGCCGCGACGCGCTGCGCCGCGACTTCGGCGACCGGATCGTCAAGTCCTACGAGTTCACCGGCATCCGTCAGATCGGTTTCGCACAGGCCGAAGATATTTCGCGCAATGTGCTGGAACTTTTCGAGGCCGGCGAGTTCGATGTGGCGACGCTCTTCTATTCGAAGTTCGTCAATGTCGTCAGCCAGATCCCGACCGCCCAGCAGCTGATCCCGGCCAGCGTGCCGGCGGGCGCGGAAGGGGTCGATCTCGGCGGTGCGGTCTATGACTACGAGCCCGATGAAGCCGAAATCCTGAAGGACCTTCTGCCGCGCAATCTGTCGGTGCAGATCTTCCGGGCGCTGCTCGAGAATGTGGCCGGCGAGTTCGGCGCCAAGATGTCGGCGATGGACAGCGCCACGCGCAACGCCGGCGACATGATCAAGAAGCTCAACATCACCTACAACCGTTCGCGGCAGGCGATGATCACCAAGGAACTGATCGAAATTATCTCGGGCGCCGAAGCGCTCTAGGACGATCCCCCAAAGGGAAGATGAAGGAACTCGCATGAGCAAGGCAGTCGGAAAGATCGCTCAGGTTATTGGCGCCGTCGTGGACGTGGAGTTCACCGACAATCTGCCCGCCATCCTGAACGCGCTGGAAACGGACAATGGCGGCAACCGCCTGGTCCTCGAGGTCGCGCAGCATCTTGGCGAGAACACGGTGCGCACCATCGCCATGGACACGACCGAAGGTCTCGTCCGCGGGCAGGAAGTCCGCGACACGGGCGCCGCGATTTCGGTGCCGGTCGGCGAGGGCACGCTCGGCCGCATCATCAACGTCATCGGCGAGCCGGTGGACGAAGCCGGCCCGGTCAAGCACGAAGCGCGCCGCGAAATCCACCAGGAAGCGCCGTCCTTCGTCGAGCAGTCGACGGAAGCGCAGATGCTCGTCACCGGCATCAAGGTCGTCGACCTGCTGGCGCCTTATGCGCGCGGCGGCAAGATCGGCCTGTTCGGCGGCGCCGGCGTCGGCAAGACCGTTCTCATTCAGGAACTGATCAACAACATCGCCAAGGCGCATGGCGGCTATTCGGTGTTCGCCGGCGTCGGCGAGCGCACGCGCGAAGGCAACGATCTCTATCACGAGATGATCGAGTCGGGCGTCAACAAGGACCCGAACGAGAACAATGGCGACACCACGGGTTCGAAATGCGCGCTGGTGTTCGGCCAGATGAACGAGCCGCCCGGGGCGCGTGCCCGCGTGGCGCTGACCGGCCTCACCGTCGCCGAACATTTCCGCGACAAGGGCCAGGACGTGCTCTTCTTCGTCGACAACATCTTCCGCTTCACCCAGGCGGGTTCGGAAGTGTCGGCGCTGCTCGGCCGCATCCCGTCGGCCGTGGGCTATCAGCCGACGCTCGCCACCGACATGGGCGCGCTGCAGGAACGCATCACCACCACGACCAAGGGTTCGATCACTTCGGTGCAGGCCATTTACGTGCCGGCCGACGACTTGACCGACCCGGCGCCCGCCACCTCGTTTGCTCACTTGGATGCGACGACCGTGCTCAACCGCGCGATCTCGGAAAAGGGCATCTATCCGGCGGTGGACCCTCTCGACTCGACGAGCCGCATTCTCGAGCCGCGCGTTGTCGGCCAGGAACATTACGACACGGCGCGTCAGGTGCAGGAGATCCTGCAGCGCTACAAGTCGCTCCAGGACATCATCGCCATTCTCGGCATGGACGAGCTGTCGGAAGAAGACAAGCTGGTCGTCGCCCGCGCCCGCAAGATCGAGCGCTTCCTCAGCCAGCCCTTCTTCGTCGCCGAAGTCTTCACCGGTACGCCGGGCGTGCTTGTCGACATCAAGGACACGATCAAGGGCTTCAAGGGTCTGTGCAACGGCGACTACGATCACCTGCCGGAAGCCGCCTTCTACATGGTCGGCACGATCGAGGACGCGGTCGCCAAGGCCGAACGTCTGGCCAAGGAAGCGGCCTGATCCGCCGTCGCACGAGGTAGTATCCGATGGCTGACAAGCTGCAATTCGATCTCGTCTCGCCCGAGCGCCTGCTGTTCTCGGGTGAGGTCGACATGGTGGCGATTCCCGGCGCCGAGGGCGACATGGGTATCATGGCGGGCCATGCGCCCGTCATGGCGACCCTGCGTCCCGGCATCGTCAATATCGACGAGGCCGGCAAGGCGCAGCAGCGGATCTTCGTGCGTGGCGGTTTCGCCGAGGTGACGCCGGCCGGTCTCACGGTGCTGGCCGAGTTCACCGTGCCGCTCGCCGAACTCGACGCGGCCGCGCTCGACCGTGAAATCGCGCATGCGCAGGAAGACGTCAACGACGCCAGGACCGACACCAAGCGCCAGGCCGCGCAGGAAAAGCTCGATCACCTGAAGCAGCTCCGCCAGGCCCTCTGAGGATCGGGGGGCGCTGGCCCCCGGATTCCCGCCTCTTTCCGGCTGCGGCCATCGGCCCCGTGCGGCTGCCCTTAAACTGCCGCATCGCATCCATTATAATACCGTCACAAAGGCGCGGCTCTCCGCGCGGACCGAGGATGCATGACCCGTCACTGGACGCTTGAGGATATTCGCTGGCAGGATTTCGACCCCGCAAAGGTCGACCCCGAGATCCTGCGCGCGGTCAAGGCGGCGGCGATGGTCGAGTTCAATGCGCCCGATTACGTGACCTATCTCTGCAACGTCTTTTCCGACCGGCCCGATATCAAGCAGACGATCCATCAATGGGGTGCGGAGGAAGTGCAGCACGGGCAGGCGCTGGCCCGCTGGGCGGAGCTTGCCGATCCCGATTTCAGTTTCGACGAAGCCTTTGCGCGCTTTCGCGCCGGCTATTCGATCCCGCTCGACGCGATCCAGTCGGTGCGCGGCAGCAGGGGCGGCGAACTGATTGCGCGCTGCGTCGTCGAGAGCGGGACCTCGTCCTATTACACCGCCATCAAGGATGCGACCGCGGAGCCGGTGCTGAAGCAGATCGCGACCAATATCGCCGCCGACGAATTCCGTCACTACAAGCTTTTCTATGACGGCTTCAACGCGCTCGACGAGGCCAAACCGTCGATCCTCGCGCGTATCCGCGTCGCACTCGGCCGCATCGCCGAAGCCGATGACGACGAACTGGCCTGCGCCTATTACGCGGCCAACACGCCGGCCGATGGCAGTGTGCCCTATCAACGCGCGCGTTTCGCCAAGGCCTATGAAAAACGCGCGCTCGGCCTCTATCGCCGCCAGCATGTCGAGCGTCTGATCTCGATGGTCGGCAAGGCCGCCGGCCTCAAGCCGCAGGGCCGGCCGATGCGCGCGGTCGCGGCGCTGGCCTGGCGCTACTGGCGCTTCCGCAACTGGCGGCTGGCCCGCGCGGCGGTCTGAATCCCGGGGACAAGTTTTTTCCACCGCGCGAATCGGTCCCGGCGGCGCGCCTCCTGCCGCAGCCGGGGATAAATTGTTTTCCGGACCGGGGATAACTCGCCCGCGGACGCGACTTATCCCCGGGCCGGAAGCGGTTTGTGACAGTTTCGTGACAGTTCGATGACAGAGGGGGGGGGTTGCTGTGGATTTCACGCTTCCGGGACGGCCAGCGGACCGAATTCGGCGACCAGCTGTTCGTAGACGGAGCGTTTGAACGGCACGATCAGCTGCAACACCTCATCGAGTGGTACCCAGGCCCATTCGCTGAATTCCTGGTGGTCGTCGGCGGCGATATCGATGTCGGAATCCGTGCCCGTGAAGCGCATCGCGAACCATTTCTGCTTCTGGCCGCGATACTTGCCGCGCAGCGCGATGCCGGCGAGATGCGGCGGCAGGTCGTAGGTCAGCCAGTCCTTCGTCTCGCCGATGATGCGCGCCTTGTCCGTACCCGTCTCTTCCTTGAGTTCGCGCAGCGCCGCGACGGCAGGTTCCTCGCCCTCGTCGATGCCGCCCTGCGGCATCTGCCAGGTCAGCGCGGCGCCGGTCAGCTCATGCGCGCCGCCATCCATCATGCGATTGCCGACCCAGACAAGACCGTCGCGATTGATCAGCATGATGCCGACACAGGGGCGATAGGGCAGCGTTGACGGGTCGACGGCTGTGGCGTGTTCGCGGTGGCGCGGCATGCGGCTCTGTCTTCTTTCGTCAGTTCGCGGTGGCCGAGACGGGTACCAGCACGAAATTCCTTTCCTCCAGCGTGCGCGCCCATTCGGCCAGCGCGTCGACGGTAACCGGAAAACCGGAGGCGACGCCGATCGCCACGCCCGTCGCGGCAATCTCCTCGAGCACTTCCAGCGACGTGGCGATCACTTGCGGGTTCTGTACCGGATCGACGATGCGCGAGGCCTGCACGGCCGGCATGCCGGCTTCGCGTGCCAATTGCGGGGCAAGGCTGCGTGCCGAGGCGCCGTTGTCGACATAGAGAAGCCCGCGTGCGCTCAGCGCCCTCATCGTCTCTTCGACTGCTGCGGAGGAGGCCGTGAAACGCGCGCCCTGATAATTCATCACGCCGGCATAGCCGGTGAACCGGCTCATCAGCCAGCTGAGGCGCGAAAGATTTTCTTCCGCCGAAAGATTCGTCAGCAGCGTGTAGGGGCCGGGGTCGTTCTGCGGATAGCCGAAGGGCTCCATCGGCAACTCAAGCAACACTTCATGGCCGGCGGCGCGCGCTCTCGCAATCCAGTTCTGCATGCCAGGGCCATAGGGAGCAAAGGAGAGCGTCACTTCCGGCGGCAGTGTTTCGATCGCATGCGCCGTCGCGCTCTCGCTGATCCCCATGCCGCTGACGACAAGCGCAATGCGGCGCGCTGCCGGTGTGCCGGGCGGCACGGGCCGCGCATAGACCTGCGCAGGCGTGCGCCCGTCGGCTGCAATCTTCGGCAAGGGTCCATCGGGCGTCATTTCGATCAGCGCCGGATCGGGAACCGGCGGCAGCGGCTCGACGCGCCGCGCAGCCCTGCCGGCGGTCTCGCCGCCCGAGACGCTTTCGGCGCCGACGATGCGCACTTGCGAAGCGACATCTTCGGCCGCCACTTCCTCATCGATGCGCCGCGCTGCTTCGAGCAGCGCACGTTCGTCGCTGCTCAGCTCGTCTGCTGCCGGCACCGTCGCTGCGGGTTCTTCCGCAATGTTCCGGTCGTCGGGTTCCGGCGCCGGCGCGGTGGCGAGGTCCGTCTCGGCCGGTTCTTTCGCTGTCAGCGCAAGATGCACCACCGGTTCGCCAGCCAGGCGATTGTCGGAGAGAAGCAGCCAGACAAGCGTACCGCCATAGACAAGCGCCACGACAAGCGCGGCGACGGCCAGCGGCGCGAAGCGAATGCCACCGTCGTCATCGGCTTGTCTGCTCCCGTTCAGGCCGACACCTTTCGCCGTCGCTTTTGCATCCATGCGTACAATTCGTCTCCGGCAGGCCGGCGTCTCAGTTGGCCATGGCGCTTGATGTCGTGCCGCTGATGAACGCCGCATCCTTGCGGGCGCCGTTCAGCAGATCGATGGCGTAGAGAAGCTGCCTGTCCTCGGCCTTGTCCGTCGGGACGAAGCTGTCGGAGCCACCCTGTTCCTCGCCTTCCTCCGCCGCGAGATGGCCCGGCAGGGCCGACTCGCCGATCGTGGCCGGCTTCTTCTTCGTCTCGTCGTCGGGATCGGTCTGCAGCACGATGATGTCCGGCTCGATGCCCTTGGCCTGGATCGAGCGGCCGGCCGGCGTGTAGTAACGTGCCGTCGTCAGGCGCAGTGCACCGTCCGAGCCGAGTGGAATGATGGTCTGCACCGATCCCTTGCCGAAGGAACGGGTTCCCAGCACGGTGGCGCGGCGATGATCCTGCAGCGCACCGGCAACGATTTCGGAGGCGCTGGCCGAACCGCCATTGATCAGCACAATGATCGGCTTTCCCTTGGTGATATCGCCCGAACGCGCATTGTAGCGTTGCGTGTCTTCCGAATGGCGGCCGCGCGTCGAGACGATCTCGCCGCCCTCGATGAAGTCGTCGCTGACCGTGATGGCCTGATCGAGCAGTCCGCCCGGATTGTTGCGCATGTCGAGAATGTAGCCCTTCAGGCGCGCCTGACCGATCTCCTTCGACAGTTCGTTGATCGCCTTGCCCAGCAGGTCGGATGTCTGCTCGTTGAAGGAGGTGATGCGGATATAGCCGATGTCGCCTTCGCGATTGTGGCGAACCGACTTGATGGTGATGATGGCGCGTGTCAGCTTCACTTCGAAGGGCTCGTCAGTGCCCTTGCGGATGACGGTCAGCGTCACCGACGAATTGGCCGGTCCGCGCATCTTGTCGACGGCGTCGCTCAAGGTCATGCCGAGGATCGGCGTGCCGTCGATATGCGTGATGTAGTCGTTGGGGCGCATGCCGGCGCGGCTGGCCGGCGTGTCGTCGATCGGCGTCACCACCTTGACGAAACCGTTCTCCATCGTCACCTCGATGCCGAGGCCGCCGAACTCGCCGCGCGTCTGCACCTGCATGTCGCGGAAGGTCTTGGGGGTCATGTAGCTCGAATGCGGATCGAGCGAGGTCAGCATGCCGTTAATGGCCGACTCGACCAGCTTGGAATCGTCGGTCGGTTCGACATAGTCGGCGCGGACGCGCTCGAAGACGTCGCCGAACAGGTTCAATTGACGATAGGTGTTCTGGTCGTTGGCATAGGCCGCGGAATTCAGCACCCCCGGCTGCAAGGCCAGAACGGTGCCGACCGACAGGCATATGCCGACGGCGAAGCCGGCGAAAACAGACTTGTTCATTTACCCACTTGCCTTCTTGTCACTCATCGTCAGCCATGGTCGAGGATCGATCGGGCTGCCGTCTTTCCGGATTTCGATATAGAGAGCGGGACCGCGGCCCGGTATCCCGTCCCGTCGCGCTTGGTCGTTCCGTGCGGCCGGATCGTCGCTGGAGGGCGATGACCCCATCGTGCCGATGGGTTCGCCGGCAAGGATACTCTGGCCCACCGCACCGTCAATTCGCGTCATGCCTGCCAGCAGCACATGGTACCCTTCGCCCACCGATATGATCAAGAGTTGGCCATATCGGCGAAATGGCCCCGCATATGAGATTCTACCGTCAAAAGGGGCAATAATGTGTGCATCGGGGCGCGTTTCGATGGTCAATCCCTGACTGGTGCCGCCCAGATCGTCCGGCGCGCCATAGGCCCTGACGATACGCCCGGCGGCCGGCGGGCGGATCAGTCCCCTGGCATCCGAGAAGCGCCGCGAGGAGGGGATGGCGGGCGGCTCCGAAGGCGGCCGCAGCACGGCCGTCCGGGTCTCGGCCGGCGCGGCGGCGGGTGGCGGCGACGCCGGCTGTGCCGGCGGGTCCGGGCGGATTTCGGGCCGGTGCATCGGCAGCCGGGCCACGGCGCCGGCCTCCAGGCGCGCAATCAGGTCGGTCAGGTCGGTGGCCTGGCGCGACAGGCGTTCGGCGCGGGCCTGTTCGCTTTCGGCGGCTTCGCTCAGTTTCGCCTGTTGCTCGAGCTTGCGCTGAAGCAATGCTTCGAGCGCGGTTCGCTCGCTTTCGAGCAATGTCTTCGTTTCGCCGAGTGTTTCGCGTTCCGCCAGAATTTCCTGGCGCAACCGCGTCAGTTCCTCGAGGCGCTGACGCAACTCGGCAGCTTCGGCCTGGAGTTCGGGCACGGCAGCGCCGAGCAGCATGGCGCTCCGGGCCGAGGTCAGCGCGTCGTCGGGGCGCACGGCCAGGGCCGGCGGCGGTTGCCGGTCGAGACGGGTCAGTGCTGCCAGCAGTTCGGCCATGGCGGCGCGGCGGCGTTCGAGCTGCACGGTGACATCGGCTTCCGCGATCCGCAGGCCCTGCAACCGGTCCTCGGAGGCCGAGACGTCGGCCTCGCGCGACTGCACGCGTGCGGCCGTTTCGATCAGCGCGCGGCGGACTTCCTCGGCCTCGCGGCGGGCGGCTTCGGATTGAAGCTCAAGGGCCTTCTGTTTCTCGATGCTCGATTCGATCTGCCGCTGAAGCGCGTCGAGCGCGGCCGGTTCGGCGGTTTCGGCACGGACGCCATGCAGCCCGCTCGCGCCCAGTGCCGCCGCCAGCAGCAGCATGGCCGACGGCCTGTGCGTGAAGTCAGGCACTGATCCGGCTCTGCGCTTGGCTTGCGGCCAGCAGCGAGCGGCCGGTCATCTCGGGCGGCGCTCGCAGGCCGAGAAGCGCGAGCAGCGTCGGCGCGACATCGGCCAGCGCGCCATTGCCCAGATGCTGGCCGGGTGCGCCGCCGGCAAGAACAAAGGGCACGTCCGAGGCCGTCGTTGCGCGCCAGGGGCCGCCGGTTTCCGGATCGATCATCAACTCGGCCTTGCCATAGGTGCCGCAAAGCGCCAGCACGCCGCCGCGCTTTTCGATCTGTGCCGCAATCTTGCCGAGACATTTGTCGACGGCCTCGATGGCGGCGATGGTCGCGCGCATGTTGCCGGTGCGTCCCAGTATTGCGGCATTGGCAAATTCGACGACGATCACATCGCGGTCGCGTGCCTTGAGGGCCGCGAGGACCTCGCCGGTCAACGCGGCCGAGGCCATTTCGGGGCGCTTCTCGAGACGCGCCGGCGTATCGGCTACCAGCACGGATTCGCCCGGCAGAAGCGAGCGTGGGCCGCCGCGGGCAAAATTCCAGAGATTGCTTTCGGCCGCCGTCTCGGTAAGCACGAGCTGCGTCTGTCCGCCGCGCGCCAGCACATCGGCGAAGCTGGTGTCGAAGGTGGCGTTCACGTAGAGCGCCTCGACCGTGTCGCCGAGCGGCCGGTCCAGCCGGACCAGCGAAGAGACGCCGCAAAGGGAAGGCGCGCGTTGCGCGAGGCCGGCCGTCACCGGATCCAGCAGCGCGCTCATCAATGGAAGGGCATCGTTCGGTTGCAGGTTGACCAGCAACAAGGCGTCGTCCTGGCGTATGCCGCGATAGCCGGCGGCAATGGCCGGCGGGACAGCGTCATCGTTCAGGCCCTTGCGGTAGCATTGATCGAGATAGGCGGTCGGATACTCGGCCAGCGGCGCCTCGGCTTCGGCCATTGCGCGCCAGGTGGCCGCCAGCGCCGCCGGATCGGTCATGTCGTCAAAACCGAAGGTGCGGCCCATCACGCTGGCAAGCGTCGCATTTCCGGCACCCGCGATGTCGTCGAGAAATTCGGCCAGATGTTCGATGCCGCTTTGCGGCCGCGTGTCCTGACCGTCCATGATCGCGTGAACCCAGACCCTGACACCCTCATGGCTCAGCAGCGCCGCCAGCACGGCCAGATGGCGTTGCTGTCCGGCGATACCCGAAGGCGTCACCATGCCGACCAGATGTATCGCACCGCCCAGCGGCCTGACGCGGGCCACAAGCCGCTGCAGTGTCGGATGGGCGGCGAGACCGGCGGCGCCGTTGCCGTGAAGGCGGCGCGCGATGGCGGTTGCCGTCTGTTCGACAACGCGGCCCGCGCCCAGCGTTGCATAGGCCGCCTGCGCATAGGCGGCGCGGCCGGGCGCAAGGCCGATCGCATCGCCCGACGCGGCCAGCAAGGCATGCGGCGATGTAGCCGCCAGACGGTCGTAGATCGGCGTCCGCGCCAGTGCGATCGCGTTCGCGTCACGCTCCGCCCGGACGCCCCAGCCGTCCAGCAGCGCCAGAACAAGAGGTCGAACGCCGGTCATTGAGCTCATGATGATCCAGAAAATACGTCCGCAATCGAACGTCGAATCGCCGCGCCCTCGGCGAGCGGGTTGTCAAATTAGTGCATGCGCCACAGGGTGTCCACTTGGCAGGCGTGGCTCAGGCGCGATGATAGGGATGGCCGGAAAGAATCGTTGCCGCGCGGTAAAGCTGTTCGGCCAGCATCACCCGTGCCAGCATGTGCGGCCATGTCGCTGGGCCGAAGGCGAGGATATGGGCCGCACTGTCGCGGATCTCCGGCGCAAGTCCGCCGGCCCCGCCGATCAGGAAGGCGACATCCGAGACGCCGCCATCGCGCCAGTCGCCGAGACGCCTGGCGAACGCCGCGCTCGGCTCGGCGCGGCCGCGTTCGTCGAGCGCCACGATCGTCGCGCCTTTCGCGATCGCCGCGCGCAGCAATTCGCCTTCGCGGATCTTCAGGGGGGCAGGTTCGAGACGGCGCTTCTCCTCGACCTCGATCAGCGGGGCGGCCGTGATGCCGATGCCGCGCCCGGTCGCATCGAGGCGCGCGAGATAGTCGTCGAGAAGCTGCTTTTCCGGTCCGGCCCGCAGCCGGCCCACGGCACATATCTGAAGACGCATGAACTCCCCCGTCCGGCCCGGCGCCGGTCAATAGCGGACGCGGGGAGAAGCGCAGGATGCGGTCGTGAGGGTGTGTTGCCTCAGACGGCCTGCTGATCGGCCGGAATATCGGCCGACCACATCTTCTCCAGCTTGTAGAACTCGCGCACCTCCGGCCGGAAGACGTGGATCAGCACGTCGCCGCCGTCGATGAGCACCCAGTCGCCCTGTTTCATGCCCTCGACCTGCGAGGTACCGAAGCCCGCCTCCTTCAGGCGGCGGACGAGATGGTCGGCCACGGCGCCGACATGGCGCTGCGAACGGCCGCTCGCCACCACCATGTGATCGGCGATGGGCGTCTTTCCGGCGAGGTCGATGGCAACCACGTCTTCCGCCTTGTCCTCATCGAGGCTCTCGAGCACCAGCGCAAGCATGGCGGACGATTTTTCGGCGGCGGCGGTTTTCGAGGAGGTCTGGGCCGTTCTTTCCCCTGCCGCCGCGGCGGCTTTCGGGGATTTCTTCGCTGCGGGGCGCTTGGCGCCGCCGCCCTGCCTTGCGGCAGTTGCCCTTGCGGGCTGACGCTGGACCTTGCGGTCCGTTGATTGACTGGTCAGGAACAGGCTCCTTGTTCTGGTGACTTACACAGGGCCCATGTCCGATGCCGGACACCGGCATGACGAGAATAGGGTTCGCAGGCCCCAAGTTCAATGACCGGATTTTCAAGCTTCCACGACAGCCGGGCCCGGGCGCCCCTGCCAGCCGCCGCGGCGGCGGATTTCGGTTGCCGACTGGCGGCTTTCCGGCCCTTCGAGAAAGACCAGCGCCGGCGGTTCGCGGCCCGCCAGCAGGCGGCCGTCGCTGGCATCGAGCCTGTGCGCGCGCAGCGCGGCCGCCGCCGGCGAGAGGCGCGCCTTCAGCGTGAAGCCCGGGCGCGGATAAACGGCGATCGGCGCGAGGGTCGCGATCTCGCGCCAGCGCCGCCAGCGCGGCAATTCGATCATGTTGTCGGCGCCCATCAACCAGACGAAGCGAATGTCGGGATGACGTTCGGCGAGCGCTGCCAGCGTGTCGACCGTATAGCGCGTGCCGAGACGCGTTTCGATGTCCGATACGCAGATGTGCGGATCGCGCGCCATCGCTTCGGCCGAGGCGAAGCGGTCGGCGAAAGCGGCCATGCCGTCCTGCGGCTTCAGCGGATTCTGCGGCGAGACCAGCCACCAGACGCGGTCGAGCTGAAGCGCGCGCAGGCACATCCGCGTTACATGCAGATGGCCCTCATGTGCCGGATTGAACGAGCCCCCCAGCAGGCCGACCTTCAGGCCCGGCATCAGCAGCTCGCAACGCCGCGTCATGTGCGATCGTCTCTCAGGGCCGCACCTGGCCGTTGCCGCGCACCGCATATTTGAAACTTGTCAACTGCTCGACGCCGACCGGCCCGCGCGCATGGAACTTGCCGGTGGCAATGCCGATCTCGGCCCCCATGCCGAACTCGCCGCCATCGGCAAACTGGGTCGAGGCGTTGTGCAGCAGAATGGCGCTGTCGACGGTGGCGAGGAAGCGCTCGGCGGTTGCCGCGTTCCCGGTCACGATCGCCTCGGTATGGGCCGAACCGTATCTGGCGATATGCGCCATTGCGGCCTCGACGTCCTTCACCACCCGTACCGCGATGATCGCGTCGAGATATTCGGTGTACCAGTCCTCTTCGGTCGCAGGCCTGACGCGGCTGTCGACGGCCTGTGTGGCGGTGTCGCCGCGCACCTCGCAGCCTGCGGCCAGCAATGCTTCGACCAGCGGCTTCAGATGCGTTGCGGCACAGGCCGCGTCGACCAGCAGCGTTTCGGCCGCGCCGCAAATGCCGGTGCGCCGCATTTTCGAATTGAGCACGATGTTGCGCGCCATATCGAGATCGGCGTCACGGTCGACATAGACGTGGCAGACGCCTTCGAGATGGGCGAAGACCGGCACGCGCGCCTCGTCCTGCACGCGGGCAACGAGGCTCTTGCCGCCGCGCGGCACGATCACGTCGAGATTGCCGTCGAGCCCGCGCAGCATTTCGCCGACGGCGGCGCGGTCGGAAACCGGCACCAGCTGGATCGTCGCCTCGGGCAGGCCGGTGGCGATGATGCCTTCGAGCAGTGAGGCGTGAATTGCCTTGCTGGAGCGCAGCGCTTCCGAGCCGCCGCGCAGGATCGCGGCGTTGCCCGACTTCAGACAGAGCGCGCCGGCATCCGCCGTTACGTTGGGGCGGCTTTCATAGATGATGCCGATGACGCCGAGGGGCACGCGCACGCGTTCGATATGCAGGCCGTTGGGGCGGTCCCATTCGGCGATCTTCGCACCGACGGGATCGGGCAGGGCGGCGATATCTTCCAGCGCGCGGGCAATTGCCTCGACGCGCTTCGTGTCGAGCGTCAGGCGATCGATCATGGCCGGTGCGAGACCGTTCTTCACCGCATCGGCGACATCGTCTGCATTGGCGGTCAGAATATCGTCGACATTGGCGCGCACGGCCATGGCGGCGGCCAGCAGCGCGGCGTCCTTCTGTTTGGTCGGTACGCGCGCCAGTGCCGTCGCGGCGTCGCGCGCGGCGCGGCCGATCCCGGCCATCAGGGCGGCGACGTCCTGCCGGTCTGCGTTGATCTTGACGATCGTCATGGGGTCATCCCCTTCTGCTGCGCGCCCTCTGGAGTATTTCAGGCGGGTGCGCCGGTTTCAACGGTCTCAGCCCTTCTTCAGCACCAGATCGTCGCGATGGATCATTTCGGTGCGGCCCGAATAGCCCAGCAGCTCCTCGATTTCGCCGCTCGAATGGCCGGCAATCCGCCGCGCATCGTCGCTCGAATAGGCGACGAGGCCGCTGGCGATTTCACGGCCGGCCTGATCGCGCACGCTGACCGCGTCGCCGCGATCGAACAGGCCCTCGACACTGGCGACGCCGGCGGGCAGCAGGCTGCGGCCCTGCATCAGCGCCTTGACCGCGCCGTCGTCGATCACCAGCGTGCCGAGGCTTTTCAGCGAGCCCGAGATCCAGCGTTTGCGCGCCGCATAGGGCGTCGAATGGGCGGCGAACCAGGTGCAGCGCGCGCCGTCCTCGACGGCCTTCAACGGGTGAAGGCCGCGCCCGTCGATGATCGCCATGCGGGCGCCGCCTTCGGTCGCGATGCGGGCGGCGGCGAGTTTCGTCTTCATGCCGCCGCGCGAATATTCGCTGGCGGCACCGCCGGCCATGGCCTCGATCTCCGGCGTGATGTCGGCGACCTCGGAAAGATGCGTTGCACCCGGAAGATGCGGCGGTGCGGTGTAGAGGCCGTCGACATCGGACAGCAGCACCAGACAGTCGGCCGACATCATGCTGGCGACGCGCGCGGCGAGGCGGTCATTGTCGCCATAGCGGATCTCGGTGGTTGCCACCGTGTCGTTCTCGTTGATGACCGGTACTGCGCCGAGCTTCAACAGTGTCGAGATGGTCGAGCGCGCATTGAGATAGCGGCGGCGCTCCTCGGTGTCTTCCAGCGTCACCAGAATTTGCGCGCAGGAATGGCCATAGGCCGAGAGCATTTCCTGAAAGGCATGGGCAAGGCTGATCTGGCCGACGGCGGCGGCCGCCTGGCTTTCCTCCAGTTTCAGCTTGCCGGGCGCGAGCTTCAGCGCGCGGCGGCCAAGCGCGATGGCGCCCGAGGAAACGATCAGCACTTCCTGGCCGCGGCCGCGCATCCGCGCCACGTCCTCGACCAGCGCCTGCAGCCAGGTGCGGTTGAGCTTGCCGGTTTCGGCATCGGTCAGCAGCGCCGAGCCGATCTTCACGACGATGCGTTGTGCCTTGGCGAGATATGACGCGCTCATGGCTGCCAGCCCTCTTCTTCCTCGTCCTTCTTGCCGGCCGCGCCTTCGGCGGCGCGGTTCCTGGTGATCGCATCGGCGACAAGCCGCAGAACGGCCGTCACGCCCTCGCCCGAAACGCCGGACAGCAGATGCACCTTGCGGCCGCTTGCCGCTTCGAGTTGCCGCTTCCTTTCGGCGCGGTCCGCGTCGGACAGCGCATCGGCCTTGTTGAGGCAGAGGATCTCGGGCTTGTTCTCGAGGCCCGCACCATAGGCCTCGATCTCGCCGCGAATGACCTCATAGGCATCCGCCACATCTTCCTGCGTGCCGTCGACCAGATGGATCAGGATGCTGCAGCGTTCGAGATGGCCGAGAAACCGGTCGCCCAACCCTGCACCTTCATGCGCGCCTTCGATCAGGCCGGGAATGTCGGCCAGCACGAAGCTGCGCGTATCGACGGTGACGACGCCGAGGCCGGGATTGAGCGTGGTGAAGGGATAGTCGGCGATCTTCGGCTTCGCCGCGCTGACGGCGGCCAGAAAGGTCGACTTGCCGGCATTGGGCAGGCCGACGAGCCCCGCATCGGCGATCAGCTTCAGCCGCAGGATGACGATCTTCTCGATGCCTTCCTGTCCGGGATTGGCGCGGCGCGGCGCCTGATTGGTCGAACTCTTGAAATAGGCATTGCCGAAGCCGCCATTGCCGCCCTTGGCAAGCACGATGCGCTGGCCCACCTCGGTCAGGTCGGCGATCAACGTTTCCCCATCTTCCTCGAGCACCTGCGTACCGGCCGGCACCTTCAGCACCACGTCGGCGCCATTGGCGCCCGAGCGGTTCTTGCCCATGCCATGCATGCCGGTCTTGGCCCTGAAATGCTGCTGGAAGCGATAATCGATCAGCGTATTGAGACCCTCGACGCATTCGACGATCACGTCGCCGCCCCGGCCGCCATCGCCGCCGTCGGGACCGCCATACTCGATGAACTTCTCGCGCCGGAAGCTCACCGCGCCCGCCCCGCCATTGCCCGATCGGACATGGATCTTCGCCTGGTCGAGAAATTTCATCCTACACGTCCGTTCGCGCCAGCCGCATGGTCAGGCAATGCACGCGTTCGCGCCGCGCCTCGCACCAGCGATGCTCCTCGCCAGTATAGCGGAAGCCGAGTTTGGTCAGTACGCGGCCCGAGGCGTGGTTCTCGGCGAAATGGCCCGAGATCACCGTTGCCGCGCCGAAGCGTTCGATGGCGGCAGCAAGCACGGCTGCCGCCGCTTCGCTGGCAAGCCCGCGGTTCCACCAGGGTTCGCCGATCCAGTAGCCCAGCTCATGCGTGCCATCGGCATGGGACTGCAGGCCGCAGGCACCGACGGCGTCACCATCGAGATCGACCGCATAAGTGAATTCTTCGCCATCGGCACGCAGCGCCGTCTGTTTGCCGATCCACTGATGCGCCATGTCGAGCGTGTAGGGAAAGGGCATGCGGGCGAGCATCCGGGCGACATTCCAGTTGTTGGCGAGTGCGGCCAGCCTTTCGGCATCGTCCGTCTGCAGCGGCCGCAGCAACAATCTTTCCGTTTTCAGCTCTTCCTGCATCGGGGAATTCCTTCCAACCCCGAAAGGGCACGAAAAAAGGGAGATGGCGGCCCATCTCCCTTTCGTATTTCGATGGTCGCCACCTTGCGAGGTGGCGTTCACCCCGCGATCAATCCGCCGCGTTCGACGGCATCGCCGCCGGGACGACCGACACGAAGGCGCGGCCGTTCTTGCGCTTGCGGAACTCGACGGTGCCCTCGCGGGTCGCGAAAATCGTGTGGTCCTTGCCGATGCCGACATTGTCGCCCGGATGCACCTTGGTGCCGCGCTGACGCACAAGGATGTTGCCGGGGATGACGCTCTCGCCGCCGAACTTCTTGACGCCGAGACGGCGGCCGGCGCTGTCGCGACCGTTGCGGGAGGAACCGCCTGCCTTTTTGTGAGCCATGTCTTACTCCCTGCCGATCAGCCGGCGATATCGAGGATCCTGACCAGCGTCAGGTCCTGGCGGTGGCCGTTCTTGCGGCGATAATTCTGACGCCGGCGCTTCTTGAAGATCGTCAGCTTCGGACCGCGGGTCTGGTCGACCACTTCGGCCTTCACCGAGGCGCCCGCGACCAGCGGGCTGCCGACTTTCGGCGCGCCTTCGCCGCCGACCATCAGCACTTCGCCGAGATCGACCTTGTCGCCGGCCTTTGCTTCGATCTTCTCGATCTCGAGAAGATCGTCCTTTGCGACCTTGTATTGTTTGCCGCCGGTCCGGATGACTGCGAACATCGCTTAACCCACCATGTAACGAAAAAAGCCCGACGCGCCGCCCTTGAAAGCGGCACGGGCCGAATTGGCGGGCAATATACAGGGGGACGATGCCCTGTCAAGCCACGGAAGAGCTTGATTTCAGGGCTTTTCAGCCGCTTTTGAGGTCGCTGGCCGTGCGTCGGACGCAGAGGCCCAGAAAATAGAGCGAGCTGGCCCAGAAGCCCCAGAAAGCCGCCGGGGCGGCCTCGGCGGGGGGGCGGCCCGGGCCGCTGGCCAGCACCAGCCAGAAGGCCAGACCGGCCCAGAGGGCCGTCACGGCCAGTGTCAGGGGCCGCAGCGCCTCGACCCGGAAGGGGTGGACGAATTTCAGCGGCACGAAGGTCAGGATGCCGAGCCCCGCGATCACGGCGAGATTGAGCCAGGGGCCGCTGCCGGCGATGAAGAAATAGAGCACCACCAGGTTCCAGACCGCCGGAAAACCCGAAAAATAGTTGTCCCTGGTCTTCATCTCGCGATTGCCGAAGCAATAGAGCGAGGTCGTCATGATGAAGGCGGCGGCCGGGATCTCCCAGCCGGGCGGCACCATGCCGAAACGGTAGATCAGCAGCGCCGGGATCACCGTATAGGTCAGATAGTCGATCACGAGGTCGAGCACGGCGCCGTCGAAGCGGGGCGCATATTCGCTGACACGGACCTTGCGGGCCATCGGCCCGTCGAACCCGTCGATGATCAGGGCTGCGCCCAGCCAGAGCAGGGCGAGCCGCAGGTCGCCGGCGATCAGCGCCGCGATTGCCAGCAGGCCGGTGACGACGCCGGACGCCGTGAAGGCATGGACGGCCCAGGCCGCCGCCACACGGGCTTTCGGTTTCGGATGATCGTCGGGGTCTGCCTCGGTGCCATTCATCCGTTCAGTCTAGCAGCCTGTGCGATTCCTGCCTAAGCCCGCTTCGGGCGGGTCGTCCCTCCGTTTGAAATTCCAGGCGAACCACGGCCGTCACGCTTGCGGAGTTGATGGCAGGCGTTCAATCTTGCCAGATGATCCGGGAAGCCAGCTGCCATTGCGGGAAGCTTGCGCTCCGCTGCAGCGGTGAGCCGGCGAAGATTTCTCTCTGCCACTGCTTCGACTGCCAGCGACGGACCGGCTCGCTGTTCAGCGTGGCGGCCTTTTATCCACGGGCCGCTGTGGAGATCATCCAGGGCAATGCGAAAGGATTCCGCCGCCATTCCGCCAGCGGGTTCGACGTGACGTTTCATTTCTGCCCGGAATGCGGTTCGAATCTCTGGTGGGAAGCCGATCGTCTGCCAGACCTTGTGGGTGTGGCAGTGGGTTCGTTTGCCGACCGCAATTTTCCTGTGCCCGAGCAGGTGGTCTGGGCCGAGGAGAAACATCACTGGCTGCAGCTTCCAGCGGAACTACCCTCTCATGCGCAAAATCCCCCCCAGGCCATTCCACGCAAATAGCTGACCCCAAACCGCGGCAAAAATTCAGACTGAGACAATACCTTCGGGCGCGGCGGGCGATCGAGGCTTGTGTCGGGCCCACTCCGCGTTTACATTCCGCGCCGTTTCGACCATACGGACGGCCTCAACGGTCCCGTCCGTCCTCTGCGGAGAGGTGGCTGAGTGGTTGAAAGTACCGCACTCGAAATGCGGCGTACTCGC